>DAOTUS010000102.1:0-17436 GCA_034437415.1 Herpetosiphonaceae bacterium
TGAGCGATACTGTTCCCGTCTTTTTTGGTTTTGGTGCCGTTAAACCATGACATACCGATCAAAAAACGCTGTTTTGAGCAAACAATGTCTGTTTTTGATTTAGATGCGATTGCCCTGAACACAACTTTCAGCGCGTTTAGCCTGGGCCATGCACGCATAGCTCATCACGGTCCGCACCAGCGCCATTTTCAATATCTGATACTGCTTTAGCCCCTGGCGGATTTAGCGTGTCCCCACACCAGAATCCGATCCTTTGCCGCGCACGACTATTGGACATGGGCCTACAGCCAATACGCTGGCGAATCTTGAAAAGGGTAATAACTGTGACTATTCTTGATCAACATGGAGGATTATTTGATGCGAATCGAGCTTACTGCACTGCAATCTAAAGATAAAATAGCCTTTCGATCATTCGTTGATGCGGAAGTTGCGCCCCACGCCGACAGATTTGACCAGGATGAGTGCATTTCCGAAGCGCTGATCAAGCAGCTTGGCCGGGAAGGCTATCTGGGCAGCGTGGTTCCCGCTGACCAGGGCGGCACCGGCAGGGATATGGTCACCTTTGGTATCCTTAACGAAGAGCTAGGGCGTGGTTGTTCATCAGTTCGAAGCTTGTTAACGGTTCATAGCATGGCGGCTCACTCGATCCTGAAATGGGCCAACAAGGACCTAAAAAGCCGGATGCTACCCCGTCTGGTGAGCGGTGAGCTAATTGGGGCGTTTGCTCTAACCGAGCCGGATGTTGGAAGCGATGCGAAAAGTATCGAGACAACGGCGCGTCTGGTCGGCGACCGCTATGTGCTGAATGGGCGCAAACGTTGGATCACCTTTGGCCAAATCGCCGATATTTTCCTGCTGTTTGGTCATATTGACGGCAAGATAACCGCATTCATGGTCGAAAAAGATAGTCCAGGATTTTCCGTCAAACCAATCACCGGGATGCTGGGTACCCGCGGCTCCATGCTGGCCGAGCTGCACTTAAACGACTGTGAAATCCCCGAGGCCAATCGGATTGGCGGGATCGGGTTTGGCCTGGCCGCGATCGTGACATCGGCACTCGATATTGGGCGCTACAGCGTTGCCTGGGGCAGTGTTGGGATTGCCCAGGCGTGCCTTGAAGCCTGCTTAAGCTACACCAGCAACCGGACCCAATTTGGCCGCCCGCTCAAGGATCACGATCTCATCCGCCAGATGATGACGGACATGGTGACGAATACCAAAGCGGCCCGCCTGCTGTGTTATCAGGCCGGCTATCTCAAGGATACCGGCGACCCAAGCACTGTGATGGAGACCTGGATCGCCAAGTATTTTGCGTCAACCGCTGCGGTCAAGATTGCTAGCGACGCGGTGCAGATCCACGGTGCCAATGGCTGTAGCAGCGCCTATCCGGTACAACGCTATTTCCGCGATGCCAAAATCATGGAGATCATCGAGGGCAGCACGCAAATTCAGCAGATCAATATCGCTAAATATGCCTATCAAAGCTAGGTCGGCAGCCAAATAGCCGCTCTGGCCCACGCCTACCAGTGACAGAAACCGCAAAGCGGCGGATTTCGAGAGAACACCCGATCCGCTTATTTGCCACTCTCTATCTTCGTCGCGTGTGGATGCACTTTCGTATTGGTTAGCACGTCAGCAGGTCGGATTCCAGTCTGGTGAGGTATTTCTATGTCCTATTGCATATCCAAAGGAGGGTTATGACAGCCCCATCCGCGTGGCTCATCTGGCCGCATCCACGAACGCAACCAGCCCTGCGCCTTTTTTGTTTTTCCTATGCTGGCGGCGGCGCTACAGTGTTCCGTCCCTGGATGCGCCAGATGTCGAGCGATATCGAAGTCGGCGCGATTCAACTCCCAGGACGTGAAATCCGGCTTCGAGAACGTCCCTTTGTTCGGCTGGATTCGCTTGTTGAGGCGTTAGTGCCAATCCTCCAGCCCTGGCTCGATCAACCCTTCGCGTTTTTTGGGCATAGCATGGGGGCGCTGATTGGCTTTGAGCTTGCACGGCTGCTCCGACGGAAGAATCTTCCCTTGCCTCGCATGCTGATCGCCTCAGCCTACTGTGCGCCCAATCAGCTCCACAGGTTGAGCAAACGCCCAATGCATACGCTTAACGACGGCGACTTTGTGCGAGAGCTGCGGAGTTTAAATGGAACCCCCGAGGCTGTGCTGGCGAACCCCGAGCTGCTTGCACTCGTGCTGCCAACCATACGCGCTGATTTTGAACTCACCGAAACCTATGTGTATCGGCCTGATACGCCATTTGATCTCCCATTTGCGATCTTCCATGGCCGTGAGGATCAGGTTGTCGCGTCTGATGAGTTCGCCAGCTGGGCTACCCACACCACCGCCCGCTGCACGTTTCATGCATTCGATGGCGATCACTTTTTCATTCATAGCGCCCAGTCGGCTGTCATCAACACAATCGAGGATTGCCTCAAGGCGTAGCCCGGCACACCTCAGGCGCCAGCCACACCGCTGGGTGGTGCCTGAGGTGCTTCGCGCTACAGCAGGTGTAGACCCTGGCGTTTTGCGATCTGTTCGGCCCGGCGAAGCAGCAAACGCGATAAGATCGAGTACACCACGCCAGATCCGATTAAGATGCTCCACTCGACCCAGACCGGCAACAGTGTCTGCCACTGACCGGAAAAGCTATAGTAGCGAATCAAATCATAGCCCCAGGTATAGGGCAATGCATACGCCATGTACTGAACTGGGACCGGAAAAGCCGCGACAGGAAAGTACGCGCCCGCCAATAGCTCAAACAAAATACCTAACACCTGGGTCAACGAGCTGACTTGTTTCCAGAGCAGCGCCAAGATTCCAATCATCACGCCAAAAGCAATTAAGGTCACCAATGCGCACAGGCAGACGAGGAGCACCATGCCGAGATTAGCCCAGTTGGCACCTGCCGTCAGCACGAGAACGACAAACAGCGGTGTGAAAATCGCCAGCGTAATACATGCTTTCGCAACAACTGTCCCAATAAAGTAGGCGTAGCGCGAGATTGGATTGCTGTACAGGTACTCCAGTGTGCCATTGTTCAGGTCGCGGGTGATCGTATTGACTGGTGTTGTCAGGGCCGTGCTGTTGAAGACGAACAGCAGCAGGGCTCCCTGAAAGAAAATAAAGAGATCGTGTCCAGTCAGATCCCGCCCCAATGGCGATTTTGCCCCTGCTACGCTAATTATTCCCGACAGCATCAGGAAAAACAGCACCCGAATCGCGATCTCCACCCCAGTGCCAACCAGATCAGGCAGATAGCGTTTCTGGATCTGAAGATCTTTGATGATCGTAATCCAGATAACCTTCCATGCCGAGATCGGCTGCGAGCGGCTGCCCAGATCGTTAAGCGGCCGGGGCTTTGATTGCGGGCTGGTGAGGTGGGAAAGTTCTTCATCAGGATTCAAAACGCTCATTGAGTACCCCTATATGATGGATAAAAGCATCTTCCAGCGAGACGCTGCGATAGCGCAAGGGGATTTGCATTTCATGGCGGCGCAAAACGTCAATGACTGCGGCCGTGCCTTCAAGCGGATCGGTAATGCCCAGGGAGATCCAGCCAGGCTCGCGCTCTAGCTGCACAGTGACCCCCTCCAGCGTGGTTAACGCCGCCTGCGTGGCGGGCGAGAGCTGGGCTTGAGGTAGCTCGATCAGGTGCTGCGGGCCAAGCGCCTGCTTAAGCTCGGTCGGGGTTCCGGTGACCGCAATCACGCCATCGTGAATCAGCGCGACCCGCTGGGCCAGCTCATCGACCTCCGAAAGAATATGCGAGGTCAACAAGAGCGATTTGCGCTCGTTATGGATATAGCGCTGCAAAAACGAACGAATTCGGCGTCCGACAACGGGGTCCAGGCCCTTGGTTGGCTCATCAAGGTAGATGATCGGCGGATCATACAGGAGCGCCCGCATAATTACAGCGGTCTGTTTCTGGCCGCCTGATAGGTGCATAAAGAGCTTGCCAAGCTGATCGCCGAAATCAAAGTAGGTCGATAGTTTCTCGATCTGATCAGAGATTTGGCGGCGGCTAAGGCCCCGCAGCGCCCCAAAAAACCGCAGATTTTCGGTCACAGTCAGCCGGGCATAGGCCGAACGATCTGTATCCTGGCCAACATAGCCAAAAAGATGGCGCACCATCTGCTCCTGGCGATCGATATCGTAGCCTAATACTTCAACCTTTCCCGCATCTTTGGTCAGCAGGGTTGCCAGGATCTTAATCAGGGTTGTTTTGCCCGCGCCGTTGGGACCAAGCAAGGCCAAAATCTCACCCTCGTACAGCTCCAGGGAAATATCCCGCAGGGCGAGCGTGGCCCCATACGTTTTGCGAACATTCTGCACCGAGAGATAAACTGTCATAGAAACCCCATGTATAAGGCGGGCCTATTCACCGACTGGGTTCAAGAGCGCCGTAACCTGGCTTACGACCGGCAGCGTCAGCAAGGTGTAGTGATTGCCGGGCAAGATATATTGCCGGATTGGCTGCGCAGCGGCGGCCTGCCAGCCCAGGGTTGGCTCAGACGCCAGCTCAGCCCGTTCGCTGCTGACGATCAATGTTAGCGGGCCTGAGTAGCGCCGCGGCTGAAATTGGTACAGCGCCTGCATATTGCGCTCATAAATCATAAATAGCTGGCGGATATGGGCAAGTCCATTGGTCGCATTATCAAATGGCAGCGCCTGAAGCTGACTCCAGGCGGCGGCAATTTGGGCTTCAATTGGCTGGGAGGGATCTGTGTTGTCAAGGCCCAGCCGATCGGCAAAGCGGCTGACCATAGCGACAACGCTGGCACTATCTTTGTCGATCAATCCAATAATATCGGCGGAGCTCGAAAGCCCTAGCTCGCGGGTAAACTGCACCACCAGCGCCGCTGTTGCCGTATCGCTGGCGCCCGCAGCTCCATTCTGAGGCGTGCCAGTCGCCAGCAGATCCAGCGCAAAACGGGCGGCATCCATGGCCCGCGAGGCTGTTTTCGCCGGTGGATGGCTGGCGGCAACATCAATCAAGGTAAGCGCACCGATGATCTCGCCCTGCTCCTGGAGACGACATGCCAGTTCGTAGGCGACCACGCCGCCTAGCGACCATCCCGCCAAAAAGTACGGGCCCTGGGGTTGAACCTGGCGGATTTCGGCCTCATACCACTGGGCGAGATCGGCGATGGTCCAGCCAGTATCCGCAAGTGGCGCGCCTTCCACGCCAGGTGATTGCAGCCCATACACAGGCTGATCGCTGTCTAGCCCAGCGGTGAGCTGGTGATAGCAAAGCACATGGCCGCCAACGGGGTGGATTAAGAAGAGCGGCGGGCGGCTGCCTTGTAGGCGGATCGGCACCAGATAGGCGGGCTGTTCGCTTCGGCGCCCATGGAACAAAGCCACCTGATCGGCAATCGTCGCGCCGGCAAACAGGCTTGCCACAGACAGACGCTGATCCGTCGCCTGCTGAACCCGCGCCAGCAACTGAATCGCCAGCAATGACGAGCCTCCAAGCGCAAAAAAATCATCGTGAATGCCGACCTGAGCCACCCCTAAGGTCTGCGCCCAGATGGCGGCCAGCTGGGTTTCCAGCGGCGTGCGCGGGGCGGTGTAGAGGCGCTCCTGAGAGCGCTCTAACGTCGGCACGGGCAGCGCCCGCCGATCGACCTTGCCATTGGGAGACAGCGGCAGCGCGGGCAGCAGCAGCACAATCGCAGGCACCATATACGCGGCCAGACGCTGGCTCAGGAAATTACGCAAGGTCTCCGCAGTCGCCGTCCCAGTAACAGCAAGCGCGACATAGGCCGTAAGATAGCGCTCGCCATTGGAATTGAGGTGCGCCATAACGACCGCATCACGAACCTCGGGATGCTGGCGCAGGGCCACCTCAATCTCGCCCAGCTCAATCCGAAAGCCGCGCACTTTGACCTGATGGTCGCTGCGACCCAGAAAGTTTATCACCCCATCAGCCCGATAGCGGGCCACATCCCCAGAGCGGTAAAGGCGCGATCCCGGCGTCGCGCCAAAGCCGTCCGGGACGAAACGCTCGCTGGTGCGCTGCGGATCGTAGAGGTAGCCGCGTCCAACGCCGACCCCGCCGATGTAGAGCTCGCCTGCAACGCCGACCGGGACGGGCTGAAGCTGGGCATCCAGGATATACGTCTGGGTATTGGCCAGGGGCCGCCCGATCGCCGTTGCCGCCTCGTGATCAAGATCAGCCAGGCCGCGAATCGGGTGATGGCACTGATCATCCGAACATTCGGTTGAGCCATAGGCGTTCATGAGCGGAATCGCGGGATAAAACGCGAGCCAGCGTAGCGCAAGATCGCTGGCCAGCGCCTCCCCGGTGGGGACGATCCAGTGCAAGTCGGGCAGCGGCAGTGGCGCGCTCATGGAATCGAGCAGCACCCGGAGCAACGATGGCACAACTTGAAGAATCGTTATCCGCTGCGCGACAACACACGCCAGCAAGGCGTGCGGATCCTGCGCCACCTCGTTGCTCACAAGGTGAACCTCGCCGCCAACCACCAGCAAGCATAAAAATTGCCAGACCGAGATATCAAAGGTCTGCGAGGCGTTCTGCACAATTCGGTCAGTGCTGCGCAGATCAAGATCGTGGATCTTCGCCGCCAGATGGTTGAGCATCCCCTGGTGCTCAACCATCGCGCCTTTCGGAACACCCGTTGAGCCGGAGGTGTAGATCACATAGGCCAGATTGGTTGGGGCGGCCAGTGCGGTGGGGTCGGCTGAAGGCCAGTCGGGATCCGCCAGCAGCTTCGTCAAACTAGAAACGCGTGGGCGACACTCCGCCGCCAGCAGCGCGCAGGCCGCGCCGAGCTGGCTCTCGCAGACCTGATCGGCCAGGATCAAGCGGGTTTGACTCTGGACGATAATCTGCTGGAGCCGCTGGGGCGGATGGAGCGGGTCAAGCGGGAGGTAGGCGCCGCCAGCTTTCAACACCGCGATAATGCCGGTCAGTAAAGGGATTCCCCGTTCGGCCAGCAGGCCCACGACACAGTCGGGGCCGACCCCCGCCGCCTGCAGCTGGTGGGCCAACCGATTGGCCGCTTGATTCAGCGCCGCATAGGTCAGGGATGTGTCCGCCGAGGACACCGCGATTGCGTGGGGGGAGTGGGCAACCTGCGCCGCAAACCATGCCGCCCAGTGGTCAAACGGCGGAAGGGGTGACTGGGTGGCATTCCAGGCGCAGATCTGGTTCCACTCTGCGGCTGAAACCAGCGCCACATCATCAAGGCGCTGCTCCGGGTTGGCAACCAGGGCGGCCAGGATCAGCTGATAGTGCTCCAGCAGACGGACAATCGTCGCCTCGCGATACTCAGCGGCACAATATTCCACTGCCAGGACACAGCCAGCGCTGGTATCGGTCACCTCCAGCGCCAGATCAAATTCGGTCGACCATTTTGGTGCCGGCACCACACTCACATCCAGGCCCGCCAGCTGGGCCGCTGGCATAGCGGTGTTTTGAAAGACAAATAACACATTGCAGAGTGGCGGACGGTGCAGATCGCGGGCCGGCTGCAAAACATCAATCAGCTGCTCGATTGGCACATCCTGGTTGGCATAGGCCGCCTCGGCGACCGCCCGAACGCGCTGCACCAGCTCGCGCAATGGCGGCTGGCCCGCAAGATCGGTGCGCAGAATCAGCAAATTGATACAGATCCCAATCAGCGGCTCCACTTCGGGGCGGGTTCGATTGGCGATCAAGGTTCCGACAACCACGTCGGTCTGGTGGGTGTAGCGATACAGCAGCAGCTTGAAGGCGGCAAGCAACGCCATATACGGGGTGCAGCCCAACGTGCGGCTTAGCTGTTCCAACTCGCCGCGCAGCTCGCCCGGCAACGTCAGCGTCAGCCAGCACTTGTCACGGCGGGCGGGAGCACTTAGGGCATAGTCAGCTGGCAGGATTAGCGGCGGTGGCAGAGTCTGCAGCTGGCGGTGCCAGTAATCCAGCTGGGCTTTCAGCTGGCCGACGGCGGCCTGGGAGCGTTGCCAGACCGCATAGTCGGCATACTCAATCACCAGCGGGGGCAGGGCGGCTGGCACGTTCTGCACCCCACTGTTGTATAAGGTTGAAAGGTCGTGAACCAACACGCCCCAGGACCAACCGTCGCACACAATGTGATGCAGAACCAAAAGAACAACATGCTCTGTCGGCATAAGCCGGATCACCTCGGCGCGCCAGACTGGCCCGTTATCCAGGTCGAAGGGCAGCTGCGAGCGCACTTGAACAAGTTGCAGCATACGGGCTTCACGCTCCGACAGCGGCAGGTCGCTGAGATCGTGGATCTGGGCCTGGTAGGGGGCGGCGGCGGCGATCACCTGTAGCGGAACTCCATCGGCGGCCGGAAAGCAGGTGCGCAGGACCGCGTGGCGCATCTGGAGGGCGGTCAGCGCCTGGTTGATTGCCGGCAGGTCGAATCGACCGCTAAGCCGCAGTGCGGCGGCAATGTGATGGGCTGGGTTGCCAGGGTTAAACTGGTCGAAAAACCAGATCCGCTGCTGGGCAAACGACAGCGGGATCGGTATATTCGCGGCCCGCACCGGGATCGCTAGCCCCTGGGCGGTAGGATCAGCGGGCGCATTGAGGCGCTGCTCCAATAGCGTGCGATGGTGATCCGACAGTTGTGCCCGCCGCCTGGCTAGTTCAGCACGAAGATCCTGCATACTCATCCTTAAACTCTAACAACCCACCAGCAATAGTGACGTTCGATCCACCGCCGCCAGCGCTCATCGTCAGCCTAGCGTAACCTGGACATACTCAGGAAAGGGCTGAATAGTGCCCAGATCGTGTTCGAGAATCAAAACCCCATCGCGGCGATCGACCTCGCGGAACCCGCCGAACTTATAGGTGATATACATCATGCGATTGCGATCGTTTGGCACAAACTCGGCCTGCAACCGTACCCGAGCCGCCTGTGCCAGCCGCATACAGTGATTCATCATAATGGCACCAACCCCACGCGACATGACCCGGCACGACATTAGCAGGAGCTTGACGGTCCAGATCTCGGGGTCGCAGTCGATCAGCAGCAGCCCAATCTTGCCGTAGGTGCCATATTTATCCTTCAAGCTGGCAATCAGGAGCCGGTGTCTGGGCGATGTGCGTAGCGCATCCAGCTCTTCATAGGAGTAGGTGTAGCCGGTGGTATTGAGCTGGTTGGTTCGGACGGTCAACTCTTCGGCGCGTTTGAGGTCTTCCTCTTCGGCCGGCGTAATCGCAAATTCCATCTGCAGCGTGGCCAGAAATGTCTCGTTAGGGCCAACAAACTCTTTTTCCGCCTGATTGCGCTCAATATCGCTCATGTACATCTGGCGGCGCAGTTTGGAGTCCTCGGTAATGAAGCGGGGGTTTAGCGCGGGGATATCCAGCATTCCCGCCAGATCGGCGCTATCAAGGCAGAGCACCTCGGGAAAGGCAAAGGCGACCTCTTCCAGCTCAAACGGCTGGTCATCAACAAAGGCCAGGGTATCGATGCCAATATTGATTGATGTAGCAATGACACTCAAGGCGGACGACTTCGTATTCCAATTGATCTGCGGATAGAGAAAATACCCAGCAATGCCAAGCTCAGTCAGCTTTGTCATTGCCGCCGTGTGATCGTTCTTGCTGGCGATGGAGTGGAGAATCCCCCGTGCGTCAAGCGTATTGAGTATCTCGACCACAGCGGGGCGCAGAGTCACCGCGCTATCCTCCAGCAAAACCCCATCCCAGACGGTATTATCTAAATCCCAAACCACGCATTTGATTGTGGAAGGTTTCTTCGCGCGCGGCGCGGCCTCAGTCTGCGGTTCAGTCGTCATAGCCATCCTTTCCCAGGTAGTGGTTGGCATCAGTTTGGTGTCTCGAACGGAGCGCGGCCTGGTGGGAACCGCGCTCCGTTGGTGCGCTTCGCTACTCCTAGGCAGGAACCGATTTGCGCTCGATTAAATGCGCAATTGCGCTGATGCTGCGAAAGTTATCAAGATCCAGATCGTTATCCTCAACCGTGATCCCAAATTCCTGCTCCACAAACATCACCAGCTGCATTGCAAAAAGTGAATTGACAAAACCGGCGGCAAAAATGTCCTCATCATCGTTAATCTCGTGGTTGTGAATAAAGCGGCTCAGAAACTGGCGAATTTTGGATTTGTTGGTCTCCATAGTGGCAGGCTCTCCTTAATCTGTTGAGTCAGCACGAACATGATATTTAGGCATAGGAATAAAAGCCCCGACCATTCTTGCGCCCGTGCAGCCCGGCGTCAACCATCTTCTTAAGCAGTGGGCATGGTCGATACTTGCTATCGTTATAGCTCTCGTACAACACATCGATCGAGTACAGAATCGTATCGAGGCCGATCAGATCGGCAGTCTCCAGCGGACCCATCTTGTGCCCAAAGCATGACTTGAAGATCTTATCGATGTCTTCGGGCGGTGCAACCTGATCTTGAACCAGGTAAATGGCTTCGTTGATCGTCAGCATCAACACGCGGTTGGAGACAAATCCAGGCATATCGTTGACAACAATCCCCTCTTTGCCCATCGCGCCGAGGAGCTTTTTGGCAATCCCCAGGGTTTCTTCGGAGGTGTGGAATCCGCGAATAACCTCGGCGACCGGCTTCATCGGCACCGGGTTCATAAAGTGAATGCCCAGAACCTGCGCGGGCCGCTTGGTCTGGCTGGCAATCCGGGTGATCGAGATCGCCGAGGTGTTGGCCGCAAACACACAGTGTGCTGAGCAGATCAGGTCGATCTCACGGTAGATCGCTTCTTTGATCGGCCATTTTTCAGGTGCATTCTCAATCACGAAATCAACCGTGCTGAGCGCCGCCAGCTCGGTGGTGAAGGTGATACGGCCTAAAAGGTCATCAATCCCCGGCTGGTCGGATTTCGGCTCAAGCATCCGCTGCAGACGCAACGCTTGGCGGATTGTGCTGCGGGCCTGATCGAGAATAGCCGTGGTTGTATCGATTAAAATAACCTCGTGGTTGGTTTGGACAAGATTTTGGGCAACGCCGGTGCCCATCACACCGGCGCCGATAACACCTACCTGCATAGCGAACCTCACATTGTTAAGTTTGACATTTGTTCAATTTCTTCAATCAGGGCAAGCTCAATCGCCAGGGCCAACGCTTCAATCGTTGGCGCATCGAACAGCAGCGTGAGCGGCAGATTCAGCTGAAACTCCTGGCGCAGCCGCGTGATCACCTGGGTAGCGATCAGTGAGTTTCCGCCCAGGTCCAAAAATGAATCGTAGATGCCGATCTCGCGAATACCCAATACCTGGTGCCAGATAGCGGCAATCCGCTCCTCAAGCTGATAGGTCGGCGCCATATACGCCGTCGCCAGCAAGGGCCGCGGATGCAAGATGGTCGCTACGCTGGCGGGAACATCAGGCTCATCGCTATGGCGAACCCATTGTTCCAGGCGTCTGGATAGATCGCCGGTTGAGATAATCACCCGGCCTGCATGGCGCGCATGGGTCAGGGCCCGCTCCAAAACCGCGATCCCTTCGGCAGGCGTCATCTCATACACCGCAACCGTTGCGCCAATCACACTGTGCTGATCCGCTCGCAGCCCCCAGGTATCCCAGTTAATACTTAGCCACGGCACGGAGGCGCGGCGGTTGTGGGCCTGCACCAATTCATCAAGCACAATATTGGCGGCGGTGTAGCCGCTGAAGGCCAAGCCGCCCAGCACCGAGGACAGCGACGACATGACCACGCCGAAATCCAGCCGCTCACCAGCCAGCACCCGCTCCAAAACCTGGGTTCCAGTGATTTTGGGGGCAAAATGACGCTCACACGCCTCGCGGGTAACCTCGTAGATAATCCCAAAAGCGCTGGGGTCGGAGATCCCAGCCGCGTGAATAACCCCGTTGATCGGCCCAAAACGGTCGTGCGCCTGATCGACGGCCGCACGCATTGCTGCTTCGTCGGTAACATCGGCCTGCAGCACCAGCACATCCGCGCCGAGCGCCTCAAGCTGTTGGATTGCCGCGATCATCGGGCGCTGCGGCCCGTCCTCAGCCAGGAGCCGCGGCCATTCGGGGCGCGCGGGCAGGCCGGTCCGGCTGGTCAGGATCAGGCGCGCCTGGGCGGTGCGGGCCAGATGCTCAGCGATCACCAGACCGATGCCACCAAGCCCGCCGGTGATCAGGTAGACGCCGCGCTGGCGAAAAACCGGCGTATCCGTGGCGGGGAGCGCCCACGGTACGCAGATCTGGGTCCAGCGCTGGGTTTGGCGATAGGCCTGTGCGATAGCGGCTGGTTCGCTGATCCACTCCTGGATCAAGCTGTGAACCAGGGCGGCGGACTGCCAGCTGTCGGCGTCCGGCAGGCTCAGGTCAAGATGGTGGCAGGTGATATGGCCATACTCCTGCGTGATAACCTTACACGCCCCGGCAACCGCCGCCTGCTCGGGCGCGTGATCCTCAGTGCCAATAATCGCTAGCGCCTCGCGGGTCAGCCCCCACACCCGACATGGTTGAACCTGATTGCCGAGCGCCCGCGCCACGGCCAGGAGGCTGAAAAATCCCAGCGTATGGGTTGTCGCCGAGGAATCACTGGACAGCGCCGTTAAACTCCAGCCGTGGATAATCGTCTGGGGCGGCTGGGCGAGGCTCCGAAACAGCTGGGCATAGTCGGCGACCTGGGCCGGATCGACGGTGTAGACATCAGGTTGCAGCTGGGCAAACCCTGCGCCTGGTCGAACCAGTGTCACCGCCGCCCCCAGACGGCGCAGCTCGGCCACACAGGCCGCAGTGAGCTGATCCTCCTGGGTGAAGACCAGCCACGGCCCACGATCCCGACAGCCGCTGGCGATATCGGCAATCTGCGGTGCCAGCGCCTGCTGCCAGACCGGCCGGTAAAACCAGCGTTCCATCGCGGGGTCTTTGCCAGCGGCTCTGGCCTGGGCGACCGGCGCGGCGGCCTGGGCGTCGACCCAGTAGCGCTGGCGCTCAAAGGGATAGGTTGGCAAGGCCACCCGGTAGCGCTGCTCCTGCGCGTACAGGTCCTTCCACTCAACTGCCGCCCCGGCCAGCCAACATGCGGCGAGCAGCTCGGGCAGTGGCGCAGCGGAACTGCACTGGGCCAGATCAATAATCGCTTGACTGGCCACTAATTCCGCCGCACCAGCGCCCAGGACCACCGTCGCGTGGGCCTGACTGAACTCAAGGGTTTTTGGATCAAAGGGCGTAGCGGCTAAGGTCACCCGCTCACGCCACCAATCCAAATTCGTGGCCTGATCGAGGCTTAACTGCGCCCCGGCTGATTGTAGAAAAAGGGCGATCTCCGGCGTCTGGAGCACCTGCGCCATCGGTTGAGCCGCGCTCCGGCCAGCCTGCTGGGCAATGAGGGCCAGAGCGGTATCACGGGGGAGAACGCCAGCCACACAGGCCGTGGCCAGCTCGCCAATCCCGGCGCCGTACAGCTGACTAAGCTGCACCCCCGACTGCACCAGCGCCTGAAGCCAGGCATACCCGGCGACAAACTGCATGGCGAGATCCGGCTCGGCGGCGAGCGGTGCGGTAAAGGCCGCCCGCACATCCCAGCCATAGTGCTGGCGCAAAACCTGGCAGGCGCTATCAATCTCAGCTTGAACCCGGGCCTCACTCGCATAAAGGCGCTGGATAACCGGCCACTGGGCCAGCCCCAGCGATCCACAGGCCGCCGCCAGCGGACGATCGCGCTGGATGACCTGGGCCGTTTGCCGCTGGGCGAGATCGCCTGACTCAAGCGCGGCGAGAGCCGTGTCCAACGTGGCACAGACCACCATCCGCCGATGACTAAAGGCGCTGCGGCCAACCTGCAAGGTATAGGCAACATCAGCCAGACTGAGCTGCGGATTCTCGCGCAGATACAGCGCTAATTGTTTGGTTGCCGCCTCAAGGGCAGGCTGGGTTTTAGCCGACAGCAGCAAAACGTGGGAAGCGCGCCCAGGCTGGGCGGGCGGACGCTCAAGCGCCTCCTCCAGCACGACATGGGCATTGGTCCCGCCCAGGCCAAAGGAGCTGACCCCGGCCCGGCGCGGCGCGGCACCCCGCCGCCACTCGCGCAGCACCGTGTTGACATAAAAAGGGCTATTCGCCAAATCAATATCGGGGTTGGGACGCTCAAAGTGCAGGCTGGGCGGCAGCTGGCGGTGGTGCAACGCCAGCGCCGTTTTGATCAGGCCGGTGACACCTGAAGCGCGATCAAGATGACCGATGTTGGGCTTAATCGCACCAATCGCGCAGAATTGCTTTTGCTGGGTGTTAAGCGAAAAAGCCTGGATCATCGCCGCCATTTCAATCGCATCGCCGAGCGGCGTCGCTGTGCCATGGCATTCAAGGTACGAAATCGTCTCGGGGGCCACATTTGCGTGGGCCAGGGCCTCCGCGATCACGCCGGCCTGACCCTCCAGGCCAGGCGCGGTATAGCCGACCCGCACACTGCCATCGTTGTTGACGGCAGATCCGCGAATAACCGCATACACGGTATCGCCATCTTCCAGCGCCTCATCCAGGCGCTTAAGCGTGACGAGACCCAGCCCATTGCCCATAACGCTGCCGTTAGCCTGGGCATCGAAGGTGCGGCAGACCCCATCGGGGGAGAGAATATTGCCCTCTTCGTAGAGATAGCCTTGCTCTTGGGGTACCGTGATCGCCACCCCGCCCGCTAGGGCCAGATCGCACTCATAGTTGAGCAGGCTTTGGCAGGCCATATGCACGGCAACCAGCGATGTGGAGCAGAAGGTCTGCACCGCCACGCTTGGCCCGCGAAGATTGAACTTATATGAAACCATCGTGGTCAAGGAGTCGCGCTCGTTGCCAGCGGCGATCTGTAACTTCCCGGCAGCTTTGAGCAGATCCGGGTGGGTGAACAGATTGTTCAACAGATAGGTGCAGAAGCCTGAGCCACCAAACACACCGATCAATCCAGGATAGGTTTCAGGATCGTAGGCGGCATGCTCCAGGGCCTCCCAGGCACATTCTAAAAACAAGCGATGCTGGGGATCCATCAAGGCGGCCTCCTGCGGCGTGTAGCCGAAGAAAGGCGCATCAAACCGATCGATATCCGGCACAATTGTGCCAACTTTGACATACTGCGGATTGTTGATCAGCGCCGGATCGACCCCAGCGCTGTGCAGCTCGGCATCGGTAAATGTGTGCAGAGAAACAACCCCAGCCGCGATGTTTTGCCAGAGCATTTCAACCGATGGCGCATTGGGAAACCGTCCCGCCATGCCGATGATAGCGACAGCGGAATGCGGATCGTATTCGATAGCTTCAGTCGTTGAATGTTCCATTGCCTGACCTCTAGTTAAGAACGACGTTGTCGTTGATGTTGTCGATCGCGCCGCAGGGCACCGCGATCCTGACGGGCGGCGACCTGGGCGGTCTGATTGCGAGTCTGTGCTAGAAACTGGGCCATCGTGCTAATGGTTGGGGCCTCGTACAGCATATAGGCAGGGATCGTCTCGATGTTAAGCTCTTTACGCAAGTGGGTGATGACATCAAGGCCAATCAGCGAATTCCCCCCCAGATCAAAAAAGTTATCGTGAATACCCACGTCGGAGATCCCCAGCATCCGCTCCCACACATCGGCAACGGTGCGCTCAAGATCGCTGCCGGGCGCGATGTAGGCCGTGGCCAGAACCGGGCGTGGGTGGGTTGGGCGGTCGCTGCGGACGGTTTCCAGAATGCGATGAATGGTAAAGGTTTTGCTGAGCTCGACAATAACCTGGAAATCCTGGGTTGAGATAACAATCTGGGGTACGCCTGCATTCAAGGCCCGGCCGAATGCGGCGCTGCCCTCGGCAAAGCTAATCCCAAACCGCTGTCGATTCTGGCGGAAGAAATCCTGGACTTCGGGATTATAGCCTTCCAAGCCTTTCTCCCAGGCATTCCACTGCCACTCGCCCCAATTGATCGCCACGGTGCGCCCGTGGCAGTCGGAGTGGCGCTGGGCATACGCGTCAAGAAACGCATTCGCCGCGCAGTAATCGATCTGGCCGGGGCCGCCGCCAGTTCCCGAGGTGATCGAGGAGAAGAGGGCCAGAAAATCCAGCGGCTGATCGCGCAGAACCTCGGCCAACACCAGGGTTCCATGAACCTTTGGGGCCAGCACATTTGCCGCCTGGTGACGGGTTTTCAGCGGAATGAGGCCGATCCCCGGCACTCCGGCGGCGTGAATAACCCCGTGCAGCGCCCCAAATCGAGCCAGCGCCGTTTCAACACATGCGGCCATCGGCTCACGGCGGCTGACATCGGCCTGGATAATTAATACTTCGGCGCCAGCCGCCTCCAGCAGCTGAACCTTGCGGATTTGGTGGCCGACACCCTCAGGATCCTGGATCAGCAGTTCGGCCCAGCGCTCCCGCTCAGGGAAGGTTGAGCGGCCGACGAGCACCAGCCGCGCCCGAACGGTTGCGGCAAGATGCTCGGCCATCGCCAGGCCAATTCCGCCCAGGCCACCCGTAATTAGGTACACGCCACCCTCGCGCAGGGGCACCGCGCCCTCAGCAGCGGGAAGCGGACAGGGTTCAAATGTCTGCACCCAGCGATGATGGCCGCGCAGGGCGACCACCGTATCCTGCACCTCGGCCCATACTTCACCGAGCAGACGGTCGATAATTGGCCCGCCATTGGGTAGCTGGGGCAGGGCAATATCAATGCTGCGACAGCGCAAGGTGGAATATTCCATGGGAATCACCTTGGCTGGGCCGATAATTGTCGCCTTGTCGGGACGAATCGTTTCCATTCCGGTTACGTTGAACAAATCGTTGCCCACGATGTTGAGGGTACAGGAGGTCAGACCTGACTCGCCGAGGGACTGCGCCAGGAACAATAAGCTATAGAAGCCCTGGGATAAGGTCTGTTCCAGCCCGGCGACATCCAGCGTGGCCAGATCGGATGGCGATACGCTCCATAAATGAACGATCTGATCCGGCATCAACCCTTGTTCACGCAGCTCGCGAAGCAAGGCATCGTAGTCAGTCCGCACATCAGGCCGCAGGATATACAGCCCGTCGCTTTGCATTCCCGGAGTCGGCCCAGGTTGAACGCAAACGACCTGTTGATTAAGGCTGAGCAGTCGATCTGCCAGCGCCGCCCCGACCCCGGCTTGATCTTGAAAAACAAGCCAGCAGCGCGACGGCTGTTCGGCCGTTGGCGGCAGGTGCGGTCGCGATTGCTTCCAGCTTGGGAGGAAAAACCAATCATCAAGCGGTAGGCGCGGCAAGGCATCGAGGGTTGGCTCCAGCGATGCTGTGGGTTTCAGCCGCGTTGGCTGGGCCTGCTGGGGTGGCTCAATCCAGAAGCGCTGGCGCTCAAAGGGATAGGTTGGCAGGGCCACCCGCTGGCGCCGCGCCGCGCCGTGCAGCGCCGCCCACTCCACCGCCACCCCCGCCAGCCAGGCCTTCCCCAGCGCTGTCAGCAGCACCGCCCGATCGCTGCTCCGGTCGGCCTGGCTCCGCCCGCTCGCCACC
>DAOTUS010000103.1:0-16472 GCA_034437415.1 Herpetosiphonaceae bacterium
CGTTATAGCGTTCCTGATCCGTTTTTGTGGTTAACAGCGGTTCAATCACCGCCCATTGGTCATCAGTGAGGTCTGTTTCATACGCCATTGCAGCACCGTATCATTAATTGAAAGAAGAATGAATTAATTGTATCACAGATGAATGTTGGTTCTTAAACACCTTCTAAATAAGCCGGATGGCGGCATAGCTGACCTCACCCCGGCGCTGCGGTGCCACCCCTCTCCATCGCGGTGGAGAGGGGAAAATACCCAAGAATTTCTTTATTTGAACGGGATTGGCCCTAGGCCGACAGGTACACCGCCATGGTTAGGAAGTGACAGAGGCTGCCGCCCATTACAAAGCCGTGCCAGATGGCGTGATTGTAGGGCAGGCGGTCCCAGCGATAGAACACGACCCCGGCGGTATAGACCACCCCGCCGATTATCAGCAGCCGCATGCCGCCAGCTGGCAGATTGCGCGACAGCTCGCCCCAGGCCGTAACCGCCAGCCAGCCCATTCCAATATAGGCCAGGGTTGAAACCAGCTCAAAGCGGCGCACGAAAAAAATCTTGAAGGCAATCCCCAGGAGGGCCAGACCCCACACAACGCTCATCAAGATCCACGACCAGGCTCCGCTCAGGCTCAGCAGCAGGATCGGCGTGTAGGTTCCGGCGATCAGCAGGTAGATCGAGCAGTGATCGAGGATTTTGAAGATATAGCGGGTGCGTGGGTGGCGCAGGCTGTGGTAGAGCGTCGAGGCCAGATAGGCCGCAATCAATGTGCTGCCGTAGATGCTGAAGCTAATAATCCGCCCGGCATCGCCGCTGAGCGCTGCCATAACCACGAGTACAATCAGGCCAATAATGCTGAGAAGGGTGCCAATACCATGCGTAATTGCATTGGCGATTTCTTCCGCCGGGGTGTAGTCTGAGAAGCAGATCCGTGAATGAGTGGCGGTACGGTTACGCATAGATTCTCCTTCGTTCTAGAATCGATCGGCACAATTCAGCCCGCTAATAACGTGTATTATACCTCGTTTAACAAAGTATATTGTATTACGAGGTATTCTTCAAATTAGCCCTATCTATAGCCCTAATGCTGAGTTCGCCTGGCTGCCGGGGCGCTGATTTCTTATGTATAGTTTAGGGAATAGAAGCAGAATCAGCGCATAGTTGAGACGAGTTAACCCGCTGTACCGGCTGGAACAATGTTCTGGTAGAGATTATTTATGGCTAAAATTCTGGTTGTTGATGATGAAGATTCACTGGCTGAAATGATTGGCATGCTGGTTGAAGACCTTGGGTACGAGCCGCTGTATGCCTACAATGGGCGCGAAGCGCTTAAGTGTCTGGCGCAACAGCACCAGCTGCCCGACCTGATTATTTCCGATGTGATGCTGCCACAGATGAACGGCCTTGAGCTTGTGCGCACGTTGAAAAAACATCCCATCTAGCAGACTATTCCGATTTACGATCAAGCAGCAGGGGATTTACGATTATTCTCTTGCGCTATGTCGAGGTGAGCGCCTTTATCCGGCGCGTCATTACCGTGCTCAAATCGCGGGGCAGCGATCACGACCACTCGGTTGTTGAGCTGATTATGCAAGAGGGGACGGTTCAGCTTGGCCAGCGGTTTGAGCATCTTGCCGGCGTGCTGAGTGGCTTGCCCTACATTAATGGGGGCCAGAGTCAAACCTTCGCAAAGGAGTAAGATCGTGCAGCGTCCTGCCGAATCGGCCGCGAACCGCCCGCTGGCAGTGCTGGTGATCGATGATGAGGATTATGTCGCCGATATGATCGCCAGCATCTTGCGCCGGGAGCACTATCAGGTCTATCTCGCCTACAATGGCCGCGAGGGACTGGAATATCTCCAGCGCCAGCCAGTCGATCTGGTCATAGTTGACATAATGATGTCGTACTTCAACGGCATCGCTGTGCTTCAGACCCTCCAGCACAGCCCGGATCTGCCCCAGCTGCCAGTTATTTTGATGAGCGCTGGCGCTCGACCACACCAGGAATGGCCCCACATTAAGTTTCTAATCAAACCATTTGTGATCGAGGATCTGATCGATCTCGTCGTCGCGGCGATTGGCCAGCCAGCGCCTGTGAACCGTCAGGGCCTGGACCTGAGCCTGGGACACAATTTACTGAGCTGGCCGCAGCCAGACCTGCAGCTCGACGCTGGCGCCCGCCGCCAGATCGAGCTGCACTTGATCCTGGCTGATCGCGATCGGCGTGGCGCCCTCGGCCCGCACCGCAACCCCTGGCAGCCGCACCGTCACGCCCCGGAGATCGCTCGTCCCTGGGTTGGTGATCCGAATCCGCAGCGGCTCGGCGGCGTCGAGGATCTCGGCGCGCACCGCGCGAATCCCGCGCCAGTAGGCGGCGATCTCAGGAATTGGTGCAACCCACACGGCCGGATTGCTGGCGGCGGCCGCGATCGCCGTGCGCCAGGCGGCGATCTGCTCGGGCGTGACAATCTCGTTGGTGTGGGCCCAGATGTCGATCACCCCGCCAGCGCCAATCGCGGCATCGAGGTGCTGCAGCACAGCGGCCTGGGTGGAGGGCAGCAGGCCAAAGTCGGGGAAGGCCAGCACGTTGTGGCCCGGCAGCAGGCGCGGCTGATAGAGCGTGCGGTCGATCAGCAGATAGCGGTCGTCACGACTGCTCAGATCGTTAGGGAGCCGCGTGCGGGTGACGCTGCGAATTCCAGCGTCCTGCAGCGCCTGCCAGTGGGCGTTGCTCATCCCCGCCGTGCTGCCCCAGGGAAACGCCAGCGCCGTGGCAGGGGCGACGGTCTGCTCGGCGGCGAGCGCGGGCCACGCGGCCAGATCGGCCTGCCACTCGGCCAGGGTGCTAAACCCAACATACAGGTGGCTGAACGTATGGCTTTCGATCGGCTGCGCCGCATCTTTGAGCGGGGCGATCAGGTCGCCAAAGTACCAAGCCGGGTCGCTGGTAACCGTCCCATACGGGTCGTCGCCGAACCACGGGCGCCGGGACCAGTCGGTGCGCCAGCCGTTGGCCGCCGTGGCCCAGGCAAAGGTTGGATCGCCCATCCAGGTGCGCTGATCGGCGTTGCCATTCAGAAAATTGTAGCCATTGCCGAACCAGGTTCCCCGAACGCCCGCCGCCTGATACAGCTCCAGCAGATTCGTGGTGCCCTGGCGGGCCAGCAGCCCGGTGGCCGTGGCCTCGGTGATGGCGGCGGTGCGCGAGTGGATAGTGCCGCCCATCGCGGTCTCCCAGTCGACGCTGAAGCTCGCCGCGGCGGTTGCGCCAGCGGGCCACGGCTGCACATACAGCCCGGCGGAATTTAGCTGCAGATCATCAATAAACAGGCGCTCATCGGCCAGCGAATGCAGCGAGATCGCGATCTGGTCGGCGCTGGGCGGGGCTGGCGCGGTCTCAACGAGGATCGGGGTCCAGGTTGGGGCGCCATCAGCGGCATAGCCAATCGCCAGCGGCGGCTGCTTGTCGAGGCGAATATCGTCGCCGGCAACATCGATCCAGTGGACCCACACCTGCAGCTGGGTGGGAAACTGCCCGGTCTGGCTGCCGGGATCGACCAGGGCGCGAAAGCCGAGGCGAAAGCGCTGGGCCGGGCTGGCCTTGATGCTGGGCGAGCGGGCGACGCTGTTGCTGCCGACGAGCCGCAGGCTGTAGGTGCCCTCCAGCACGTAGCCCGTGGCGGCAGTCGAGCGCTGGACGGTGCCGCTGGTGCGCCAGCCGCTGGGCGTGCTGGTATCGTCATCGGTCGGCAGCGACCAGTCGGCGTTGGGCAAAATATTGCCGTGGGTCCAGGCCGCTGGCGAGCGATCGGCGCCCCAGAGCTGGCTCAGGATCAGGAGGGCGGTGGCCACGAGCGCCACCGCACCGATCAACAGAAACTTGCGCACCGAAAATCCTCACGCTTGTAGGAGCAGTTAGTAGCTAGCAGCTAGCAGCTAGGGTTATATCTCATTCCATAATCAACCAATATTTTAGCAATTTGCTGCATTGGTATGCCGTAAAACCATCTAACATCAGATACTATTTTTGTAGATCATTAGACGTATGCACTAGCTGCCAGCTGCTAGCTGCTAGCTGCCAGCCCATGAATCGACACCGCGTAGTCGCTGGCGGGGTGCCAGGGTGCGCCCTCCCAGGTGGCCCAGCGCTCCTGCAGGACCAGCCCGGCGGCGCTGGCGGCGGCATCGTAGTGGGCCAGGGTGTAGGCGGTGCGGTTGAGCTGGAAGCCAGCCACCAGCAGGCCGTTCGGCGCCAGATGCTGCGCCAGCGTCTGCACGACCTGGGCCTCGGTGCCGGGGGTGATAAACAGCATGACATTGCCCGCCAGCAGAACCAGATCAAACCGCCTGCCGAGATCGAGCGTGGCGAGATCGGCGCAGTGCCAGGCGAGCTGCGGGGCTTTGCGGCGGGCCTGCTCCAGCATGCGCGGGTCAAGATCGACCCCGACGGCCTCGATGCCGTGGCGGGCCAGCTCAAGCGCGATCCGGCCGGTCCCACAGCCAGCGTCGAGCAGGCTGAGCGGGCGCACCGGGCGCAGCCGCCGCACGGCATCGGCCTCGCCGTGGACCGCCTCGCCAGCCTGGGCACGGGCAAGATAGGGCGCGTCGTAGTCGGCGCCCGAGACATTCGGCTGGGCCAGCCAGGGGTTGGCGGGCTGGCTTGGGATTTCATCGGTCATTACAGCGACTCCTGATCGATCGGGGCCGCGATTGCCGCCCGGCGATCCGCCAGCAGCGGCCGCATGGCGCGGACCATCAGCTGGTGGCTGATGAAGGCCTCCAGCCCGCCCACCAGCGCAACCGCCAGCGCCCGCCCGCGCTGGCTCCCCGGCCCGCCGCGAATGCCGCTGCGGATGGCCTGGAAGGCGAGTGATACCAATGCCGCTCGGCCCCAGATGCGTGGGCGGCGGACTGCTAGGCGCAGGCTGGCCCACCACAACTGGCGCTGCTGGGCTTTGGGCAGCCCGGCCAGCTCCGGGATCGAGTTCAGGCCCCAGTAGAATTTCATCAGATGTGTCCTCTCAGTCAATAGTGGGTTGTATTCTACACTAACTGGTCGCATTGGGCTTGTACAATCCTCGGCACAGGCTAACCCGCTGCTGTTAGTCCACCGATAATATATGGTACCATTAAGCTGTTTTTAAGCTCAGTCGTTCAAAGAACAGGCGGATCATGCCCCCAGCAGCCAACAAACAGCAGCGCATTCTGATTGTCGATGACAACATCACCAACCTTAAGGTGGCGGTGGAATACCTGCAGGCCTACAGCCTTGAGATTCTGACGGCGCGCAATGGGGCAATGGGGATCGAGCGGGCGCAGCTGGTGCAGCCGGACTTGATTCTGCTCGATGTGCAGATGCCCGGCATCGATGGCTTTGAAACCTGTCGGCGTCTAAAAGCCAACCCGGCCACCAGCGCAATCCCGATTATCTTTATGACGGTGCTCTCCGAGGCGGCGGACAAGGTGCGCGGGCTGGAGGCCGGGGCGGTTGATTTTGTCTCCAAGCCTATCGATGCCGCCGAGCTGCTGGCCCGCGTCACCACGCATCTCAACATGCGGGCGCTCCAGGAGCAGCTTCAGGCAGCCAATGACCTGCTGGAGGCGCGGGTGCGCGATCGGACGGCGGCCCTGGAGGCTGAGATCGCCCAACGCATTCGCTCGCAGGAGGAGCGCGAGAAGCTGCTGGAGCTGGTGCGGCAGCAAAGCGACCAGCTGCGCGAGCTGACCAAGCTGCTGCTAGAGAGCCAGACCGAGCAGCAGCAGACGCTCCAAATCGACATCTATCAGATCGCCCGCGATCTGGCCCTGCTTGATGGCCACCTGACCGTAGCGCGCCAGCTGCTGGAGCAAAGCAACACCCTGCGCCCAACCAGCCAGATTATCGAGGCGATTCAGGCGGCGGTTGAGGTGCTCGATCATGCGCGGCAGTCCACCCAGCTGGTCAGCGCGCATCTCGATCAGGCGACCTCGACCCAGCAGAGCGTGCGCACGAATCCGCTGTTGAGCCTGAGTGATCGCGAGTACGAGGTCTTTCAGCTGCTGGTGCAGGGTCGATCAAACGCCGAGATTGCGGAGCTGCTGGTGGTGGCCAAAACGACAGTCAGCACCCACCAGCGCCGGATTATGGACAAGCTGGGCGTTGCCGATCTCTCCAGCCTGATCAAGTTTGCCATTCACCACCGCCTGGTACACTAGCCCCCGCCAATCTCCTCAACCCCGGCTTACAATCATTTAAGTTGACATAATAAAACAATATTTTAAATCCAGAGCTTCGGTCAGTGGCCAGAGGCCTATGACTGTGTCACTTTCTATGTCACTTTTTCTCTAGTCCAGGCTGGCAGGGAGGGATTAGGATAGGGGCAGCCCTGAATAACCTGCTAGTTTCAAGAAAGGAAACGTAAGCCATGCACTCACGCCGTAGAAGTTCGCTGTTGCTTTTGTTACTGCTCATCACTGTCCTGGCGACCCCGGCCCAGGGCGCCACGCTCCTGCGGGGTGCGGCCGAGCCCGCCGCCGCTCCGGCCGCACCTGAGGCCGTCCAGACCACGCCCACCCCGGTCATTGACAATCAAGCCTTTGATGAGTGGACCATCGGCGGCGGCCTGGCCTACTGGAAGAAACACTGCCAGGGCGGTGAGTTCCCCAGCGATGGCTATCTGCGCCGCATTCCGACCAACGGGGGCACAGTCAAGAACATGATCACCATGACCCCGGCCGCTGGCACCTGCTACTACATGTACAAAATCGTCGCCGACGAGGCGGGCATGTACTATTTCAATACCAACCAGAACCGGATCGAACTGCTCCAGAAAAGTGCGCCGCAGGGACCGGCGGTGCCGATCTACACCCCAAGCCTAGCTCCACTAATTCCAGTTTCGCCACCCAAACTAGATGCCAACAATATCTACTGGGTGGCCTCCAACACCCTCCAGCGCGCCGCCCGCAACGGCAGCGGCGGGCTGGCGATGGTCGCCACCGGCGCGAATGTCAAGGATCTGGTGGTCAGCCCGACACATATCTACTGGCTCGACGACACCGGCATGTGGGCGGTTGAGAAAAACTGCGCCACGGCGGCGATCTGCGCCAGCACGAAGATCAAGATGCAGACGACCACCGGCCGCTATCTACTCTACCACCCCTTCTTTAGCCTGGGCGCCACAAACATGTACATCTACTGGGCTGAGATCGGCACGCCCGAGCGCATTCGCCGGATCGCCTGTAGCGCGCCGACAACCTGTAGCGCCGCGACCACGGTCTACACCGCGCCCAGCGACAATCCCTGGAAGATCGGCCAGCTGCTCAAGCCTGGCTTCCTGGCCAGCGGCGATCTGTACTGGACCGAGAAGTACGCGAAAACCGTGAGCGGGATTACGACCCGCGACGGCAATCTGCGCCGCATGACCGGCAACGCCGCGCCGGTCAATCTCGTTGACCAGCTCCAGTTCCTGGGCGAGCAGCTGTTCGCCGATAAACTGGGCCTGTACTTCGCCAATGGCTCGTCGGTCTATCGCCTGCCGTTTGACGCCACCGCGATCGTCCACGACCTGGCGGTCGACGCCTGGGAGGTGACCCAGGGCATCCAGAACACGGCCAACGATGTGCCGCTGGTGGCGGGCCGATCGACCTATGTGCGGGTGTATGGCACACAGCTGACCGGAACGCTGGCTGGCTCGGTCAAGGCCCAGCTGGCAGGCACGCGCAACGGCATTCCCCTGCCGGGCTCGCCGCTGAAGTCGCTTGCGGCCAGCGAGGCGCTGGTCACAGGCAAAAGCCACATTGACGAGCGGGTCTTCGCCGGCGCGGGCTGGATGTTCAAGCTGCCCAAGAGCTGGACCGACGCAGGCACGATTACGCTGAAGGTGACGATCGACCCGCAGCAGAGCTACAGCGACCCCAATCTCGTCAACAACAGCAAGACCCAGACATTCAGCTTCACCAAAAAGGCGCCGGCCTGCACAATCTTTGTCCCGGTCCGCACCGCCACCTCAGGGGCCTACTGGGTCCAATCCTCGATCTTCTACCAGAACTCCGAGGCCATGATCGATCTGTTCAAGCGCCTGTGGCCGGTCTCCGGCGTGTGGACCTACTGGCAGAGCGAGCCGGTCGAGGAGTGGGAGTTTCTCAGCATGGGTCCCTACGAGATCCCCGAGGATAACTGGAAGATTATGGCCAGCCTGATGGCTCGCCAGGCCTTCTCCGATGACCCCGACGAGTGCGATGCTGCCAATGCCGCGGTCCACTACGTCGGCGTAGTCAACTCCACCACCAACACCACCAACCCGGACACCGGCGGCACCATGGGTGGCTTTGCCAACTACGTGGTAAATGTGTCCTGGGTCAAGTTCCCGCCCTACGGCACCAGCGGCCCGGGGAGCAGCCCGGCCTGGACAGGGCCGCGCTCGGGCAGCGTCATGGCCCAGGAGCTATCCCATAACTACTGGCGGGTTCACGTTGGCTGCCAGACATCCCAAGATGATCTGGCCTATCCCTATCCGGAGTGCCAGCTGGACAATGTCGGCCCCAACAAACACTTCGGCTTTGATGTGAACTCGCAGACGCCGATCGCGCCTGACGCGGCCGCCGACTATATGAGCTACGGCTCCCCCACCTGGGTCAGCGACTATACCTGGAAAGCGATGTTCAACGAGATCGATACTGTCGGGCTGCAAAAGGCCCCGGCCCTGCCCACCAGCGTCAATGCCGCCGCCCAGGGTGGATCCGCTCCCGCTGGCGTGCCCAATCTGGCGGCCAGCACAGGGACCGTCATGATGACCGGCATCCTGACGCCCTCGCTGGGCCAGGGCAGCCTGAACTACGCCTGGGTCTATCCAACCGCTGCGCTCAGCCAGAATATGCTGGAGAAGTGGCAGGGCTGGGCTTCGCCAGCGGTCGGCAGCGCTGCCAGCCAGCCCGCCCTCCAGTCCGATCACACGGGCCACCAGCACAGCCACGGCCCTGCTAGCGCCAGCGTAGCCGCCCAGTATCATGTTCGCCTGCTCGACGCCAGCAACGGCGTGTTGGCTGACCAGAGCTTTATCCCGGCGCCCAACGACGATCACGCCGGGAATGGCGTGCCGACGTCCAGCTTTATCCTGACCTTCCCGGCTCCGGCTGGCCCGGTCGCCCAGGCCCAGCTGATGATCGACAGCCAGGTTATCGCGACGATGACCCCCGGCCCCAGCACGCCGGTTGTGGCGATTACCAGCCCCGCAGGCGGCGAAACCCTGACCGACACCTTGACGATCAGCTGGCAGGCCAGCGATGCCGATGCTGGCGACCGCCTGCGCTACACAGTCCAGTACAGCCCCGACCTGGGCGCGAGCTGGATGGCCGTCAGCAACGATATCAGCGCATCCGGCAACACGACGACGCTCCAGCTCAATAACCTGGGCGGCCTGGCCGGCAGCAGCAGCGGCTCGCTGATCCGCGTCCTGGCCAGCGATGGGTATCACACCGCAGTGGCGACCTCGCAGGCCTTCAATCTGCCCAACCGTGCCCCAACGCCGTTTATTATCTCGCCCACCCCCGAGCGCAGCGCCGCAGCTGGCGAGGTGATTGTCCTGCGCGGCGGAGCCCGCGACACCGAGGATGGCGCGGTTGCCGATGCGCAGCTTATCTGGGCGCTGAACGGCGCCCCCATTGGCACAGGCGAAGAGCAGACGCTGGCCGGCCTGGCGCCGGGCACCTACGACCTAGCGCTGACCGCCCAGGACTCGCTCAATCAGAGCGCGACAGTTCACACCAGCCTGACCATTGCCCGTCTTGCCATTCCAAGCGGCGCCACGCCAACGCTTGATGGCTTCTGCGATGACGCGGCCTACCCTGCCGGGCAGCTGCTGGCCCTGGCTCCGTACAGCGACGGCACCCAGGCGCTCGTTCACATTGTGCGGGACGGACCCAGTCTCTGGGCCTGCTTTGCCAATCTGAAGCCCGGCGTTAGCCTATCGAGCGCTGGCCTGTACGTTGATGTGAACAACAGCCGCGACTCGCTGGCCCAGGCCGGCGACTACCGCTTCTTTGTCAGCGAGGATGGCACGCCAGCGGTTGGCGTCGGCAACGGCTCCGGCGGTTTCACAGCGCAGCCAGCCCAGGCACTGACCACCGCCACCTCCGCGAGCGCCACCTCCTGGAGCGCTGAGCTGCGGATTGACGCCAGTGCTCTGGGTGGCTGGGGCCACGTTGTTGGCCTGAATGTGGAGCAGTCCGCCGTCAGCGCCCCCAGCGATCGCTACTCCTGGCCCTATGCTGCAGGCGTGGCCCAGCCCAACACCTGGGCGCCCACAGTTCTAGGACCCAGCGTCTACCTGCCCCTGCTTGGCAAGTAGCGGCCGCCCGTCGGAAACACAGCGGAGGGGCCAGAACTGTAGTTCTGGCCCCTCCCTGGTTATGGAGCAATATGATAGCTTGGTCCCAAGCATCACCGACAGTATGCTGGCTACTACACCACAGATCGCCGAGGGACATTTATCGGAGTCAAAACAGCGACGGAGTAAGGACATCGGGGTGACGGCTGCTGAGGTGCGAAGCAGAGGCAGGATTCAACGTATTAGTTGACATAACTTTTTCGTAGATTCGATTCTGCTGATTACCGATTGGCTCGATAGTTGGGTAAAATAGCAATGAACTGATTGAGTGCGGACAAACGCTCAGATTTCATCCTAAGCAAGCATGACCATGTACCTCACGCGCGGTCACTCTTTTGGAGTCCAAAAGAGTGATGGATATATATTATGTCAACTCAATCTAATTCAAATATACATAATATATATTATCGGAACCAGACATAATGCTATAATTGGATTTACTTCACATAATAAGGAGGCGCTTTCTATGGTCACGACGACCGCTGTTACAGCCTTCATCACCCAGACCGACCATCCGCTCAAGGCCGAGCTGACAACGGTTGCCCAGCATGGGCGCCAGCCGCCGCCGAATGCCGCGATCGTAGAGCTGCATGGTCTTCTCGGCGGCGAAGCGGGCGAAAACGGCTTCACGCTGCGCATCGGTCAGCCGACCAAGATCCAGCTCATCGTGGTTGCGCAAAAACTGAGCCCACTGGGCGGTCGGCGGGAGCGCGCGGGTCGCCTCCAGCGCGACGGCCAGGGGTTCGATATCGGCGGTGGCCAGGGCGTAGAACAGATGCTGGTTGACGTAGAAGTTGCAGCGCGCCCTGGGTCGTGCCGGGCACAGTGCTCTCGATCACAAACGGCACCACATCGACCCGGAACCCGGCCACGCCCAGCTCCAGCCAGTACCCCATAATCCGCCGCACCTCCCGGCGGACCGCCGGGTTGTCCATGTTCAGATCGGGCTGGTGCTTGTAGAAGCGATGATAGTAGTAGGCCTGCGCCGAGCGATCGTAGGTCCAGGTCGACTCAGCTTTATCCGCTGTATCCCAGCTTCCAGAACAGCATTCTGTATGGCTTTCGAATCGTGTTCGGCTCAGCCATGGTTATGTCAATCACCCTAAGTCTAGTCGCCATCCGGCGGCGCGACATTGCCAGCCACCGCGCCTGGATTATTCGCGGCTATGCCATCGGCCAGGGCGCGGGCACCCAGGTGCTGACCAGTATCGCCTGGCTGCTGCTTGTCGGCACACCTGGCCCGATCACCGGATCGCTGCTGCTGGGAGTCGCCTGGATCATCAACCTCGCCGTGGCCGAGTGGATCATTCGCCGAGCTGGCTTGCGCGGCGGAAAAACGGCCAGGAAAGCGCTGCTGGTAGCGGCTCAGCCCTTGGCTGGGCCGCTTTGCTCGGTTAGAAACGCCAGCACATCGCGGTTAAACTCCTCGGCGCGCTCGATGATCGGGATATGCCCAGTGTCTGGGTAGATAATCAGGCGGGCGCCGGGGATCTGGCGGGCCAGCCGCTGGCCGTTGGCGGGCGGCACCAGCGGATCGTCGGCGCCGTGGATCACCAGGGTCGGGACCTGAATCTGTCCCAGGCGGGCGGCGACATTGTGACGCAGCGCCACCCAGAGCTGGCGAAAGTAGGCCGCGCTGGTCATCGGGCGATAGCGGGCCAAGGCCGCGATCTGCTCCATCACCTCTGGGTTGCGGGCCGCATAGCCCGGCCCCATAATCGCCGTGTAGACCTTGCGGGCCAGCTCACCGGGATCGGCGCTGCGCTGGCGGCGAGCCAGCAGCAGCCGCATGGTGCTGAGCGCTGGCCGCTGGTGGCGCCGCCCGCCCGCCGAGGTGGCGACCAGGACTAGCGAGCGGACCATCACCGGGTGGCGCAGCGCCAGCTCCAGGGCGATAAATCCGCCCATCGAGATGCCGACGACGTGGGCGCGCAGCCCGCCGAGCGCCTGCAGAACGGCGACGGCATCGCTGGCCTGGTCGGCGGCGGTGTAGCGGCGCGTCACCGCGTCGCTGTCGCCGGTGTCGCGGTGGTCGATGGCGATGGTCCGATACTCGCGCCCAAACACCTCAAGCTGCCTGTACCAGCCCAGCCGCTTGGCGGCCATCCCGGTCAGCAGCAAAATCGTCCCCTGCGGATTGGGCGGGCACACCTCATCGTAGGCAATCCGGCGGCCCTCCACGGTGACAAATGATGGCGGCTTAAACTCAATCATTGGCTGAACCTCTTTAATGGTTGCCGAAGCGGCAATGCCGTTCAAATAAGCAATTCTTCCCCTCTCCCACGGTTGGGGCGGGTGCCCTCTGGGCAGGTGGCCGCCGCTGGGCGCCCTCTGGGCACCGGGGTGAGGGCGGACTTTGCCCATGCCCTGCCTATTGCCCCAGCAGCCGCGACAGAATCACCAGATCGTGCAGGCGGCCATCGCGGGTTTTCACCCAGTCGGTGAGCAGCGCCTCGGGCTTGAAGCCTTGCTGCTCGAACATCCGCCTAGCGCCCTGCTGATCGGCCAGCACATACAGCACCAGCTTCTCCAGCCGCAGATCCTGCGCGGCCAGCAGCAGCTCGTGGGTCAGCAGCTTGCCGTAGCCGCGGCTGCGGTTGGCCGCGCTGACCAGAATCGACAGCTCGGCCAGATGGCGGGTCCAGCTCTGCTGGTTGGAGGCCAGCCTGCCGTAGCCGACGATCTTGCCCCGGCTCTCAAGCAGCAGCGTGACCACCCGCTCGGCGGCCAGGTCGTCGATCCACTGATCGACCACGCTCGCGCTGGTGATATCGTCGCGCAGAACCAGCAGATCGGCTTCCGTCAGACTGTGGGCAAACGCCAGCATGGCCGTGCGATCAGTGGCGTTCATCAGCCGAACAACCACCTGGTCGCCGTCGACCTGCAGCGTGTGCGGATACGTTTTATTTGGCATAGATACCTCTACTAAATTCCCCATCCACAAAGGGCAGAAGTCCCGTTGGCTGAGCCTGTCGAAGCCCCCTTCGACAGGCTCAGGAACCACCCTTCGACAATCTCAGCCAACGCGATCCCTGATCCGATCGGGCTGCAGCACGATTGGCGCAATCGCCTGCACCTTGGCGGCGTTGCGCAGCGCCAGAAAGCTCTCCTCAAGCAGCTCCTTGAACACCGCCGAGTCGGGCACCACCGCCGTATCAACCGTCAGCGTGACGCTGATCTGCTGGTTGTAGCTGAAGATCACACAGTTGATGCCCATGTGGTAGCCGACCGGCACAAAGCCATAGTTCATCAGCAGCTGATGGCCGATCAGGTAGAGCGGAATCTGCGGGCCGGGGACATTGGTGCAGACCAGATGGAATGGGATGATCGCCCGCAGCGCCAGCGGCCCGAAGGTGGCGGTGATCGTCCCGGCCAGCGCCTGGAGCGGCGGCGGAATCAGCGCGGTCAGATTGACCAGGCTATCCAGGCCCTTGGAGAACTCCGATTGCTTCATGGTCGCGGTCGAACGGGTGATCTCGTGCAGCCGCGCCAGCGGATCGGCGGCCCACAGCGGCACATCGACCAGGATCAGCGAGACGCGGTTGCCCTGGCGGCCTTTTTCGGCGTCAACCCGCATGTTCACCGGCACCATCACCCGCAGGCTCGGCTCCCTGGTCTCGTCCTCGATCAGGTCGAGATAGCGGGCGATGCTGGCGCCAACCACGGCCAGCATCACGTCGTTGACCGAGCCGCCGCCGCTGGCGCGGATGGCCCGCACCTCGGCCAGCGAGAACTCGGCCCAGACCAGCCGGCGATTGCCCGAGGTCGAGCGGTTGAACGGAAAGCGCTTGATCGGAATCAGGTTGTCGCTGATCAGCGTGGCCAGCCCGCTCAGGACCTGGCGGCGCTTCTGGCGGTCGCGCAGCATGCTGCTGAAGTGGGCCACATCCTGCCGGACGCCCTTGAGGGTGCTGAGGCTGTGGGCCATGCCGCCCTGCAGGACGTTGACCATCCGCCGACTGCGCCCAGGCAGCGGCGGCGGGCTGTAGGCGACCTTGGTCGGCAGCGCCCCCGGCCTGGGGCTGACATCAAGCAGCATATTCAGCAGATCGACCGCCGAGGCCCCATCGACCATGCAGTGGTGGACCCGAAAAAACAGCCCGGTGCGCTCGCCCGCCAGCCCCTCGATGACGTGGAACTCCCACATGGGCTTGGCGCGGCTCAGCGGCATCGAGGCCAGCTGCCCGGCCACCGCGGCCAGCTCCTCGTCGCCGCGCTGCTGGTCGAGGGCGACTCGAAAGACGTGGTTGCGCACGTCAAAGGCCGGGTCGAAGGCCCAGCGCGGCTGGCCGAGGTGTAGCGGATCGATCACCAGGCGCTGCTGGTAGCGCGGCGCAAGGTGGATCTTGGCCTCAAGCAGGGCGATCAGGGCCTCGGCCGTCAGCCTGCCCGCGTAGATCGCCAGCCCGCCAATGTTCATGGTGGCGTCGCGGCGCTCAATATTCAGAAACGCCGCATCCAGCGGCGTGAGGGTGTCCGCCAGCTTTGGGTTTGCCATCGTCACTCCTTACTGGTTACGATCGTTGGGAGGCGGTTTTGCTCGGTGAATCTTTGGTCTATGGTTTGCTATAGATCCATAGCGATGTTAAATGTAAAGTTGTGGAAGACAGCAGTATACTATATGCATCCCCTGGTAGCAGTATCGCTGGACACACTCACAAAGGAGTCACTGATTATGACCCGTCATTCAAGCCCACCCCTGCGCTATACCCTGCTCGAAGGCCGCGCATTCCTGGAGTTCGGTCTGTGCTTGCAGGCGCTCCCACTCTTGCGCCAGATCCCGCGCGGCGCTGGCCATCCGGTCCTCGTCTACCCCGGCTTTATGGCCAACAATAGCTCGACCAGCCTGTTGCGCTGGCTGCTGCGCGACCTGGGCTACGCCGCCGCTGGCTGGTGCCTGGGGCGCAACCTCGGCCACGAGGCGTACATGGCCGATCTCAACCGCCAGCTCGCCAGGGTGTATCAGCGCCACGGCCAGAAAGTCAGCCTGATTGGCTGGAGCCTCGGCGGCGTCTACGCCCGCGAGGTCGCCCGCGAGAACCCGGAGCTGGTGCGCCAGGTGATTACGCTGGGCAGCCCGTTTTCAACCGGGCCATCCGGCACACGGGTGAGCTGGATCTACAAGCTGGTCACCGGGCGGACGATCAGGGATGAGGATGTTGCGCGGATTCGCTGCGCTCTGACCGTGCCCACAACCGCGATCTATAGCCAGACCGATGGGATTGTGAACTGGCGCGGCTGCGTCGAGGAGGCGGGCGCCGACCGCGAAAATATTCAGGTTAACGGCAGCCACTTTGGCCTGGGCCACAACCCGCTGGTGCTGCTGGCCATCGCCGACCGTCTGGCCCAGCCCGCCGAGCGCTGGCGCCCCTTCCAGCCCTCCGCCTTCCAGACGCTCCTGTTCCCCAAACACCGCGCCCACGCCCTAAAAACCCTCCAGGCGCTCACGCTCTCGCTCCTGCTGCCGGGGTAGTAGCTAGCAGCTAGTAGCTAGTCCTCCAGCACCAGCTCAACCTCGATATTGCCACGGGTCGCGTTGCTGTACGGGCAGACCTGGTGGGCCTGGTCGATCAGCTGGCTGGCGATGGCGCGGTCGACGCCGGGCAGCGCGACGATCAGCTTGGCGGAGAGCAGAAAGCCGCCCGCGCCGTTGGGGCTGAGGCTGACCGCGCCGGTGACGGTGGCGTCGCTCAGGGTGACTTTGGCCCGGCGGCCGACCAGCGTCAGCGCACTCATGAAGCAGGCGGCATAGCCAGCGGCAAACAGCTGCTCGGGATCGGTCCCCGCCCCGCCCGGCCCGCCTAGAGCTTTGGGCATGGTCAGATCCAGGCTCAACTGCCCGTTCTCTGAGGTGACTTTGCCCGATCGTCCGCCGTGTGCCGTCGCGGTTGCCGTGTAGAGTACGTTTGTCATTGGGTTCCTCGCAGAGTTTAGGCAAAAATAGTTGATATCAATTGTATTGTGTGCAATATAATCTGTCAATAGCGTCGGCCAAGTTTATCAGGGCAATTGCATCTAAATCAAAAACAGACATTGTTTGCTCAAAACAGCGTTTTTTGATCGGTATGTCATGGTTTAACGGCACCAAAACCAAAAAAGACGGGAACAGTATCGCTCA
>DAOTUS010000104.1:0-13857 GCA_034437415.1 Herpetosiphonaceae bacterium
ATTAAAAGTCGATCTGGATTTTGCTGAGGCAATTTCAATTCGACAAGCCTAATACTCTGTTAGTTCATTAACCCAAAAGTAGTAATCTGCCTTGCCACTATTTTGGCGAGGGTATTGTCCCTGATGATCGCGTTTCATCTCTCCTGCATCAACCTGCGTCAATACTCCATTTCGAACTTCGTACCAGCAGTTTCTAGTGAAAAATACGGGATCTCCCTCTAATGTACCACATTCAGCATAGGGCTGAATTCCAACCGGAATAATATCAGTTGGTGGTGGAATATAAGTTGGCGATGCATCACTATAGGGAATGGTTGTTGGTCGAGCAAAGGCAGTTGCGCGCGCATTTTGTTCATCAAGCAGACCAAGTTCTATGTCAGCAATGACGGTTCGATCTGCATCATTGGGCGTATTTTGTGCCCAGGCATCCGGGTCTTCAAACGTTGGAGTTGCCGTATTCGTCACCGCTGTTGCACGGGTATCGCTTTGCCCGTCGGTCGGGACACTTGTCACCATTGCTTCCGTGCGCCCACATGCCAGCAACAAACTGGCAATACTAATAAAAAGTATACTGCGTTGGATTATCTTATTCATGAGATCTCCTGATTAATAGCTGCCCCAGGCGATATCGGTAGACCAAGATAGTTCCTGTGGTGTGATCCCGTTATACACGGGACGTACACTTCCAGGAAATGGCCCAAATAGTGAGGAAAAGCTTGTTTCACGTGGGAAGATAGTTCCTGCAGAGAAACAACTGGACGACGAGAAATGATTCTGGTCGGGATCAGCAGGCGCATAGCTGCGTTGGATTGATGGTGGCTGATTGACTGGAGTACATGTAGCAGTGCTGGTTATCGTCATCGGTGCGCCTGGAGAGAGCACAAAATGATGCGGCATGTCAAAATCAATCGGCACGGTAAGCGGACTAATTAATGTGCGATTTAGGACATCATATATGAGCATCCATCCTTGAGCGGGCGTAAGATTTTCCATGCGTGATCCTGGCTCGGTTGGATTGTAGAGGAGCTAATCAGTAACCAATTCCGACCAGATGCGCTGATCATTGGCAATGGCTGACGCAGGATTAACGCTGCTGGCGAACCTTGATGACTGTGCTTGAGTAAGCGTTCCAGAGATCAGCATTGGTATAGCACGTTTACGGTGGCTATAATACTTGAGTTGATACCATTCTTTGGCAAAGGGTAAATAATAACTTTGGGGAATTGAGCGCCGATTCCTGCCCCAAGAGAGTGCTAATAAAGTATCCATTTCATCATTGTTGGGCTGAGCTAGCCACGAGCTAACCCGTGGGGTTCCGTCAAGACTGCCAAAGTTATAGAGTATGCCATTTGCTTCTTGAGTGAACCCATTAGCCCAATCTAATGTGCGTTGCTTTTTGGATACAATCTCACCATTCTCGTAGACTTCCCACCATTCTGGTTCAGCATCATAGGCTCCAGCGACCAACAAACCAAAGTAGTTTTTTTGATCTATGTAATCGCTGATACGATTAACCATTTTTCCCCATTCTTGACCATGTAATAGATTCAATGCAGGGTTAAGTTCGGGAACACCGTTCGGAGACAATGGAGAGTTGCTCATTCCTACAGCTACAACTAAGTTCGCATCTGCTACCGATTCTCCTGCAGACACTGGTATCTTGATACCAAACTCCTGATCACAATCCTGGTAACGACTATAGCCATCGATATATGAGTGGACTGCACGTTGCACCTCGTCAAGTGTTGCAGGTGGTGCAGATCCTTTAGGTCGCTTCAGACCTGCACCATACGTAGCATTTCCACTTTGGTCGAGGGACGGATCGGCACTCGTTGGACCACGTGGCGAACCATAGGTTAAGATCACTATTCCCTGTTCGCCTCGCTGGCGGGCAAGACACCCTTGCTTACGATGTATTCTGGTATCAACGGTACCTTCGTAATAGCTTACAGTGTATGCTGGTGGTGTTGGTGGGGTGGGCGGCGGCGGCGACGCAACGGTAATGCTTGACAGGCCATAGTAGCTCACCACCGTGCGCGATGCTCCCGCTGCAACCGTGATTGGCAACCAGTACACCGCATAGGCACTATCACTAATTCCCATGCCTTCAGTAATGCTATCATCGAAACCAGCGGACGACCGAGTAGTCAGCAGCAGTCGATCCGGCGGGGTGGCATCGCCCCCATTCAGTGTGATCACGCCAACGTGAATGGTATCACTGGCACTAGCCAGCACATCAAGCGTGTCAGGGACATTCGGGGTCACGAATTCACGCTGCGTGGTGATCACATCATTGGCGATCCGAAATGGGGTCGCATCATTCTCGTTGACTTGGGTATCAATCATCATGCGGAGGCCCACGGTATGAGCGCTGGCAGTGGTATTTTCAGCCGTGTAGCTGATGCGCACCACATCATCCTGGGCTGTGTTCGGATTGGCAACGATCTCAAGCCTTTGTGTAACCTTGATTCCATTGATCAACCATGCGCTCTCGTTGCTGGTTGCGGAGAGATTGGTCGGCGTCAGCAGCATCGATCCGGTTGGCGCAGGCGGAGTGTCATTTACTGGAATACCACCATAGAGATAATCCTGGCCATCAATCCGCAGTGAGGTAAAAGATGTCGCTGGACTACCAGGCCAGCCAAAGCTTAATGTCCAGGAACCAGCGGCATCAAAGGCTCCAAGATTAAATCGTCCGGTATCGGCGATGCTGCCACCAATCTGAGAATTCTGGATCGCTGTGGTGGCGAGGAACTGGAGATCAGGACGGTTTTTTAGGTCAGCTTTGGAGAGAGGGGGCGCCGTCGCATCGGTCGGATTCTGGGCGAACGTGGGGCCCGTCGTGAGGAACGAACTGAGGGTAAGCAGCAGCAGCAGCACACGCTGCCCGCGTCGGAAGGACGCACGAGTCATACAACCTCCATCACTCAATAATCGTCGTCAGTGTAGCGGCAACCGTGTGGCGCTGTGAATGATGGGAAGGTGGTAGCCCGGGGTAAAGTCAACATTGCCCTTGCCCTGAGTGGCATCTCGCATGCACGTGTAAAGCATGATAGGATGCTCAAACAGGGTACGAAATCTTCACAATTGCACTTTGTTTGCCCCAGCGATGGAATCTTTTTTTGTGACCCGCCACATCACAGCCGATGAATTAGAAGTGGATCCAATGCCAGAACTCGTGCGCATGAACATACTCGGTGGCCTCCAGATATCCCAGGGATCGCAGGTGGTTGAAGGCTTTATCTCGCGTAAAGTGCCGGCCCTGCTGGTGTATCTGGCGCTTAGCGACCGAGCGATCAGCCGGACGGCGCTGATGGAGCTGCTCTGGGGCGATATGGCCGAGAGCGCGGCCCAGGTCAGTATCCGCAAAGCGCTCTCGAACCTGCGCCAGGTGCTGGGCGAATCGGTGGTGATCACCCGCGACAGCGTGATGTTTGTCCACAGCAGCGCCCAGATCGACGCCGTGCGCTTTCAGCAGATCTGCGCCATCCCCGAGGCCAGCCTGGAAGAGCTGCACGAGGCGGTCGATCTGTACACGGGCGATCTGCTGGAGGGCTTCGTCGTTCGCGATGCGGCCTACTTTGACGACTGGCTGACGACCCAGCGCGAGAATCTGCGGCGGCTGATGGAGAACACGCTCTACACGCTGGGGCTGCGCTACGCCGCCGCTGGCGAGGCCAACTGGGCCAAGAGCATCACCTTCATGACGCGGCTGCTGCAGTTCGACCCCTACCGCGAGGAAGCCTACCGCCACCTGATGAATATTCTGGCCCGCAGCGGCCAGCGCACCGCCGCGCTCAGCCACTACGACCTGTGCCTCCAGCGCCTCACCACCGATCTGGGCGTCCACCCGATGCCCGAGACCCAGGCGCTGTATGAGCGACTGAAAGGCCTAGGGCTGCCGCGCCAGCAGCGTCTGCCGCCCGAGCCAACCCCGTTTGTCGGCCGCACCGACGAGCTGGCCACCCTGATCGCCACGCTCGATCGGCCGGAGTCCCGGCTGCTGACGATTGTCGGCATTGGCGGCATGGGCAAAACCCGCCTGGCGCTCCAGGGCGCCCAGGCGCTGGTCAACCAGTTCTGGGACGGGGTCTGGTTTGTGGCGCTGGCCGCGCTGCCGCAGATTGGGCCGAAGAATAGTCTACAGGCGTTCATCGTGGCGCTGGCGGATAGCCTGAACCTAGTTTTGCACGGGGCGCTGCCGCCCAGACAGCAGCTGCTGGATTATCTGCGCGATAAAGATTTGCTGCTGGTGCTGGATAACTTTGAGCATATTTTGCCGGCCAGCGATGTGCTGGTGGCGATTTTGCAGCAGGCCCCGCAGGTGAAAATCCTCACCACCTCACGCGAGCGGCTGAATCTCTACGAAGAGCAGGTTTTGGAGCTCAGCGGCCTGAGCGTTCCGGCGCCAGACGCCGACATCCCCGAGAATATCGAGCACTATGCGGCGGTGCGGCTGTTTTGCCAGCAGGCCCGCCGCGGCCAGATGCACTGGCAGCTCCAGCCCGATCAGCAGGCGGCGGTGGTGCAGATCTGTCGGCTGCTTGAGGGCATGCCGCTGGGGATTGAGCTGGCCGCCATGTGGGTGCGCATGATGTCGTGCACCGAGATCGCCGCCCAGGTGGCGGTCAATCTGGATTTCCTGACCTCGACGCTGCGCAATATCCCCCAGCGGCACCGCAGCCTGCGGGCGGTCTTCGATCACTCGTGGCAGCTGCTGACCGCCGCCCAGCGCACGGCCCTGGCCCAGATCGCCGTGTTCCGCGGTGGCTTCAGCATCGCCGCCGCCCAGAGCGTCACCAACGCCACGGTCAGCGATCTGGCCGGGCTGGTCGATAAATCCTTGGTGCGCCGAACCAGCAACCAGCACTATGAGGTGCACGAGCTGCTGCGCCAGTTTGCGCTCGATCAGCTGACCCCGGCCACCCCGCTGCAGGCGCTGCAGGCCCGCCACGCCGCCTACTACTGCGCCTTTCTGCAGCAGCGCACTGCGCACCTGCGCGGCGGCGGGCAGCTCGTGGCACTGCGCGAGATCGACCACGAGCTTGAGAATATTCGGCTGGCCTGGGAGTGGGCGCTCAGCACCAACGCGCTGGAGCTGATTGGCCAGGCCAGCGAGGGGCTGTTCCTGTTCTATGATATTCGCAGCCGCTTTCAGGAGGGCGAGACCCGCTTTCAGCAGGCGCTCTCCAGGCTGCAGGCCGCCCCCGGCCAGCCCGACCAGACGCTGGTGCTGGAGCGCCTGCAGGCCCGGCGAGGCTGGTTTCTCTGGCACCTCGGCCAGCCCGCCGCCAGCCGCACGGCGCTAGAGGCCAGCCTGCGCCAGCTGCAGGCGCTCCAGGCCGCGCCCGAAACGATCTTCAATCTCAACTATCTGGGCGCGGTGGCGCGCCATCGCGGCGAGTACGCCCAGGCCCGGCACCATCTGGAGCAGGCCCTCACGATCGCCGAGCGCACCAGCGATCAGTGGAGCGCCAGCGTGGCCCTGAATATCCTCGGCCAGGTGGCCTCGCTGCAGGGCGAGTATGATCTGGCCCGCAGCTTGTGCTCGCAGAGCCTGCTGATCAAACGGGAGATCGATGACCGCTGGGGCATGGCCTTCTCGCTGATCTATCTGGGGCGGGTTGAGCAGGCGCTGGGCAACTATGCCGCCGCCGAGGGCCTGTTTCAGGAGAGCCTGGAGCTGAGCCGCCTGTTCGAGGATCGGCGCGGGATTGGCTTTGCGAGCCAAAATCTGGCCGATACCGCGTTCCTGAGCGGCGCGTATGGCCAGGCGCAGACGCTGTATCAGGCCAGCCTCCAGAGCTATCAGGAGATTGGCGTGCGCCAGGATATCAGTCTGGCCTGGACTAAGCTTGGCGAGGTTGCCGTCGCCATGGAGGATTGGCCGACGGCGCGCACGGCCTTCCGCAATGCCCTGCGGATCGCCCAGCCAATCAGCGCGACCCCGGCGCTGCTGGCCGGCCTGTTCGGGCTGACCAGGCTGCTGGCCCAGACCCCGGCGGCGGCCCCGCTCCCCGCGCTGCTGCGCTTCCTCCACACCCAGACCGACCAGTCCGCCGGATCGCAGCGGCAGCTGGCCGCGCTGCAGGAGCTGAGCAGCCAGATCAACCTTCAGCCCGCCGATCCCGCCGCCCCGCCCAGCCTTGAGACACTGGTCAACACGGCCTTAGGCTGGCTGGACGGGTAGGGAGTAGCGATCCGCCACCGAGGAACCCGAATGCACCACCTTGTGCCACCCCTGATTCTGCAGAACAGCGCCAGCGGCCAGTCGGCTGGCCGGTTCGAGGCCGTGTGCCTGTTTGTCGATACCGCCGGGTTCACCCCGCTCACCAGCGCCCTGGTGGCCCACGGCACCGAGGGCATCGAGATCATCGCCGAGATTTTGCAGACGGTGTTTCGACCGCTGGTGGACGCCGTCTATGCCCAGGGCGGCTTTATCGCTGGCTTCGCCGGAGATTCGTTCAAAGCGATTTTTCCCGGCAGCGATCAGCGCCCCTACCAGCGCTGTCTGTTGGCCGCCGCGGCCATGCAGCGTCAGATGGCCAGCCAGCCGCAGGTGGCGACCCGCTTCGGCAGCTTTGGCTTTGCCGTCAAGCTGTGTGTGGCCGCCGGCAGCGTCGACTGGCAGATCTGGCAGGCGCAGTCGCCGGTTCCTGGGCAGCAGTCGGCGGCCTACACCTTTGCGGGCGAGGCGCTGGACCGCTGTATGGAGCTGGACGGCGTGGTTGCTGGCGGTCAGGTGATGCTAACCGCGGCGGTGTATCAGCAGTTCGATCCAGCGCTGCTAACGGCTGAGCCAGCGGGCCAGAACTGGCTGCTCACCGGGATCAATCCCGAGCTGCTGGCGCACGCCCCCGCCCAGCCGGTGGCGGCTCCCAGCGCCGACAGCCCGTGGATGGACGCCTTTATGCCCGATTCGGTGCGCTCGCTGGCGGCGCAGGGCGAGTTTCGCCAGGTCGTGACGATGTTTATCAACCTGCGTGAGCTGCCGGATGGCGCCGCCGGGCTGGAGTTGCAGCACACTCTGTTTCGCCTGCTCGGCCAGCACGGCGGCTACCTGTGCCGGATCGGCCAGATTGGGGGCGACGATCCTGGGGCGACGCTGCTGCTGTTCTGGGGTGCCCCGACCAGCCTGGAAAACGATCTCCAGCGCGCCCTTGATTTTGGGCTGGATTTTCAGCAGCAGATTGGGGTGCCGCTGCGGGCTGGCATCACCAACCAGCTGGTCTACGCGGGCTTTGTGGGGGCGGATATTCGGGAGGAATACACCTGCTACGGCACCGCCGTCAACCTGGCCGCCCGCCTGATGGTCACAGCCGAGTGGGGCGAGATCCTGCTGGATGCCGCCAGCGCCGCCCAGGCCCGCGCCGCCTTCGTCTGTCAGGCCCAAGGGGTCAGGGCTTTCAAGGGCTTTGACACGCCCCAGCCGGTCTGGGCGCTGATCGGCCAGCAGCGCTGGCGGCCCACCAGCTATCCCCGGCCGCTGATTGGGCGTGAGCGCGAGCTCAGCCAGCTCCAGGATAGCCTGGCTCCGCTCCAGGCCGGGCGGGCGGCGGGGCTGGCCATGGTCCTGGGCGAGGCCGGAATTGGCAAGAGTCGGCTGGTCCACGAGCTGCAGCAGCGGCTCGCGGCCCAGTGGTTTCACTGTCCGGCCGATCACGTTGTGCGCCAGTCGCTGTACCCGTTTCGCTACGCGCTGCGGGCCTATTTCGCCCAGTCGCCCCTCCAGACCACCGAGGAGAACCAGCGCCTCTTCGACTATGGCATCGAGGTTTTGGTGGCGGTGACGCCCGACCCTGGCCTGCAGGCCGAGCTGCTGCGCACCCGCTCGCTGCTTGGCGCCCTGGTCGACCTGCACTGGCCCGACTCGCTGTACGATCAGCTTGAGCCAAAGGGCCGCTTTGAAAACACGCTCGCGGCGCTTAAAACCCTATTTAAGGCCGAAAGCCTCCGCCAGCCCCTGGTGATCCACGTTGAGGATGCCCACTGGCTCGATGCGGACTCCGCCGAATGTCTCCAGCACATTCAGCGCAACATCGCCAGCTACCCAATTGCGCTGCTGATGACGGCCCGCAGCGTGCCGCCGACGCTGAGCAGCAGCGCCGACGTAGCGTGGCCAACAATCCAGCTAAGCCCGCTGTCGGCCCGGGATCTGGAGCGCCTGGCCCAGACAGTGCTGGCGGCCGAGGTCAGCCAGGCGCTGGTGGTGCTGCTGGTCGAGCGTGCCGAGGGCAACCCCTATTTTGCCGAGCAGCTGCTGCTGTTTCTGCACGAGCACGATCTGCTGGCCGCCAGCAGCGGCGGGCTAGCGCCGACCAACGTGGCGGCGATTCTGCCCGGCAACGTGCGGGCCCTGCTCACCGCCAGGCTCGACCGGCTGCCACCTGAGGTCAAACAGCTGGTGCAGACGGCGGCGGTGCTTGGGCGCGAGTTTGCGGTCGAGCTGCTCTGGCGCATGCGGCCCGACGACGCCACGCTGCTGGATAAGCTCCACAGCGCCACCGCCGCCAATATCTGGCAGCCGGTGCGCCCAAACTACTACAGCTTCAGCCACGACCTGCTCCGCGATGCCGCCTACGATATGCAGCTCCGCGCCGGGCAGCGCCAGATCCACGAGCTGGCGGCGGCCACGCTGGAGACAATGGACGATCATGCGGCGCAGCACAGCGCGCTGGCCTACCACTACGAGCAGGCGCTCAATCACCCGAAAGCCTGTCTCTACCTGGAGAAAGCTGGCGCGGCGGCCCGCAAAGCCTTTGAAAACAGCTCGGCCCTGGACTACTACGCCCGGCTGATCGCGATCCTGTGCCAGGACGCGGCGGGCAGCGATCTGGCCAGCCGGCTGATCGCTGCCCTGATGCAGCAGGTGGCGATTCTGCAGCATACCAGCAGCTGGGCCGCGGCCCGGGCGGTCGCCAGCGAGGCGCTGGAGCTGGCAATCCAGCAGAACATGCCCGCCGCGCAGGCCGAGACCCAGGGCTGGATTGGCCACCTCTGGGGGTTATCCAGCGACTACGCCCAGGCGCTAAGCTGCCAGAATCAGGCCCTGGAGTTTTATCGGCGCAGCAACGATGCTGAGGGCCTTGCCCGAACGCTCAACGGCATTGGCATGGTCTACCGCGATCAGGGGGCGTTTGATCAGGCGCTGCCCTACTATCAGGAGTCTCTCGCCATCAGCCAGGCCCACGGCATGCAGCGGAATACAGCCCAGGCGCTGAACAACATTGGGCTGCTGTACTGGAATCTGAGCGATTATGAGCAGTCGCTACACTCCTACCAGGCGGCGCTCAACCTCAGCCGCCAGATTGCCGATAAGGTCCTGATTGGCACGATCCTTGGCAACCTCGGCCTGCTCTACTGGCAGTGGGGCCAGCCAGCTCAGGCGCTGGAGTACTACCAGCAGGCGCTCCAGCTGGGGCAGGAGTTAGGCAATCGCGCCAACGTGGCCAAAGCGCTGGGCAATCTTGGCCTGCTCCATGCCGATCAGTCCGAGCACGATCAGGCGCTGGAGTACTATCAGCAGGCGCTCGACCTGGATCGGGAGCTGGGCAATGAGGCTGGCGTGGCCCGTCAGCTCGGCAACACCGGATTAATCTATGGCAACCAGGGCTTCTTCGATCAGGCGCTCCGCTATCATCAGCAGGCCCTGGAGATCGATCAGAAGCTGGGCAACCACGCCGATGTCACGCGCCACCGTGGCAACATCGCCGAGCTGTATCGCCACAAGGGCGCCTATCAGCAGGCTCTGGCCTACTACGATCAGACAATTCCCACCCTGCGGGCGGTCGGCGCTAAATATTATCTGGCCTGGCAGCTGATCCAGAAGGCCGAGGTCTTGTTCCTGTGCCAGCGCTACGCCGAGGCACGCACGCTTAACGCTGAGGGTTTAGCAATGGCGCTCGCGTGGAGTGGGGATAAAAGCGATATCCTCGCGGCCCAGGTGTTGGCCGCCAAACTGCGCGCCGTGGCTGGCGAAGTCGCCCAGGCCTGCGCCGATCTGGAGGCGCTGCTGGCGGCCAGCGCCGACGCCGAGCGGGCGTTGTTTTTGTACACGCTCTGGCAGCTGCGGGGCGCGGAGTCCGATCACCAGGCCGCGCTGAAGCTGTACAAATCGGTGTATGCCAGCAGCTCCAATATCCACGATAAGCACCGTCTGAATGCCCTGCTGGCGGGCGAGCCAGGCGGCGCAGGGTAGGCAATCACCAGCGGCAGATCGACAAACCGGTGAGCGGCCCCTTTTGGCCACTCACCGGCTGAGTCCCGCTATGCTCTAGGGGTATCTAATGGATGGCTGCGCCTGAGCCGCTTCCGCCCCCGCCACCCTTACCAATCAGGGTTGGCGTGGGAGCAGGCGCGTCGGTGTCCGCTGCGGCGGCCGCGCTAATCGGACCGATAATCAGGCTTAGAGCGAGCGCGCCCAGCCCGAGCCAACGACAAATGGTGTGTTTCACGAGAGTCCTCACTCTGCGAGCGCGCCCATACGCGCTCCTTCGGCGGAATACTACCACACCGCGCCGCTGATTCATACGCTCAATTCTCACAGCTTCAGGCGGCGTCACGCCTGCATAGGCTGCCAGCATTTTGAGCGGGAATGGTATAATAGCCGCCAGCCAGAAATCCACAAATCACACCTCGATCAGATCGCCGGACCGCTATCGATTCAGCCATTTGCCCAGCGCTTTCCCGCCTGGGCAGCGCAATCCAACAGAAGTGAGGTTCCGCGCCCAAACCCAGCGCACGCAACCCACCTATCCTGGGGCTAACCACCCACGGCATCGAGACTGACTAAGCCCAGGCTGCGTCCTGAATCGCTGCCCACTTTTGACTGGACTGAGCCTGCCAAGGCTCACCACCTCATGAGGAGTTTGCCATGCCAACACCTGAAGAACAGGCCGCCCAAGAGCTTAGCGAGGCCGTCGATCGGGCCATTCGCGGGCTACAGCCCACCGAGAATCAGCCCAGCGCCGACAAGCCGGAATCGAACAAGGCCGGCCAGGGCCGTAAGAACGACGACGACACGATTGTGGTGCACCAGCGCCGCCGTCCCTCCGGGCGCAAAAAATAGGTGGCGGCTCCGTCGCCAGATTCCACCGCTCTATTGAAGGATAAAATCTATGTCAGCCACCTCACCCCGGCGCTGGCAGCGCCTGCACCAGCTGCTGCTTGTATGTTTGATCGTGCCCATCCTGGCGGCCTGTGCGGATCTTTCCGACCCGACGCCGGTGGCCAAGCGCACCCCGATCCCAGGCGACCGACCGAGCACCCCGGCGCCGCTTCAGCCCGCCGTCGATCCCGATGACCAGACCTGGCTGATCCTGCTCTACTCCGATGCCGACGATGAGATTCTCGAAGAGGATATGTACAACGACCTCAACGAGGCCGAGATGATCGGTTCGACTGAGCGGATGACGGTGGTCGCGCAGATGGATCGCTACGACGGCGGCTTTGATGGCGATGGCGACTGGACCAGCACCAAGCGCTTTTTGCTGCAGCAGGACGCTGATCTTGAGCAGCTCAACTCCGAGGAGCTGGACGATCTCGGCGAGCTGAATATGGCCGATGCCGACACGCTGATCGATTTCGTCACCTGGGCCGCCAACACCTATCCCGCCGACAAATACGTCCTGATTATGTCCGACCACGGCTCCGGCTGGCCCGGCGGCTGGGGCGATGCCGAGCCATCGACGCTTGGGCGCCACGATATTCCCCTCGCCGAGAGCTTTGGGGATATGCTGTTTCTGATGGAGATAGCCGATGCCCTGGAGGCGATTCTGGCCGAGACCACGATTGGCCAGTTCGAGCTGATCGGCTTTGACGCCTGCCTGATGAGCGGGATCGAGGTCTACAGCGCCATCGCGCCCTACGCCCGCTACTCGGTGGCCTCCCAGGAGGTCGAGCCAACCCTCGGCTGGGCCTACGCCGCCTTTCTGGGCCGCCTGGCCGACAGCCCCGAGATCGGTGGGGACCAGCTGGCCGCCGCGATTGTCGACAGCTACATCGAGCAGGATCAGCAGATTCTGGACGACGACGCCCGCGCCAAGTATGTCAAGCGCGTCTACGAGGGCAACCAGCGGCTCAGCGCCGAAGAGGTGGCCAGCGAGGAGCTCAAGGAGGTCACGCTGACCAGCGTCGATCTGGCGACAATGCCCCAGCTGATCGCTGCGCTCGATACGCTGCTCCGCACCCTGGTCGAGGTCACCCAGAAGGATGTGGCGGCGGCGCGCCGCTATGCCCGCTCCTTCGAGACGGTGTTTGATGAGGACGAGCCCAAGCCGTATATCGACCTGGGCAGCTTCGCCCGGCTGCTCCAGAAAAAGGTTGACGATCCGGCCGTCAACGCCGCCGCCGCTGATCTGATCGCGGCAATCGACCGCACGGTGATCGATGAGAAGCACGGCTCGCAAAAAGAGGGTTCGACCGGCATCTCAATTCACTTCCCCAACTCCAAGCTCTATACCGATGTCGATGCCGGCTATAAATCCTATAACCTGGTCGCCAGCAGCTTCGTGGCGGAGTCGCTGTGGGATGAGTTTCTGGCCTTTCACTACAAGAAAAAGCCCTTCCCAAGCGTCGATGAGATCAGGCCAACCGTCACGCCCGACCCAACCTCCGACAGCGATGTGGCCGCCCCCGGCGCCGAGACGATCACGATCGAGCCGATCACGCTGTCGGCGACCAGCGCGACCAGACGCAAGCCGGTGGTGCTGGGAACCAGCCTGCCCAGCGCCAATGTCGCCTTCCTGTACATTTTTATCGGCTATATCGACCCCGCCAGCGGCGACATTCGGGTGGTCGATATGGACTATCTCGATGCCGAGCAGACCCGCGAGGTTGACGGGGTCTTCTATCCCGACTGGGGCGAGGCCAGCACGATCGAGATCGAGTTCGAGTGGGATACCAGCCTGTTCGCCCTCAGCGATGGCGCGACCTCGGTGGTGGCGCTGCTGAGTCCGGCCAGCTACGGCTCGGAGTCGGAGGATGCCACCTACACGGTCGAGGGCAGCTACAAGACCGCCAAGGGCAAGACCACGCGCCGGGCCATGCTGGTCCTCAGCGATGGCGAGCTGATTGAGGTGCTGGGCTACTCGGGCAAAGATGGCAACGGCCCGATGCGCGCGATCACGCCCAAGCGCGGCGATAGCTTCACCATCTCGGAGCAGTGGATCGCCAGCGACGGCGAGGATGCGGCCGATTTCGTCCGCCGCGATGGCGAGACGCTGGTCTTTGGCCCTGATGGCCTGTTCTGGGAGGAGGCGTTCGCGGCCAAGGGCGACTATGTGGTTGGATTTTTTGCCGAGGATTTCGACGGCACAATGTACTACTCTTACGAGGCGCTGGCCGTCAAGTAGGCCAAATCGCCCGGCTGGCACTGCGCAGACAGCGCCAGCCGGGCAGCAGCGCCAGCCTGCCTACAGCGTGAACGGCAGGGTGCGCCCCTGGGCGTGGCTCTCGACGGCCAGCTCGATGATGCGAATGGTGTTGCGGGCCTGCTCGGGCCTGACGATCAGCGCGGCCTGGCCCCGGATGGCCGCGGCGATATTCTGGTAGAACGCCTGGTACGCGCCCGGCAGCGTGGCGATCCGGCCCTCAACCTCCAGGCCGCCAACCTGGCTGCTGATGCTGCCCCACTGTTCTCGGGGCTCCTCGCCCCACCCGCTAGCGCCGGGGATTTCCCCACGCCTAAGCGCGGCCTCCTGCGGATCAAACCCGGATTTGACGAACGAGCCCTGCGTGCCGTGCAGCATGAAGCGTGGCCCCGCCGCCCGCACCAGCATGCCGGCCTTCAGTGTCACCTTCAGCGCCCCGTAGTCCAGCAGCAGCGTGAAGTTATCGACCGCCTGGGCGCCATCGCGC
>DAOTUS010000105.1:0-25505 GCA_034437415.1 Herpetosiphonaceae bacterium
GGGATCCGTTGGCTGACGACTCACGGTACACCTCCATGCTGGATACTGATAATGCTGGACAAAGCATAGCACAGGGTACGAACGAATGCCAATGGACATGGCAAGTGACCCACTAGTGCGCTTTCGCGCCGGGGATCGGGGGTCGGGGATCGGGATTTGCCTATTCCAATGCCGTAATCACGGTATGAGACTTCGTGATCTTCGTGGATCAAAATGGTCCGATCCCGAACCCCGATCGGCGGCTGTTGATCGAAAAAGGACGCAGCGTATGCTACGTCCTTTGCGCTATTTAGCAGCCCGGCAGCCTACTCGTCGTCAAAGATATCGTCATCGGCAGCGACCGCCGCGCCGTTGGCGGCCACGCCGGCTCCGGCGACGACCTTCACCGAGGGCGGCGCCATCGAGGCCGAGGCCCGGATGAGCGCTTCGATCTCGTTGGCCAGCGCCGGGTTCTCTTTCAGGAAGTTCTTGACATTCTCGCGGCCCTGGCCCAGGCGATCTTCGCCGAGGTAGAACCACGCGCCGCTCTTGCGGATAATCTCCATCACGACGCCAACATCAACAATGTTGCCCTCGCGTGAGATGCCCTCGTTGTACATAATGTCGAACTCGGCCTGGCGGAAGGGCGGCGCAACTTTGTTTTTGACCACCTTGACGCGGGCGCGGGCGCCAACCACCTCGGTGCCCGACTTGATCGACTCGATTTTGCGGATGTCCAGGCGCACCGAGGCGTAGAACTTCAGCGCGTTGCCGCCGGTGGTCGTCTCGGGGTTGCCGAACATCACGCCGATTTTCATACGCAGCTGGTTGATGAACACCAGCGAGGTGCGCGATTTGGCGACCGCGCCGGAGAGCTTCCGCAGCGCCTGCGACATCAGACGGGCCTGGAGACCGACGTGCGAGTCGCCCATGTCGCCTTCGATCTCGGCGCGGGGAACCAGCGCGGCCACCGAGTCGACCACAATGATGTCGATGGCGCCCGAGCGCACCAGGGTTTCACAAATTTCCAGGGCCTGCTCGCCCGTATCGGGCTGCGACACCAGTAGATCTTCAACGTTCACACCGCAGTTGGCGGCATAGATTGGATCAAAGGCATGTTCAGCATCGATAAATGCGGCAACGCCGCCCATTTTCTGGGCTTCCGCAACAATATGTTGAGTCAGAGTGGTTTTACCCGAGCTTTCCGGGCCATAGATTTCAATCACCCGACCGCGGGGAATCCCGCCAACGCCAAGCGCAAGGTCGAGCGCAATTGAGCCAGTTGGGATCGACTCGATGGCCAGGCGGTTGTCGCTCATTTTCATAATTGAGCCTTTGCCAAACTGGCGGTCGATCTGGCTGATTGCGGCGGCGAGGGCCTTTTCTTTTTCGGGGGAAATAGGCATTGCTCATGCTCCTTGTAGATACTCTGGCTTATGAGAATGTGCCGCACATTTTTGCGCCACGGGCTTCAGTATAGCACACTTGTTCGCTGCCGACAAGAGGGAGTTTAGGACAATCGCAGCGCTCGATCACGCTGCCTAAAAACCAGCGCGTCCACCTGTGACAGGCGCGCTTTTTGGCGCAATCTAGCGCTCCACGGCGGCCAGCGCGGTATCCAGCGCCCGCAGAAACACCTCGACGGGCTGGGCGCCCGAGACGGCCCAGCGCTCGTCGAAGACGTAGAACGGCACGCCCTGCACGCCTAGCTGCCCGGCCTCGTGCTGGCTGCTGCGCACCTCGGCGGCACCCTGGTCGCTGGCCAGATACGCGCGCACCGGCTCAGCTTCCAGCCCCGCCGCAACGGCGCAGGCCACCAGCTGCTCGCGGTCGTTCAGGTTGACCCCGTCGGTGAAGTAGGCCTTGAACAGCGCGGTCGCCAGCTCCCACTGGCGCTCGTGCTGCCCGGCCAGCAGCAGCAGGCGATGGGCGTCGGCGGTGTTGGCGGCGCTGGCGATAGCTTCAAAGTTGAACGCAATCCCGACCTCGGCGCCAACTGCGGCCACCTGGGCAAACATCGCCCGCGCCCGCTCAAGGCCGCCAAACTTTTCGTCGGCGAAGCTGCGCCAGTCCACGCCCTCGGCGGGCATGGCCGGGTTGAGCTGAAACGGGCGCCAGCGAATCGCAGCCTTAATCTCTGGGCGCTGCGCCAGGGCCTGCTCCAGCCGTTTCTCGCCAATGTAGCACCACGGGCAGACGACATCGGAAAAAACATCAATCGTAATGGTTTGGATCATGTTGGCTACTCCATAGAAGGCTTTACAGTAAATTGTATCCCAATCGCAGTCCCGGTGCCGAGGCCGGACGCCGCTCGCGCCAGGGCTGACTATCGATCTAGCGAGCAACATCTGAATATGATCAATACCCCATAAGATCGGCAGTTGGGCACCAGAGTGATGGTATACTGCCTGAACGAAGCGAAATTTTGGCCCGTCACAGCGCCACGAGCGGCTGTGTTCTGGCGCACAACAGGGAATAGGTATGGCTGTAGCAAATAGCGAATTTGTTGTTGAACGAACCTGGAAACCCGACCACTCCACCCCGCAGCGCTGGGTCTGGTCGCACGTCAAGCGCCACGCCTGGTGGATTATCGGGCTGTTTGTGGGCGCCTTTGGCAATGCGGCGCTGGCGGCGGCGGTGCCGCTCCTGACCGGAATGGCCTTCACCGCCGTCTCAGTTGGCGATACCCGCAGGCTGTTCTGGGCCGCGATCTGGATTGTGGTCGGGCAGTTTATTCGCGGCATTGTCCAGCTCCTGCGCAATTTCTCCTCGGAGATCATCGGCCAGCGGCTGGAGCGCGATGTCCGCTCGGAGCTGTACACCAGCCTGCTCGGCAAGAGCATGGCCTTCCACGATAGCAAGCCAACCGGCGATGTGATGGCCCGCGCCACCAACGATGTGCGCGAGATGAACCTGATGCTCAACCCCGGCACGAACCTGGTGATCGGCTCGGGCATGTTTTTGCTGATGCCGATTCTGGTGGCGCCCACGATGAACTGGCAGCTCGTACTGGTGCCAACGCTCTATCTGATCGCCTACTTCTGGCTGGTGTTCAACTATCTGCGCCGCCTGCGCCCAAGCACCACGGCGGTCCGCCAGGCCTTTGGCGACCTCAACGCCACCCTGGCCGAGGCGATCGACGGCATCGAGACGGTCAAGGGCGCCGCCCAGGAGCAGCGCGAGCAGAGGCGCTTTCGGGCGGCGGTCGAGCGCTGGCGCACCGCCTTTGTCCGCCAGGGCGATATCGAGGCGATCTTTTTGCCCGTGCTGCTGCTGGGCCTGACCCAGGGCTTTGGCTTTCTGCACAGCCTGCTGCTATTCCGCTCTGGCACGATCACGGTTGGCGATATCATCGCCTTCAACGGGCTGATCCTGCTGTTTGGATTCCCGACCTTCACCGCGCAGTTCGCCTACTCGCAGGTCTCCAGCGGCATGGCCGGCGCCCGCCGCATCCTGGAGCTGATCACGACCGAGACCGAGCTGGACGAGAATGCCCGCGGCTACGCCGAGCCGATGCGCGGCGAGATTGAGTTTGAGAATGTCTCGTTCAGCTACAACAACGCCTTGAAGGCGGTCCACAACGTCAGCTTCAAGATCAAGCCCGGCCAGACGGTGGCGCTGGTCGGCCAGACCGGCTCGGGCAAATCGTCGATCACCAAGCTGCTCAATCGCACCTACGATATCAGCGCCGGACGGATTCTGGTCGATGGCGTGGATGTGCGCGACTGGAACCTGGCCGCGCTGCGCCAGCAGATCTCGATGATCGAGCAGGATATTTTCCTGTTCTCGCGCTCGATCGCCGATAATATTAGCTTTGGCGTGCCCAGCGCCACCCGCGAGCAGGTGATCGCCGCCGCCCGGTCGGCCCAGGCCGCCGATTTTATCGAGCGCCTGACCGATGGCTACGATACGGTGATCGGCGAGCGCGGCGTGACCCTCTCCGGCGGCCAGCGCCAGCGCCTGGCGCTCGCCCGCGCCTTTCTGGTCAAGCCGCACATTCTGGTGCTGGACGACTCGACCAGCGCCATCGATAGCGCCACCGAGGATCGCATTCAGCAGGCAATCGAGCAGGCCTCGCAAAATCGCACCACGATTCTGATCACCCACCGGCTCTCGCAGATTCGCTGGGCCGACCTGATTATCGTGATGCGCAAGGGCCACGTTTCGGCAATTGGCAGCCACGATCAGCTGATGCAGTCGTCGGAGGCCTATCGGGCCATTTTCGCCAAGCTGTAGGTTAGAGTTAAGCCCGCCGACTGAGCCTGTCGAAGCCCGCTGGCTGATTATTGAATTACCGAAGGTGCGTATGTTTACAGGACTTGATACCGAAGCCTATGATCGGCAGTACAGCGACCGCATGTTGATGCGGCGCATGCTGCACTATTTTGGCGCCTACCGCCGCCAGGCCATTCTGACCTCGCTGATGATTGTGCTGCTGGCGGTGATGAACGCCGCGCCGCCGTTTCTGGTCGCCCAGGCGGTCCAGCGGCTCAGCCGGGAAAATCCGTCGTGGGCGCTGATGTACACGCTGGCCGCCGGCGTGCTGGCGGTCGGCCTGCTCCAGTGGGTCGCCAACCTGATTCGCCAGCGCTTCACGGCGCGGATTATCGCCGACGTGATCAGTGCGCTGCGCAACGATGCGTTTGCCGCCGCAATCAGCCACGATCTGTCGTTCTTCGACCAGTTCAAATCCGGCCGAATCATCAGCCGGATCACCTCGGACACCCAGGAGTTCGCCCAGGTCTCGCGGCTGATCACCGAGGTGCTGAGCCAGATTCTGACCGTGCTGGTGCTGCTGGTATATCTGTTCGCCACGTCCTGGCAGCTGACCCTGGGGATTGTTGGCTTTACGCCGATTGTCATCGGGATGGCGCTCGGCTTTCGGCGGCTGGCCCGCTTTGTCACCCGCAAGGGCTTTCAGATTCTGGCCGACGTGAATAGCTCGATCCAAGAGGCGGTCACCGGCATCAGCATCGCCAAAAATTTCCGCCAGGAGCGCCGGATATACGACGAGTTCAGCTCGATCAACAATCAGTCCTACGCGGTCAACCTGCGGCGCGGCTTTGTGCTCTCGAATGTGTTTCCCACGCTCAATATTGTGTCGGGCTTTGGCACGGCGGGCCTGGTCTACTGGGGCGGCCTAAGCGTGGTTGATGCGACGATCACGCTGGCGGCCTGGTATGTGTTCGTCCGCTCGGTCGACCTGTTCTGGTTTCCGCTGCTGAATATCTCGGCCTTCTGGAGCCAGTTCCAGGCTGGGCTGGCCGCCTCCGAGCGCATCTTCGCCCTGATCGACGCCGAGCACACCGTCAAGCAGACCGCCAGCCAGACCCTGGCCGACGTCAAGGGCAAGATTGATTTCACCCACGTGCACTTCGCCTACGGGCGCAAAGAGGCAGTGCTGGAAGATTTCAGCCTGCAGATCGCGCCGGGCGAGAGCGTGGCCCTGGTTGGCCACACCGGCGCCGGCAAATCCAGCATCGCCAAGCTGATCGCCCGCTTCTACGAGTTTCAGGGCGGCCAGATCACGATCGATGGCGTCGATATCCGCGACCTGGACCTGCGGGCCTACCGCGCGCAGCTGGGGATTGTGGCGCAGACGCCGTTTTTATTTGATGGCACGGTCGCCGATAATATTCGCTACGCCGCGCCAAACCTGAGCGATGCCGAGATTGAACACGTGGCCCGCCAGATCGGCGGCGGCGAGTGGCTGGACACGCTCCCCGAGGGGCTGCAGTCGGTGGTTGGCGAGCGCGGCGCCAAGCTCTCGCTGGGCCAGCGCCAGCTGGTGGCGCTGACCCGCGTGCTGGCGGCCCAGCCGGCCATTTTTGTGCTCGATGAGGCCACCGCCAGCATCGACCCCTTCACCGAGACCCAGATCCAGACCGCGATGGACCTGATTCTGGCCCGCTCGACCTCGATCCTGATCGCCCACCGGCTCTCGACTGTGCGCTCGGCCGACCGGATTATTGTGCTTGATCGCGGGCGGATTATCGAGAGCGGCAATCACGAGCAGCTGATGGCCCAGGGCGGCCACTACGCCGAGCTGTACGATACCTATTTCCGCCATCAGTCGCTGAGCTACATCGAGGGACGCGGCGCCGCCCGCGTGGCAGCCCCCTAAACTCGCCGCCAATTTCAGCTCAAAGGCCGGGCCAGCCCTGTATTGAACAGAGCTGGCCCGGCCTTTGGCATTTCCCAGGACTAACGAGGGATAGCGCATAGTACTTCTGCGCTATCCCTCCTAGGGGTGAGCCGCAATAACCCCCATGCGGTCCATCTCAGCACCTCATCACACGCTCAGGCATCCCATCAGCCAAAGCTGCATTATTATGTATCCCCCGCATAATTCTTCTAGAGGAGACCTGGATGGAAAACGGCAGCAACAAACCGAATGCCGCCCGAATCTATGCCTATATTTTAGGAGGAGCCCACAACTTTGCCGGATCGCGCTGCTGGCGACCATCTTATGGCGCTTTTTCCATCGATCCAGCCGGGTTCGATCGCGCAAATTCAGGCGCTGTGCAGCACGCGGAGGAGATCCAACCGACTGGCGACGGCGACGGGCTGTTGCTCTCAAAACCGCATAGATCTGCTTAGCTCACAATCCGCCTGAAGCCAGTCCAGCCGTTATCTGGTATGATCGCCGCCGAATGAACCAATTCGGCGGCGATTGTTGTTAATCCCGCCCCAAGGATTTTGTTATGAGTCGCAGCATAACCGTTGAGCGGCAGACCCACGAAACCAATATCACGCTCAGCCTGAACCTGGACGGCAGTGGCAAAGCCGATATCCAGACCGGCATCGGCATGTACGATCATCTTTTGGAGAGCTTTGCCCGCCACGGTCAGTTTGACCTCTTCGTGCGCTGCGCCGGGGATCTGCATATCGACGAGCATCATTCGGTCGAGGATGTGGCGATCTGCCTGGGCCAGGCGATCGATCAGGCGCTTGGCGACAAGGCTGGCATCACTCGCACCGCCTACGCCTATGTTCCAATGGATGAGGCGCTGGCGTTTGTCGCCATCGATCTGAGCGGACGGCCGTTTCATGTGCTAAACCTGAGCTGGACCAATCCCCAGGTCGGTGGCCTGACCTGCGATCTGGTCGAGCATGTGTTCGAGACGCTGGCGATCCACGCCCGCATGAACCTGCACGCCCGGATCGAGTATGGGCGCAACGATCACCACAAGGCCGAGGCGCTGTTTAAAGCCCTGGCGCGGGCACTAGATAGCGCCACCAGGCGCGACACCCGCCTGGGCGACGCGATTCCCAGCACCAAAGGGGTGATTTAGGCCGGGGGAAATAGGTCTTAGGCAGAGGCGCGGGAGTTGGCGGGAGAGTGGCCTCTGCCTGCGGTTCGGCTAGATGCGGCTGCGGTTGTGGAGCGCCATCAGCAGCACCTCGAAGGCGAGCAGAACCAGGATACCGACCAGCAGGGGAAAGGCTACGCTATAGTTACCCTGGATCAGCGTAGTGAAAACCATTACGGTACAGACCAGGATGATTATCCCGGTCAAAATCATAAAGCGCCGAAACCACGGCGACGGCGGCTGAATATTTCTGGGCATAGCAACTCCTTCTATACACAAAAAGGGCGAAGACAATCAGGTGCTACAGCAACGCAGCCCCAGACTAGCGCTGCAGTACGGCCAATTTCGACCGCAGCTCATCGATCATAAATGGCTTGGCCAGAAATCCAGCTAAACCGGCATCTTCAAACTGATCATTGATATACTGCTCATTATAGCCGCTCATCAAGATAACCTGAACGCGCGGATTGATCTGCTGCAGCACATCAAAGGTGGCCTTGCCATCGAATTCCGGCATCGTCAGATCAAGCAAGACCCCGAGAAGCTGGGCCGAGTGTTCCCGAAACAGGGCGATCCCGGCCTGGCCATTCTCGGCCAGCAGCGTCTTGTAGCCCAGCCGTTTCAGAATGCGCTCGGTGACTTCGCGGACATCCGGCTCGTCGTCGATGATCAGGATCAGGCCATTTTGGCCGGGCGCCAGGGCGGGTTTTGGCCGGGGCAGCGCCGCCGGAGCGGGCTGTTCGACTGCAGGCAGCAAGATCATCACTGTGGTGCCCTGGCCGACCGTGCTCTCGACGAAGATACTCCCGCTGTGCCCGCGCACAATCCCCAGCGTCGCCGCCAGCCCGAGGCCGCGGCCGGTGAACTTGGTGGTGAAGAACGGATCGAACATCTTGGCGACGGTCTCGGCGCTCATTCCACAGCCTGCGTCGCCGACCTCCACGAACCCATAGCGACCTGGCGCAAGCTCAGAGGCCAGATACCCGCGCTCAAACAGCGCCTGATCGGCCTCAATCCAGCCGGCGCGAATATGAATCCGGGCGGGCTGATCGCCAGCGGCATCGCCGGCATTGATCACCAGATTCACCAGCGCCTGGCGCAGCTGGACGGGATCGCCCTCGATAAACGGGGCGCGCGGCGGCAGCAGATACGCAAACTCGGCCTGCTGTCGGATCATCCGGCTGAACAGCGGCGCGCTCTCTTCGATCAAGGTATTCAGATTAATTGTCTGTGTGATAAATAACCCCCGCCCAGAGTAGGCCAGCATCTGATTTGTAAGCTCGGCAGCGCGCTGGGCCGCCTGCTCAATCCGCCCGATGGTCTCGCGAGCTGGTGCATCGGGGGCGACCTCAAGCAGCGCCAGGCTGGCATTGCCCAGCATCGAGACCAGCAGATTGTTGAAATCGTGGGCGATGCCACCGGCCAGGACTCCCAGACTCTCGAGTTTCTGAGTCTCCAGCAGCCGACGCTCCAGCAGCAAGCGCTGCTCCTCGGCCTGTTTACGCGCCGTAATATCGTTGATAATCACCTGGGTTGCCGACTTCCCTTCATAGATAATCGTGCTGACCGAAAACTCCACATCGAGAGTGGCGCCATTGGCGACCACACAGCAGGTCTCGCCGCTCGAAGTTTGATCGACTGGGTCGCGCAGGCGGTCAATCAGCGCCGCCTGATAGTCTGGGTGGACGAACGTGATCATGGATTTTCCCACCAGGCCGCTGGGGGCTGGAATATCGGCCAGTTCCAGCGCCCGCATATTGGCATACAGAATGATGCCCCGGCGATGGACAATCAGCGGCATTGGGGCCATTTCGACCAGCCGGCGATAGCGCGCCTCGCTGTCGCGGAGGGTCGCCTCGGCCCGTTTGCGCTCGGTGATATCGCGGGCAACAATTTGAATCGCCAGCTGGCCCTTGAAACGAATCGTAATCCCCGAGAACTCCACATCAATGACCTTGCCATCCAGCCGAAAAAACCGCGCCTCGGTAAAATGCGAGCGGCGCTGCTCGAAATGGCTGACATGAATATTCAGCAGGCTCAGATTATCGGGATGGACATAGTCAAACAGCGACTTCCCGATCATCTCGGCCGGCTCGCTGGCGTGGGCGAGATCCAGCGCCGCAGTGTTGACGTAGACAATGATGTTGTTCTGGTAGACGATAATTGGAATCGGCGAGACCTCAACCAGGCGGCGATAGCGCTCCTCGCTCTCCTGCAGGGCGATCTCGGCCTCGTACTGCTCGGTGACATCGGCCATGCTCCCAACCATGCACACGGCGGCCCCATCGGCATCGCGCACAATCTGCGCGGTGTCCTGAACATAGCGATAGCCGTTGGCCAGGGTGCGAAAGCGATAGGTGTACAGCCAAGTGTCGTCGTGATCGATCGCATGGTTGAGCGTGGCCTTGAGCAGCGGCCAGTCGTCGGAGTGAACCCGCGCCTGCCACCAGTCATCGCTCGCGGCGATGTCGGCGGAGGTGTAGCCAAACGCGCGGGTAAACCCAGGGGTTACGGTGGTGGCTAGCGTGCGCAGGTCCCAGTCGTAGATCCCGCCGTTGAGCACCTCTTCGACCAGCTCGAAGCGCTCGTTGACCTGGCGCAAGACCACCTCGACCCGGCGGCGCTCGCTCAGCTCGGCCTGGGCGGCGGTGTAGAAGCGGGCTTTTTCCAGCGCCAGCGAGGCCAGGCGGGCAAACTGCGTGAGGATCGCCACCTGCTCGGCGGTGAAGCGGCGGTGCGTGTTCACGTGCGCCACCACGATCATGCCAGTGATCTGCCCGGCGCTATGAAGCGGCATCACCACCAGCGCGTGGATTGGGTCCAGACATTGCAAGGGCAGACGGCCTTCCCAGGCGCTGTAGTCATCGATCAGCAGGGCCTGGCCAGTGCTCCAGACCTGGCCAACCGCGCCTTTGCCAGGGCGAAGATTGACCGATTCGTGACCCTCGACTGCGCCACGGGTGGTCGTCTGCAGCATCTGCGTGCCATCGTCGGAGATCTGGTAGATCGTCCCATGCTGGGAGTCCATCAGGGTTGTGGCCTGCCACAGCATCGTCTGGAGCACCTGATCGAGCTCGATGTGCTGGAGCATCGCCAGCGTGGTCTCGTGGAGCGCGGTCAGATAGTCGCGCTGGTGTCGCCGCTGGGTCTCGGCCTCCTTGTGCGCCGTGATATCGTGAATAATGCAGAACAGCAACTGCTGCTCGCCCTGCGTCATCGGCGTGATATAGGCCTCGATATCGCGGATCTCGCCCGAGCGCAGCCGATGGCGCAGCTCAAACCGATCGACGCCTGCGGCCATGCCGGCCTGCATCCGCTCGGCAGTCTCCGCCGCAGTCAGGGCACTTAGGGCGGGCACCTGCAGCGCTTTCAGCTCGGCCTGGCTGTAGCCGTAGAAGCGACATGCGGCGACATTGGCATCGACAATCTGCCAGGTATCTGGCTCGACAATTAGCTTGATTGCACTGCTCGCATTAAAAATCTGGGCAAAGCGCAGCTCACTCGCGGCTAGAGCAGCCTGAGTGCGCTCAAGATTGTGCTGAACATCTTCCAACGTGGCCAGGCGGGTGCGCAACGCCGCAATCTCTGTCTGAAGCGGTAGATCACCAAAAAAGGGCGAGATCATCAATATACCTTAGAACTTAAAACCATTAATAGCTGTAGACTTAATTATACCGCGCCCAATCAGCGACATCTAAGGTACTTTTAGCCCCTCTTTTGCCTGCCATCTGTTGTGCGGCGCCCGCGAGAGCCAGGCGAATTGGGCGCTGGTGGGCAGGGGCGGCCAGGGTGAATGGTGTATAATCCTTTGCTAGCTGCAAAGAGGAGGATGGACTGATGGATGAGAGAAGTGCCTACTTAGCCTTTAATTTAACCTCGGGGATTGGGCCAAATCGGCTGCGGGCGCTGGTCGATTACTGTGGCTCGGCCGTGGCGGCCTGGGAGGCCAGCGCCGATGACTGGCGCGCCGCCGGCCTGGACCGGCGCTCGATCGAGGCCCTGCACAAAACCCACGGCCGCCTTGATCTGGCGGCTGAGTGGCGGGCGATCGAGGCCGCTGGGCTGCGGGTGATTATGCTCGATGACCCGGAGTATCCGCCGCTGCTGCGCCAGATCGATGCGCCGCCGCCGCTGCTGTATGTTCGCGGCACATTCATTGATACAGATCGCTGGGCGGTTGCTGTGGTCGGGACGCGCAACGCGACGCCCTATGGCCGCGAGGTCACCTACAAAATTGCCGGCGATCTGGCCAGCGCCGGAGTGACGGTTATCTCCGGGCTGGCGCTGGGCATCGATGCGATCGCCCATCGCGCCGCCCTGGACCGCAGCGGCCGGACCCTGGCCGTGCTTGGCAGCGGGCTGGGGACGATCTACCCGCCGCAGCATCGGGCGCTGGCGGACGAGATCACAATGCAGGGCGCGCTGATCTCCGAGTATGCGCCCACCTCGGCGCCGCTGAGCGGCAACTTTCCGGCCCGCAATCGCCTGATCAGCGGGCTGGCGCTGGGGACGCTGGTGGTCGAGGCCGGCGAGCGCAGCGGGGCGCTGATCACGGTTCAGTTTGCCCTTGAGCAGGGCCGCGACGTCTTCGCCATCCCCGGCTCGATCCTTAGCCGGGCCAGCGATGGGCCAAATCAGCTGATTGTCGATGGGGCCACGCCGATCCGCTCGGTCGAACAGCTGCTGGCCCAGCTCAATCTTAACCAGGCGGTGGCGCAGCAGGAGATCGCCGCGATTGTTCCCGATACCCCGGCCGAGGCCGCCCTGCTGCCGCTGCTGAGCGGCGAGCCAACCCACATCGATGTGCTTGGGCGCAGCAGCGGAATGGCGGCGGCCGAGATCTCCGCAACCCTGGGGCTGATGGAGCTGAAGGGCATGGTGCGTCAGGTTGGCGGGATGCACTATGTGCTGGCGCGCGAAGCGGCCGCGCCGTACCACGTCAGCCAAGCATAATCCACGCGCAGTGTCTCGCGCTAGTTTGAGGTGAATCTAATGACCTGGGCCAAAGATGTGTTGTACGCCCTCAGCAAGGATGGGCTGCGCCTAACCGAACCTCGGCGGACGATTGTTGAATATATTGTGACTCGCGCCGAGCCATTTACCGCCGAGCAGCTGGTCAGCGAGCTGCCCGAGGTTGGGCGGGCGACGATCTATCGCACGCTTGAGGTCTTATCCGCCGGGCACTGGCTGGCGCGCATTCACCACGATGAGGGCGAACACGCCTATATTCCGGCTGCGCCGCACAAACATCAGCTGGTGTGCACCCGCTGTGGCACCGCCGTAACCTTCGACACCTGCGATCTCGATGGGCTGATGGCGCAGCTAAGCCAGCGCACCGGCTTTGCCATCGAGGGCCATGCCCTGGAGGCGTTTGGCGTCTGCCAGCAGTGTCAGCACGCCAGGCCGTCGGAGCCAGGGCTATAGAAGGCGAACAAACCTGTCACCAACCCCCCGCCAAGGCGGTGGGCTTGCACCTGACCCTCGGTCGGCGCATTGGCCCGTGCTGCTGGTTGGTCTCGGGAAACCAGCGGGCCTGTCTAGGCTGGGTGACACTGGCGGGTGGTTATCGCCAACAACCTTGATCCAGCACCGACCTCCACCACATCCACGAACCGTGGTTGTTGCCAACCTAAAGCTGGATCACCGAGACATTTTACAGCGCTAATAGTAGCACATTGGTTCGTAACCTGCAGGCAGTACGCGGCCTCCTTAATATTCAAGATCGTCTGATGGGTACCTAGGCCGCATTCCTCCCCGCAGCACGCTACGGGGTTTCCAGCGGAGGATTTATGAAAGCTGAAACAACAGTTCGGGTCAGTGCTCGTACCGTCATGCTCACGCTGATTGTGCTGGCTGGCGTATGGCTTACGCTGCTGCTGTATCGGGTTTTTGTGTTGTTTTTTGTCGCGATTCTGCTGGCGGTGGCGATCTCCAGCGCCGTCGATCGCCTGGAGCGCTGGCGCATCCCGCGCCTGGTCAGCATTCTGGTGATGTATGTGCTGATTGTGCTGCTGCTGGTGGGCATGGGCTTTGTGCTGGTGCCGCTGGTGGCCCAGCAGGTTGGGCTCCTGCGCCAGCAGCTGCCGACGCTGGTGCGCCAGCCGCTGCTGCAAGGCAGCCAGTTTATCGCCGAGCGGTTTCCCGATCTGGCCCCGAGCCTGCCGACCGGCGAGCTGGCCCAGCAGGCGGCTCAGTATATTGCCACCCTGGCTGGCGACGTTGGTGGCGCCGCGATCTCGTTTGGGCGAGCGATGGTTGGCTTTATCGTCAATCTGGTGGTGGTGCTGGTGCTGGCGTTTTTCCTGATCAGCCGCCGCGGCGTGGCCAGCAGCTTCATCTGTCGCGTCGTGCCGCACCGCCAGCAGCAGCGGATGATCGACGTCACCAATGTGATTGGGCGGCGCCTCGGGCGCTGGGTACGCGCCCAGATTGTGATCGCAACGTTCTATGCAATCTGTTTTGGCTTTGGCCTGCAGGTGCTGGGCGTGCCCTATGCGATTGCCCTGGGCGTCATCGGCGGCATTCTGGAGCTTGTGCCGTATGTCGGCGGCTTTATGGCCACCATTCTGACCATGATTGTGGCCTTTACCAAAGAGCCATCGCTGGCTCTTTGGGTGCTGGCGCTCCATCTCGTGGTCGGCAATATCGAGGTCCATATCATTGCGCCCAAGGTGATGGGCCGGGCCGTTGAGACCCACCCAGTGATTGCGATTCTGGCGCTGTTCTGCGGCATCGAGCTGCTGGGTATTATTGGTGCCCTGATCGCGATTCCCATGGCGGTGGTTGGCCAGGCACTCGTGGAGGAGTTCTGGATCAAACGCAACACCGCCCCGGAGCCAGCCATCCTGCCGCCGCCTGCGCTCGCCGGGCCAGCCCAGCGACCAGCCATTCAGCGCCGCCTCGGTCGGCGCCCGCCCAACAACCGCTCGCTGCGCTAGCCGCCAGATCCGGCGCTGCTGGCGTAGAAAATGCACTGCTGCGCTCAAAATGATAGCGTGTGGTGAATTATGAATGCTGAAGATTTGGCGGCGAAAGCCCAACAGGTGTACGAACTGCTGCTGGAGCAGTATGGCCACAATCCGCTGATGCCGCGCCGCGACCCAATGCACGAGCTAATCTCGACGATGCTCTCCCACCGCACCACCGAGGCTAACGAGAGCCGCGCCTACCGTCAGCTGCGCGAGCGCTTTGGCGAGTGGGAGGCCATCCGCGATGCGCCAGTGGCGGAGCTGGCCCAGGCGATTGCGCCAGCCAACTTCGCCGAGGCCAAGGCGCCGAAAATCAAGGCCGTGCTGGCCCAGATTATCGCCGAGCGCGGCGCGGCAGAGATTGACTTTCTCCAGGATTTGACGGTGGCGGCGGGGATGGAATGGCTGCAGCGGCTGCCGGGGGTTGGGCCTAAAACGGCCGCGCTGGTGCTGCTGTTTTGTTTTGCCAAGCCGATTCTGCCGGTCGATACGCATGTCCACCGGGTCAGCCAGCGGCTGGGACTGTTTGGCCCCAAGGTCAACCCGACCCAGGCCCACGCCATTTTGTGGCAGCTCCTGCCGCACGATGCTCAGTGGCTCTACAACTATCACATCAACCAGCTGCGCCACGGCCAGCAGATCTGCGTCTGGGGTCGGCCGCGCTGCGAGCGCTGTCCGCTGACCGCAGTGTGCGACTACTATCAGGCCAGCCAGGCGGCGCTCACCAGCCCCAAGGACGCCTAGATTGGCTTGATCGCCAGCCCCTGCAGCCCAAGCGCATACTCGATCCCGGTCTGCAGGTTGGCGCGGGTGACGATCCCGGTCAGGTCGATGCCGAGCTGGACCATAGTCTGGGCGATCTCGGCGCCGATCCCGACCAGCACCACCGTCGAGCCAAGCAGCCGGGCGGCGCGGGCGGCCTGGAGCAGGTAGTTGGCCACCCCGGTGTCGATCACCGGGACGCCAGTGATATCGAGGATGACCACGTCGGCGGTGTGGGCGCTGATGCCCTCAAGCAGACCCTCCATAATCTGGCCGGCCCGGCGCGAGTCGATCGAGCCAACCATCGGCAGCACCAAAATCCCCTCGTAGATCGGAATAATCGGCGTCGAGAGCTCCTGGAGCGCGGTCTGCTGGCTTTCGATAAGCTCCAGCTGGGCCTGCTCATAGCCAGCATACAGGCCAATAATCCCGGTCTCGGTGATGCGATGCAGAATATCAACCGCATCAACCAGCACACTGGCCGTGATCGACTGATCGGCCCGAAGCAGCATGATCAGCTCATCGTTGAGCACCCGCAGCGCCTCTTGAATCGAGGTCAGCGGCTCGCCCTGCTGCGAGCGCTTATAGCTCAGCGCCTGCATGTAGTCGCGATATGCGGATGGTTTCCCCGCCCGGACATCGCGCAGCATTGGGTCGAGCGCATCCCTGACCCGTTTCTCCACCTCGGTCGCCGACATCGCGCTATACATCGGGACATCACGTTGTAGCCGCATGACCCCGCGCTCTACGATGCTGGTGTGCAGTTGTTCCAGGGTTTCAATTACAGATGCCACAGTCGCCTCCCAGATAGATTCAATTAAGTCGGTCGGATTGAAAGCCCTTGCAGCCCAAGCGCATACTCGATCCCATCACGATCTATTTGGGCCGAATCGCCAGACCTTGTTTGCTCAGGGCGTACTCAATCCCAGACTGCAGGTTGGCGCGGGTGACGATCCCGGTCAGGTCGATCCCGAGCTGCACAATCGTCTGGGCGATCTCGGCGCCGATGCCGACCAGTACCACCGTCGAGCCGAGCAGCCGGGCGGCGCGGGCGGCCTGGAGCAGGTAGTTGGCCACCCCGGTATCGATTACCGGAACGCCGGTGATGTCGAGGATGACCACGTCGGCGCTGTGGGTACTGATGCCCTCAAGCAGGCCCTCCATCACCTGACCGGCCCGGCGCGAGTCGATCGAGCCAATCATCGGCAGCACCAGAATGCCTGTGTAGATCGGCACAATCGGCGAGGAGATCTCCTCCAGGGCTGTGTTTTGCAAGGCGATGATCTCGTCTTTGTGCTGCTCGTAGCCGGCGTAGATGGCGTTGATCCCGGTGGCCTGGACCGCGTAGGCTTTTTCGACCAGCGCGACCTGATCGAGTGGAGCATCGGCGTAGGCATGTTTGAGTCCGGTGATCAGCACCTGGGTTGCCAGCAGCAGCACCTGGAGCAGCGCGGGCAGCGGCATCCCCTGCTGGGAGCGCTGGTAGCTGACCGACTGCCAGTACTGGGCAAAATGATACGGCTTCGCCTCATCAAAATCGCGGATGAATGGCTCCATTCCGCTTCTGACCCGCTTGGCCACCTCAGCTTTGGGCAGCGCGGCGTAGGGCGGCATCTCACGCTGCAGGGTGGTAACCGCGGTGTCAACGATCTCGTCTGAAATCTTGTTATACGTCTCGGTCCAATTAGGCATACGGCACTCCTTCGTGCTGACAGGATGGGCCTTTTCGTCGGGTTCATAATACAAGGTTTAGTCCGATGCGACAATTCAGGAAGCAAGTGTGCCACGAGGAGAAGTCCCTCACCCCGTCCGCTACGCGGACACCCCTCTCCCAGTGCGCGGGAGAGGGGACGATCATACCCAGCAATCTTCGCTCAATCAGGGACTTTGCACATGCCCTGATGATCCACGAAGGCCACAACACCCGCACGCGGGTACCCGGCACGAAGCGGGGAATTTAGTAAGCGAGACCCGCCGTACAGGCGTTTTACGCTTTAACCACAACCTCGGAGTGGCGTGACGGAACCCGCTCGTAGCGCTCCGGCAGGAAGTAAAAGAGCCAGTCCAGCAGGGTTTGCCAGGCCCAGGTTGCATCGAAATTCGGCTGCGCGGCGCACGGCTGGGTTTGCAGAAATTTCTTGACGGCCCCAAAACGCTGGGGGGTCGCCAGCAGCCGATCAACCTGGCCGACAATCGGCTGCTGGAGCAGCAGCAGGCCCACATAGCGCTCAAACAGCGCCGTGGCGAGACCTGCGGCGGGATTCAGCTGCCCCAGATCGCGCCAGCCCGCCGCCCATTCGGTCTCGCTGAGCGCGGCGTGCTCTTCGCAGTAGCACGCATACAGCAGGCTTGGATCGCGCAGCCCCGGCAGCCAGACCTCGGGATCGATCGGCGGCGTTCGCTGAGGTTTATCTTGATCTGCTCCAACAATCAAGACTGGCGGCAGCGCGGCGAAGGCATCAACCAGCGCCTGCATCTGCCGCACAGTCGCGGCGTTGACCTCGTGGGCATTGCGAAACAGGGTCGCCTCGAACAGCTCCAGGTTGGGTTCGTGGGCCGAGGCCGGAATCAGCAGCTCCAGGTTGGGGTTGGCCCGCCAGCCAAGCGCCGTCGCGGTGAGATTGGCCGAGCCAACCAGACAGCGCTCGTCCGCCCGGTAGTATTTGGCGTGCAGCGTCGGGTAGAGCCACAGGGTTGAGCGGGGCCGCGCGCTCACGATATCCCACACCGCCAGATCGCTCACGCCCGCCACGATCTCTTCCGGGCGCCAGCGGGTGACGCAGTGCAGCGGGACGTGCGGCTGGATCGCTGCCACAACTCGCCGGAGGGTGGCGGCTTTGATGAAGGGGGCAGCCAGAATCACTTCCTGCTGCCCCTGCGCTACTAAGATCTCTAGCTTTTCGCCAAGTGCTGTCACAGGCTGCTCCTACTCGTCGTGGCTCAGGAAGCGCCGGGCAATCCGGCCCCAGTCGGTACGGGCATCTTGGGCTGCTTCACGACGTTTTCCATCAAGTCCATCTTCATACCGCGCCCAGGCCATAAGCAATAATTTCAAACCATCAGCAGCACGATTTAAGCGATACTGAAGTTGCTCTGGGCTTACACCTTCTGTATCGTCCTCAAGAACCTCAATTAAGTGAGTATATGCTGGATGATTCATATTCAGCAGAATAACGATTGAGCCGCCTTTAGTTTTGACAGAAAAAAACGCTGCTGTTTCTAAATGTGTGGTTTCAAAACCATATTTTCGACCATCTGAAACCAATGTTGCAGCGAATTCATGGGCCTTGACCTCATCAACTCCTTCAGCAATTAAAGCATTTTCGATGAGCAATTGGCGTTGTTCATCTGGTAATCCTTCATCCTTGTCGCTAACACCTTCATACCCTTCTTCTTGCATCTCCTTAGTAACTGTCGTTGCAATAACTTCAGGAATAATACCTGGGTGTCGTCCTCCTTTAGTTCGGGAACCCGCAGTGTATTCCTTGAGTCGGCGACGCATTTCGCGAATATTAGATAAAATATGATGAGCAATATCCATTAAGGGTGCCCGTGGATCACCATCTTCCAACATTTCGTCACGAAGCGCAGTAATCGTCTTGCCCCCCTTAAGTTCCTCATCAAAATCTATTGTTCCTAGATCAGTAAAACTATGGGCAGATTGTTTATTATTTGTTACACCAAAAAGTTTATCTAAAGCAGGAGGGAATTCTATTTTTACTCCCCACCATCGCTCAGTCTGTTCAGAAAGAACCCATACTTGACTGAGATCAAGTTCACGACCTGCACGTACTACGGAAGTACCAATATTTCTACCTGCATGAGCACCATGAGGTAAACTACCTGCTACTTTTCCTCCAGGGGAATTTTCTCGTGCTTCACGTTTTGCCATAGAAAATTCCATTTTAATGAGATGATTTCCTCCTTCAAAATTAACTTCATATGTTGATTCATGTCCCCATACTTCAAACATAGCTTGATCATTGAATGGCGCGGGACACGATGTACGCTCCATCAGATAGCCCGGATCGTTGGGCTGCGCCAACTTGTCTTTAGCGGTTGGCATTGGCTGCTCAATATCGAACTGAACGAGGCGAATAGCTACACTCTTACTTTCAATAAACTTGCGATACATCCGGCCAATAATAAACTCAGAGTTAGTGATGACTGCCTGCGCCGTGCGCCACATCGCCCGGTCAATCTTCGACCAGACCACCAGCGTACCACTTTTACCCCAGGATGTGCCAACCTTGCGCCAAACGTCGGGTATTTCGCTTTGCACAGGCTCAGGAATGCCACGCTGCTCCCGTGAGGTGATCTTGTCCAGATCGAGGTAGGTGTGCAGCGCTGAGTCAACGCCGTTCTGCCACGACCAGACATCGACCCGCTTGCACTGTGAGATCGAGGCGCTCGGCAGGCCCATGCCGAAGCGGCCCATGCCGGTTTGTTCGCTGGCTTTCAGGTGGGTGCCGTTGCCAAACTGCAAGGCCACTTTCATCACCTCGGCGTTCATGCCAGCACCATTGTCCAGCACCGCAATTTGGTCAATCCGCATCCGGCGCCGTTGATCAATAAACTCTTTTTCACCACACAGCAGCTCAACCTGACTTGCTCCGGCCTGAATTGAGTTGTCCATCAGCTCCGCCAGGGCGTAGGCGGCGTTTTTGTAGCCGTTGTCGCGCATGGCTTGGACGAAATGAGCTGTATTAAACAGTTGGGTGGTCATGATTTGTCCTCCACAATTAAAAAGAAAACGCATGTCAAGTCAACATGCGTCAAGCGAGTATCAATAGATTGTCGTAACAAGCGTGTGAAAGTGAATAAATCTATAAGACGACTTATTCCCGTACCATCAGATCATTCAAGCTACAGCCGAAAAAATCACATAATTTCTCAATAGTCTCGTGATCAATCCGGGTAACTTTTTGATTAGCAATCCGATTAAGCGTGTCAGGGCTAAGCGATACCAGCTGTGCCATTCGGCGGAACGTCAAAGCACCCTCGGCTTCATTTTCCCGCTGTTCCCATTGCCGCATGAGTTCAACCAACCGATAGTAAATAGTCATAGGTACCTTTTGTTGCCTAGGTACTACTACATAACGGGACTATGGTTCTATATTTTTAATGTACTGACTTATTGTAACATAGTCTTGTTACAATAAGTCAGTACATTATTTTTCACGACTGTAGTAGTAGTTCAATTGTTCATCTGCGCTGGTGAGAATGTCCATTAGCTCATAAAAACGCAGCTCATTCCAGAGCTGCGGGACAAAACGGATTGTTTCATCACGTTTGTCGTACTCCAGAAAACCTTTGATGATAAAACGATCCAGCGGATTTTTGATGATGAGGTTTTTGATTGTATTGAGCGGAATATTCGCGCCATTCCGAAAGATGGTATTGCCAAATTCCAGAGGAAGCTCCTGGCGTTCGCGCTCCAGGTAGAAGGCGTGAAAGGCTTCAACCACCGCATCCACGGCAGCAAAACCATTCCGATCAACAACATTAAGGAGGGCTTTCAACAACACAGGTTTATACGACTTCGACATCTGACGACTACGGGCAAAATCCACAAACTCCTGCCGCCATTCACCGCTGGTGATGGGTATTCCTGGTGCGCTCAAACCAAGTCGGATAGTTTCGATGCGATCGCGTCGAAAGAAAAACCCCTCGCGCCCTGAGCCTTTGGGAGCACGATCTGGCACAAGTTTGCCCCGCTCAACCCAATCACGAATTGTTGTGGAGTCAATTCGCAAGGCATAGCTAAGGGCACGGAGTGAAATCAAATCATCTTCAGGCCGAGGTAGCTCAGAATCAGGTTCGGAGGATGTGTGATATGGCTCGCGTTTTTCGCTAACACGAGGGACAACCTGATCTTCAAAGCCGAGGAAATAGTTTTCATCCAAGTGTGCAGATGACTCGAAATTCGTTTGTAAGCCAAGACGATGTTTGAGCATTAAGTCAACGACCTGGTTCCCATCAATTGTATCCAGGTGTATCAGCGGAGAGGAAGCGGCTTTCGTTTGGGCAGGCTGAGCATAGCCAGATGTGGTGATGAAAATACCGTAGTGGAATTGCCCGCCGAGTGCGCCAATAAAGCGGTCAATCTCGGCACGTTGGACATTTTGGTGCTGGCGCTTGACCTGAACCCCAGTCGCGACTCGCATCAACCCTGAATCACTGATCAGATCGCCATACGCATCAATACCGCCATCGCTCACATAGCGTGTAATGACAACATTTTGGAGGCCAACATACACCAGCAGATCGCCAGCAAAAAGCTCGAACGCACGCGGACGCAGCGCCAGCAAGCGCTGCTTGATCTGATAGCGAATATCAGGATTAGTTGGTGGATTTTGCATGCATCTTCTTTATAAAGTTAGGAGACATACAATGGCAATCGTAGAACAAGATGGACAGCTGGGCAAAATTTGCACCCGATGTAGTACCTGGCGACCAGTCACACGCTTTCCAAAACGTGCCGCGATGAATGACGGTTATGATTCGCATTGCAAAGAGTGCCACAACCTGGGATCTAGACAATGGCGTAAGGATAATCCTGATCGCGTAGCAGAATTGAATGATGAGTATTATGCCGCAAATCACGAGGAACGCAAAGCCTATCATCGCGCCTACAGACAAAAGCATTTAGAGCATCTGCGTGCTCTCAACCGTAAATTTTACCGTGATAACAGTGAATATGCCCGCATCTATGCCCGTGAATGGGGCTACAGAAATCCAGATAAACTCAGGGCCAGAGATAACGCTCGTAGAGCTTTCAAAAAAGGCAATGGTGGCACGTTCACCGCCGAAGAATGGCAAGAACAGAAAAAGTATTACAAACATACATGTTTACGCTGTGGTCGTCAGGAACCAGAAATTTCCTTGACAGTTGATCACGTCATTCCACTGAGTAAAGGCGGACATAATTCAATTGAAAACATTCAACCGCTATGTTTGTCTTGCAATGTCGCCAAGCACATCAAATCAACGGATTATCGTCTGACTTGGGAGGACAACACACCTTAACCTAGTGCGTGGAGTCGTAAGGCTCACCCGAACCAGCGGCGCAGTGGCGGGCAGGACGTGCTGGACGAGCGCAACCTCCTCGACTTGCCGAAACCGTCGAGCTAGCTCGGCGCTATGCAAGCGAAAAGCCGCCAGATCGTCATCGCTCCACTGTGGCATGGGCTTGCGGCACAGCAACGCACCGATACTTTCCACCCAGCCAGTTCCCTCATGAGCCTGCTCCAGGCGTGTACCGACGGCGCGGAGCTGGACATCCTACACAACTGGCTCAATCCGCGCATAGCGTTGGGCTAGGCTCTCCCGCACCGTCGCTGCAGCAGTAAACGTCATCCTAAAGTCAGCGCAGATCTGGGTGAGACAGGTATTGATCAGCGTTGGATACGCCTCCTGGATTTCGGTTAGCCCCTCGCGCAGACGGGTAAAAAAATCATCAATCAACGTGGGATCAACCTCGGCAGTGGGCAAGAACGGCGGTACTTCACACGCCAGCGGCAACTCCTCGAACAACAACAGGTCGGGAGCGCGAGTTGCCAGAACTGCCGCCCGAATTGCCTGGGCGGTGGCGCTAATCTGCTTAGTTTGGCGACTCCACTCGGGGGCGCGGCGAACGAGCGTCAACAAGGGCGCAACCGCCTGCATTAGTCGCGGCGTGGCTTCGTTCAACAGGGCTGGTGCCAGCGCCCGCGCCACCCGCTGATAGACGGCAACTCGTCCGCCCTCAACCCGGCTCAAGCGCACGGCAAAATGGGCAGGCTGACGACCTAAGCGCTCAAACATTGGCATATCCGGCACCGCCACAAAGCTCCCGTGCTCATACAGCGCCAACATTCCACGATTAGCCAGATACAGCGCCGTAAACAACAAGGGATGCAATCCAGCTTTTAGCCCATACGGTGGTGATTCCAATCGCGAATACAAATCTTGCAGCGAGCCGGACTGATTGGCAGTCTGTTCCATCCAGTCCAGCATACAACTCCAGGTTGGCAGCAGATTCAGGGGATCAGCGGCAGCGGGTGCATCCCAGCCCCAGCGCCCAAGCGCGTCAGGGCGATGGATACCGCTGGAGCGAAACACACTTTCGTAGATTGCCCGCTCTGGTGGAGTTCCGGTGAAAGACAACGGCTCACCAGCGGGAGTTTCGAGCATCAACTCCATGAGATTGCGGCGAGCCTTGGTGCTCATCGCCGAAATCTGGCGGCGCACAATCAGCTCATTCCAGATCCGGGGAGTTGCATGAAACACCGTATCGCAAACCAGCGACAGCAGGGCATCACGATCGCGCACAGTTGTGAGAGATTGTAGTTGGCCACACCACCACCACTGATTGCCAGCTAATCCCGCCAGCCGCCGTAACAACTCATCGAGGGTTTGCTGTGCCTCAGCGAGACGGCTCAGCAGCTCACGCCGCGCAGGCGGATCGTGATGCAAAGCACCTTCTGTTTTCAAAACGTGCTGCAACGCCGCAACTTCAAGCAACACCTCGCGCAATGGACCGATCTCGCGGGGCAGAATTGCCAGGCGACCTGTTTCAGTGGCTCGATCAGCGTGGTTTAGCCAGGCGAGCGCCTGTACACGCTCCTCGTCATCGCCAGGAACGATACCCAGAATCTCGCCACCATCGCGGTTTAGAGGTGCCGACAACTGCGCGAGATCGGCGCTATGGACGAACATCAACGGAAATACCCGCATTGCCCCGGTTTGGTAACTATGCCGACGAGCAACCAGCGGAGCTATATCCGTGTAGCGCTGCAACAGCTCAACTAAAGCAAGAGTTGGCTGCAGATCACGGCGGGCCTGATTAATTAATACCTCAAGGTTAAGATCGCTGCCTTCCCATAAAACCCAACTCCCACGATAGCGACGATACGTAATGAATTGCCGCCGATCCAGCTGCTGGAGTGCGCTGGTTATCTCAGGATATTCAACGATATCCGCCAACGCAAAAGCCAAACACTGCTCACTGGCCCGTAAGTGCTGATGTTGACCTAACGCACCTAAGGTTCCAAGCGTGGTAAGCGTCTGCTCAGTCCAGGCAAGCGGCTCACCTAAACGAATCCGGGCTTCGGCCAATTCAGCCCAACGCCGTCCACGGGTGTGATTGAATAAACTTATCCCCAAGGTCGCCTCAATATAGGCAAACAGCTGAGGTATGCGGTAAATCGGGTCACTGGTTGAAGTTCGAGTAAAATCCTGCAAGCTCCAGGGCTCATCGCTGGCAAGAAAAGCAAACAGCGAGCGCTCATTCTGGGCCAGCTGGCGAAACAGGGTTGGCAGCAACAGCAACACCGTAGGATGCAGCGGATACGCTTGTTCCAGCAACGATGTCCACTCGTTGAGATTGATATCGGCGGGGCGTAAACCGAGTAAATCGCTGGCAGAAGCGACTTCATCTGCCCATTCATGGCGTATAGCACTATCGTCATCGGTATGGCCGATTGCCAAAGCTCGCCCGATCATGCGCACAAGCTGGCTTGCAGGCTCCTGAAACGGAACATCAGCAAAGCGACCTTGCACTTTAGCCCATTCAGTTCGTTGACGATTACCCGCCTTATGAGAGTAAAGATCGAATGATTGATGCAAAATAGTTACCACGGCGCAGACCGAGCCGCGAGTACGGGTTACCATTTCAGCGAGCGTTTGCAGCACAAACAAATCACGATCATCACCGCTTTTGGCGGTGTAATCCAGAAACTGGCCTAGTTCATCAATAATAAAGATAATGCCAGCATACTCGGTTGATGCGGAAATCGCGGTACTTGCCTGTTCAAGCAACGTGGTCACCATCTGAGGATCGACGTCAGACGCAGCCCGATTAGCTTCAAGGAGCGCAGTCGCCAATCCTGGATCAACCGCCAAAATCGCTCGTCGAGTAGCAGTTAGCAATGCTCCGCGCAACGAACTATTATTACCGCTCAACAATACGGGCAACAAACGAGGTGCAGCACTATGTGGCTCATTCACACCATTCGTCGTGCTGTGAGCAAGAATCGATTGATGCCGCTGATCTAGCGTACTTTGGGCCATGTGGGCAAGAAACAGCCCAAACGCCGATTTGCCAGTGCCATATGGCCCAATCAATGAAAATGCCCGGCTTGAAGAGTGCGATTCTAAGCCAGTCAGAATCCGATCCAGCACTTGCAGCACTAACGGTGTTGCCTGATACCCGTCCAGAGCAGCGAGACCTTCGGAGAAATCGTGTTCAAGTTGTACGGAGCGACGAAAACGGGGAGCAACCGCGAGTGGGGCGAGAACCTCAGACATGATGCACCTCATTGGCAAAGGCCAGCCCAAGTAACTCAAAGCCAACCGCAGGATTTAAACTACCCTGCCATGCAACCAATACCCTCGCCAAAATAGTGGCAAGGCAGATTACTACTTTTGGGTTAATGAACTAACAGAGTATTAGGCTTGTCGAATTGAAATTGCCTCAGCAAAATCCAGATCGACTTTTAAT
>DAOTUS010000106.1:0-5211 GCA_034437415.1 Herpetosiphonaceae bacterium
ATTAAAAGTCGATCTGGATTTTGCTGAGGCAATTTCAATTCGACAAGCCTAATACTCTGTTAGTTCATTAACCCAAAAGTAGTAATCTGCCTTGCCACTATTTTGGCGAGGGTATTGACGTCTGTTGCCTCCATTAAATCCCCCATCAAAAAAACCGCCGACGGCATGGGTGGCTTCGACAGGCGGACCAATGGTGGTAACATCGCTGACCGGCCGGTCGCTCGATTTGGCATCGGCGGGCCGGGGAATCGGCCCATTGCCGTTATCTTCGATCGCCGGAGCGGCGGGCGTTGAGACGGGATTCATGGCCCGCGCCTGGAGTGTGGCGGGCGGCGGAAGGATCGGCAGCAGCAAACTGATCAGGATCAGGATTCTCAAGGGGCGGAAAACGCGACGTTTCATTAGGGAATGCTCCATTCAGCCAAGATTTTACTCAAAGAAATCACTGATCTATGTTGGATCAGATCAGTGCGTGATGCTTGCTACTGTACTTCGGATACACAGTAGTGAGATTCATCACGATTGCATAGTAGAGCAGCAAAGTAGAGTGGGTGCTGTGTTCTAGTGCACACTTTTTGCATGGGGCAGCTATAGCAGAGCGCCAGATTGGCTACCGTCGTCTGGATTGTGCTGATCGCGCGCTAAAATTAAGCGCATCGACCATTGGACGTTGAGCCAATAGTCGATGCGCTTTTCTGTGCTACTATTTCCCTAAGCGTCGTAGACGCACATAAGGAGCAAACATCATGACAGAACAAGACATTGCTGCATTGGTTGCGGCACTGCCGAGTGCGATTCGCGCAGCGGTGGAACAGCAGGACGAGGCGGTCTTTCAGCAGGCGTTTCAGTCGCTCGACGAGGCCGAGCAGCTGCGGGTTGCCCAGATTTTTCAGCAGCTTCAGGGCCAGATGGCCCACAATATTCTTGATGGATACGATGAGGAAAACCTGCCCTCGGCCGATGAGCTGATCGCCTCGCTGCCGTCGGCCGTCGCCCAGGCTCTGATGAACGAAGACCCCGAGGGCCTTCAGGCCGCCTACGATGCCTTGCCGCTCGATGAGCAGGAGCGGGTCGGCCGCACCATGATGCTGATCCAGGCGCTGGCTGACACTATGCATGGGCAGAACGATGAGAGCGATGGCTTCAGCACCGAGAGCGGCGATATTATTAGCGCCTTCGATCCGCTGCTCCAGGCGATTGCCGCCGTCGCCCTCGGCGATGAGCTGCCCCGCGCCGATATTGAGGCCACCTTGCCGCAGCTTGAGGCCAGCGGCTGGCGCTTGACCGAGCCAACCCAGCGCATCTGGGCCGGCGAGCGCGATGAGATGGTGCTGATGTCCAGCCTCGATGAGAGCGACGCGATCCTGATTAGCTATGTGCTTGAGCTGATCACTCAGAACGAGTAGGATCGCCAGACCCACGAGCGGCGACCAGTATTCTGGTCGCCGCTCGTGTTTTAGGTGCCTAGTTTAGAACCGGAACCTAGTCCCTACCCGCGACAGCCACAGGTCGAGGCCGGGGCCGCGCCACAGCAGGCGGCCTTGTCGGACGGTGCGCAGCAGCTGGCCTGCTCGGTGGCGCTGCAGCATTGGGCGGTCTGGATCGGCTCCGGCGCCTGGGCGCTGGGTTGGGCGGTGGACGCGGTTGGGCTTGGCTGGGTGTTCGTGCGCATAGGTGGTCTCCGATCAGAATAAAGTTTGGCGGCCAGCCCAGACACTCCGGGCTGGGTCGATCCTTAAAGTAGCCGCTCGACAATTACGAACCTGCATCATCGCTCCGCTCCTCCTCGCTCGGCCGGGCCGGGCCGGGGAACTGCAATAAGGGTGGCCGCCGCACTGAGCAGCGCGGCCACGCCCAAAATCCAAAGCAGCGGGGTGTAGCTGTGGGCCGCAGTCACCAGCATTCCCGCGCTGACCGGCGCCAGCGCCCGCGCTCCCGTGGTGATCAGCGCCAGCGCCCCGCTGATGCTGCCGTACTGCGCCGCGCCGTAGACCTCGGCGATCAGTGCCGCCCGCGTGGGGGTCAGCGCCCCTGATCCGGCGCCAAACAGTATCGCAAAGCTGATCACGCCCAGCGTCGAGGGGACCAGCACCAGCACCAGCAGCGCCAGCGCCTGCACCCCGCACAGCCCGGTGACGATCCAGCGCTGCGCCACCCCGCGCCCAAGCAGGGTGATCAGAATCCGGCTGGGGATTTGGGAGCCGCCCAGCAGCGCCGCCGCCAGCGCTCTGGTCCCCGCCGGGTAGCCGCGCTCGGTCAGGTAGGCGAACAGATGCACGCCGATCGCCAGCGAGATCATCGTGCTCAGCCCCAGGGCCGCCGCCAGCCACCAGAACGTTCGGCCCCGCACGGCGTCGCGCATGGCCATTCCCGGCGGCGGAGCGGCCTGGCCTGGCGCGGCCGCCCCGCTCAGCGGCGCGCCATCCGGCAGCAGCCCATAGTCCTGGGGCCGCCGCCGCAGCACCAGCGCATGCAGCGGAATGGTTAGCGCCCCCAGCAGCCCGGCCAGAATCACCAGGGTGGTCCGCCAGCCGTAGCGCTCCAGCAGTGTGGTGGTCAGCGGAATATACACCACGCTGGCCAGCCCACCGCCGACGGTCAGCAGCGTCAGGGCGCGCTGGCGCTGCTGCTGAAACCAGGTTGCCACGACCACAAAGGCTGGCTCGTACAGAATCGCCGCCATCGTCAGCCCCAGCCCGACCCAGACCAGGTACAGCATTGACAGGCTGCGCACCTGCGACCAGCCTAGCACCAGCAGGGTCGCCGCCGCCGATCCCAGGGTCATAATCCCGCGCGCCCCAAAGCGATCCAGCAGCCGCCCAATCGGCAGGGCGGCCACTCCGGCGACCAGCAGGGCCAGCGAGAATGCGCCGGTGAGCTGCGACTGCGACCAGCCCAGCTCCTGCTGCATTGGCAGCAGCAGGACGCTGAAGGCATAGTAGACGATGCCCCACGAGGTCATCTCGGTAAACCCAAGCGCCCCGACAATCTTCCAGCCGTAGTAGCCCGGCCGCCCGGCCTGATCGAGCGGCCGCCTGAATAGCGCCGGTCTAGCCACAGCAGGCGACCGGCTCGGCCGCCACCAGGGCTATCTCGCTGGTCGGCGCGGAGCCGCAGCAGGCGCTCGCCGTGGCCCCAAAATCGGTCTTGCAGACCCCGGTCTCGGGCAGTGTCAGCTCGACCCGCTGCGCCGCCGCCCAGTCGCCGCTGATCGCCGCCGCCACCGAGCGCACCTGCTCGTAGCCGGTGCGCAGCAGGAAGGTCGGCGCCCGGCCGTAGCTTTTCATTCCGACAATATAGATGTTGCTATCGGGGTGCTTGAGCTGCTCCGCGCCGTGCGGCCGCACCGTGCCACAGCTGTGGAGATTGGGATCGATCATCGGGGCCAGCACCGCCGGACTCTCAACCGCCGGGTCGAGATCCAGCCGCAGCTCCTGGAGCAGCCTCAGGTCGGGGCGGAACCCGGTCGTCGCCACGATCTCGTCGAATGGGCCGATCTGGGTGTCAGAATCGATCACCGTGATCTGTGCCCCGCTGCGCACCAGCTGGCCGATCTTGAACCCGGTCACGAGCTCAATCTGGCCCGAATCGACCAGCCCCTCGACCTGGTGGCCCAGTGCCCCACGGGCGACCAGCTGATCGTTGGCGCCGCCGCCGTAGACCTGCGCCGACATCGCCGCCCGCCGCACCACCCAGGTGATCGTGGTGGCCGGTTCGACGCTGGCAAGCCTGGTCAGATCAAGAATTGTGTTGAAGGCGGAGTGCCCGCTGCCAACCACCAGCACCGCCCGCCCGGCGTAGCGCTCCCGGTCGCGCCCAAGCACGTCGGGGATGCCATAGAAAATCTGCCCCGCCAGCGCCCGCTCGCCCAGGGCCGGGGTACCGTTGGCGCCCAGCGGGTTGGGCGAGCCATACGTCCCCGAGGCGTCGATCACGGCCTTGGCCAGCAGCTGCTCCTCGCTCCCGTCGGCCCGCTCGACCGTGAGCAGATAGGGCGCGTTCTCCCGCCCGACGGTTTTCAGCTTGTCGAAGCCCAGCCGCGTCACCGCCACCACCTGGGTGCCTAGCTGCAGGTGGGCCTGAATGGCGGGCAGGTTGGCCAGCGGCTCCAGATACTCCTCGACCAGCGCGGCGCCAGTTGGATAGACGCTGGGATCGGGGATTGTCCAGCCGGTTTTGGCCAGCAGCGCCGCCGCCGCCGGATCGACGTTGAATTCCCAGGGCGAGAAGAGCCGCACGTGGCCCCACTTGCGCACATTTGCCGCCGCCGAGGCGCCCGCCTCCAGAATTAGCGGGGTTTCGCCGCGCTCGATCAGGTGGGCCGCCGCCGCCAATCCGACCGGGCCTGCGCCAATAATTGCCACCGGGAGTGTTGAAAGGCTCATTGTTTGGGTTCCTTCATAGCTTGTTATTTATCGAAAAAATTCAATATAGCGAATAAAAAATCAGCGTGCGGGCGTTCCTCCTTTTGGTAGATTAAGCACTTCTTGTATCGAAAAAATTCAATATAGCGACCAAAAAAATCACTGCCAGCCGTCCAGGTAGGCGCGAATGCGGGCCTGGCGCGTGGCGACTGCGGCGCGATTCAGGGTGTAGTAGGCCCACGGCCCCTGCCGCTCATAGCTCACCAGACCAGCGTCGCGCAGCAGCTTCAGGTGATAGGAGACCGTTGGCTGTTTCACCGCCACTGCCGTCTCCAGATCGCACACGCACACCGCCGCCGCGCTGGAGGCCAGACAGGTCAGGATCTGAACCCGCACCGGGTGGGCAAAAATCTGGAAGTCGGCGCCGATGCTGGATGCCTCGGCCGCGCTCAGCGGTACCTCGATCGGCCCGCAGCAGCCGCTGGTTCGTTCAAGCAGCTCAATGGTTGGAAGAGTGGTCATCGTTTGCCTCCTGAAGCGGAGTATAGCACCCATATCGAAAAAAATCAATATGGAAAATGGCCGTTTTTGGGGCTGATGTATTCTCACGTTAATAATCGGGTCCCTGTGATTCGCCTCCCTTCCGTCCCTCCTCCGAAGGGCGGGTGCCCCTTGGGCGTCAGGGGGTTTTCATCTCCCTGGACACCCTAAAATTTAGTTGATGGATGAATAGTTTGACAATGTTAGATTAGGCCCATGGACACCATGTATGGCGTTCGCACCGACCTGCGCGATGACCGGGAAACCCAAAAAGCGCACGTATTCGCGGGAGGGACGCCATATATGG
>DAOTUS010000107.1:0-2337 GCA_034437415.1 Herpetosiphonaceae bacterium
CACCCAGAGCAGTCGGATTTCGGCGACGCGATCGTCACGACGGTGAGCGTGATCCTGGCACGTGTGGGGACCGTCTCATGTCAGATGCGCTGGCGGATTAATCTGGCCGGAATCCCTGATAAGAGGTTAATACTGATCTAATACAGTAACCCTCGAATGCCGGGGAAGGCATTCTCCCAAGAGCCAGCGGGGATCCAAAAGACTGGCTAAAATGCGAAAAACGCCCGAGAGCCATGGAAAGCTAGGCGTTTTTCATAATCCTGCCCTCGTGAGAGGGTAGTAGTTTGCTGTTTTCAGTAGTATAGCGACATGGATCCCCCATGTCAAGTACTGGCTGAATACGGCAGGAGAGCGTTTGTCTCATGCCATCGACACACCCGAGTGGTGGGGCGACCGCCATGCGCACCCCGGCGTATCTGGCCACCCCCGACCGTGACTATCTCTGGATTCCGACCCAGCTCCTCGACCAGCTCTATGACTCCCCGCTGGCCATTGGCCTCTATACCCTGATTGCCCGCCGCTGGCTGGCGGACGGTGGCCCTGACGGTGTGCCCATCAGCGATGCTGATATAGCCCGCTACGACCCCCAGCTCAGCAGCCGCGGTGCCTTGTTGCGTGCCCAGGCGCGCTTGGAGGAGGGCGGTTGGGCCACGGTGGTGCGGACACAGGGCTCCAAGACCCGCTACATCCCGGCCTGGGGCTGGGTTCGCGGTGGCCTGCGCTGCTGGTCGAAAGATGCACCAAGTCTCAATCGCGGCCGCGTGCAGACCCTGCGGGTATCACGGCTGCTGCTCGATGATTATCTGGGACGGATGATTCCGCATCCCAAAGCCCCAGCCCTGATCGAGCGCTATCAGACCACCGCCACCATCAGTCTGAAAGATATCGGCGTCTACATCCTCCGCCAGCGTCACCGCACCACCGTGGAGGCTCCGGCCCTCGAGGCCGCCTTCCTGTGCCACGCGGACGAGGCCCTGGCCGTCCCACCCACCGAGGACACGCTGGCGCGCGCTGAGCTGAGCCAGCAGGGCATGCAGCGGGTTGGCCTCCTGCCACCAGGGCCAATCCCCCGACCAGGCAGCACCGACGCCCGCCCACCGATTTTTTTTGTAGCCCCCAACATGATCGGTCACATGATCGGTCACATGATCGGGTATCACACCGCGCTGGAGGACGCTTCTATGTCACTACAACGGGATGAAACGCAGGTCGAGGGAGATATTGTGAACGTCACAGGCATTAAAGGCATTAAAGGCATGATTAATCCCCCTACCCCCTTTGATTCTCAAACGGGTGGTGGACAGGAGCTTTTCCCTGACTATCAGGAGAACGAGCCAGAAAGGAGAAGCAGTATGGACACCACGGAGGGTCAACCCACCCAAACCTCCATCCGGCCCCGGCGCGAGCGCACGATTATGTCAATCCCGACCACGCCGAGCGCCGAGCGCCTGGTTGACCTCGGGGTACGTCCGGCGCAGTGTGTGGAGCTGGCCAACGAGCCACTGGAGACCATTGCGGCCGCCATTGCCGATGGTCAGTCGCGGCCGAAGGTGCATGACCTGGCTGCCTGGGTCGTCAGTATGGTGCGTGATGTGCGGGATCATGGCTGGGATCTGGCGCTGCGGAAACGCGGCCCGGCCCCAGACAACGCCGGGCCATCGCTGGCCCAGCTTCAGGCGTCGATTGCCGAGGCCAAAGCGAGTGGCACCTGGGTGACCGATGGTGCGACGGACACCGCACCGGCTGCCCTGCCGGTCCCGCCCGTGACCGATGACACAGCGGCGCTGCTGCGCCACGCGAAAGCCTCCGGGTTCTTCGGATCGGACGATGCTCCCCCCGTGCTGTCCCCCCCCGCGCTGCAGAGCGCGGCCCAGGGATGCGCAGCGTCGGTGGATGCCACCGCCCCCACTCCTGCCCAACCGCTCCCCCCCACGCCAGGAGCTGTGCTGGAGCCACCGCCAGCGCAGGGTGGCGATGACCCGGCGCGCCCAGCCTGGATTGCGGCCCAGCGCTGGCAGTCCCTTCCGGTGCTCGTACGCGGGATGTTGCGCGGATCGCAGCTCACCGACCGCACGATTACGGCAGCGGATTCCTGGCGCCAAAAACAGCTCGACCGCTACCAGGCCGAACTCAGTGGCGTGATTGCCGCTGCGGTCATCGAGCGCAGCCGACAGAACGGAGCGGACCACGACCCGCACCTGCCTGATCCACGCATAAAGGGGTACAAAAGCTATTTGACGATTTTTTTACGGTGTCCTACATAATGATACATTAGTAGAATGATACAGCTTCGTCTTTTGCTTGGGGCAGAAAAGAGTGCTCTATCTCGCTCGCTCA
>DAOTUS010000108.1:0-3346 GCA_034437415.1 Herpetosiphonaceae bacterium
ATATATGGCGTCCCTCCCGCGAATACGTGCGCTTTTTGGGTTTCCCGGTCATCGCGCAGGTCGGTGCGAACGCCATACATGGTGTCCATGGGCCTAATCTAACATTGTCAAAGTAATTAGTTTGCGAAAGGAAATAAAATCCGATTTCAGCACACCCAGCCGATGCTAAAACCCATGTTGCCAATTTACCGTAATCGTTCTACACTACGGTTGAATTTTTTTTTGAAAGCGCTATCAGTCGAGGGCATTGTTATGCCAATTGAAACCCTCTCCCTCCCACCCGACCAAGTGCTGGAATCCGAAAATCTTCCCTCGAGCGCCGAGGCGGTGCTGGCGCTGCTGCAGAACGAGAATGCCGAGGCCCGCTCGCAACACCTGCGCGCCTTTGGGGCCGACTGGCAGATTCGCAGCGCGGCCGCGCAGCAGCTGGCCGAGGCCGGGATTAGCGCCGCCACCATCAGCGGGGCTGATCCCGCCAGCGTTGTCACCGACCTGCTCCTGGGCTACGCCGCCGCCCGCGAGGAGCAGCGCACCCGCCACTGGCAAAGCCACCTCGTCCGCCGGGTCCAGCAGCTCGATGGCCTGCACCGGGTCATCAGCGCCGCCAACTCAACCCTAGATATGGATGCCTCGCTGCAGACGGTGGTCGATACCGTCTCCGAAGTGATGCGGGTTGATGTCTGCTCGGTGTTTGTCTTCGATCAGCACCGCCGAATTTTGCGCCTGCGGGCCACCCACGGCCTCAACCCCCGCGCCATTGGCGAGGTTGAGCTAACCCTGGGCGAGGGTGTCACCGGCTGGGCCGGCCAGCAGGGCAAGCCGATCTCGGTCAGCGATGTGCGGGTCGAGAACCGCTATCAGCACGAGCCGCTGCTTGATGAGTGGGCCTTTCGCTCGCTGCTGGCCGTGCCAATTATCCTCTTCGCCAGCGAGAAACACAGCATCGAAACCCTCCAGGGCGTGATCACCGTGCAGACCCGCGAGCCGCACGAGTTTACCCACGAGCAGATCTCGTATCTGGAGGTGGTGGCGGGCGAGATCGCGCTCTCGATCGCCAATGCGCAGCTGTATCAGCAGACCGATGCCCGCCTGCACCAGAAAATCCGCGAGCTGACCACGCTCCAGCGGGTGACGGCGGCGCTGGCCTCCACCCTCGATATCGACGAGCTGCTGGCGCTGATCGTCGAGCAGGCCGTCCAGATCGCCGGGGTCGATCGCGCTGATGTGTTTCACGTCAATGCGGCCAGCCGCCCGCGCCTGGTGGCCTCGTACGGGCCGGGCCGCACCTCGGGCGTCGAGGATTTGATTGTCCAGGTGCTGAAGGAGAATCGGGCGATTGCGGTGCCGAACGCCTACACCGACGAGCGCTGGTCGTCGGTTCAGGCCCTGGCCTATCGCGAGGGCTTTCACTCGCTGTTCGCCCTGCCGCTGCGCACCGGCGACCGCATCACCGGGGCGCTGTGTTTCTACGGCTACGACCCGCGCTACATCGAGTACGAGCAGGTTCAGCTGCTGAGCACGTTCGCCGACGAGGCCGCGATTGCGATTGAAAACGCCCGGCTCTACGAGGAGACCCAGCGCAATCTGACGATTAAATCAACCCTGCTCCAGGAGATTCACCACCGGGTGCGCAACAACCTGCAGACCATCTCGGCGCTGCTGACCATGCAGGCCCGCCGGATCAAGCCCAACACCGAGGGGCGGGCGGCGCTTGAGGATAGTGTGCAGCGGATTCAGGCGATTGCGGCGGTGCATAATCTGTTGAGCCGCGACGATCTGGGCCAGACCTCGATCCAGGATATCGCCAAGCAGGTCACCGAAAACGCCCGCGCCACCCTGCTCGACGATGTGCCGGTCACCTTTGAGATCACCGGCGAGCCGGTTCAGGTCAGCTCGCGGGCGGCCACCCTGCTGGCGATTGTGATCAACGAGCTGGTCGACAACGCGCTCGACCACGGCCTGGGCGCGAACGGTGGTACACTGGGCGTCGATGCCTGGTGCGTCGATCACGATGCGTTTGTGCAGGTCCGCGATGATGGCCCCACCCGTCCGCCGGTGCAGCATCGCGCCAGCACGGGCCTGGGCCTGACCATTATTGAAACTCTGGTCACCGCCGACCTCGGCGGAACCTTTGAGTTCAAACGCGACCAGCACTGGACCCGGGCGATTATTAAGTTTACGCCCGCCGAGTTTCTCGACGAGTAATCCGCCGGCGGCGCAGCAGCAGCGAGTGTTTTTCTGATGCATGTTTCCCTGATCTGCACGGTCAAAAATGAAGCCGATACTATCGCCGCCCTGCTCGACTCGATGCTGGCGCAGACCCGCCGCCCCGCTGAGATTGTGGTGAATGACTGCGGCTCGACCGATGCGACCGCCGCGATTGTGCGGGGCTTTATCGATCGCGGCGCGCCGGTGCGGCTGATCGCCGGCGGCTTCAACATCTCCTCCGGGCGCAACAACGCCATCAGACACGCCCACGGCCCGCTGATCGCCTCGACCGACGCCGGCCTGACCCTCGACCGCCACTGGCTTGAGCGAATTGTGGCCCCGCTGGAGGCCGACCAGGCCGATCTGGTGGCCGGCTTTTATCGCGCTGCCCCGCGCACTGCCATCGAGCTGGCGATTGGCGCCACCAACTACCCCGAGGTCAGCGAGGTTGACCCCGACCGCTTTTTGGCGGCGGGCCAGTCGGTGGCGTTTCGCAAAATCGTCTGGGAGCAGGTCGGCGGCTATCCCGAGTGGGCCGACCACTGCGAGGACCTGATTTTTGATCGGGCGGTCGCCGCCGCCGGGTTTCGCAGCACTGCGGCGCTGGACGCGGTGGTCGATTTCACGCCGCGATCATCGCTGGCCGCGCTGGCCCGCCAGTACTTTTTCTATGCCCGTGGCGATGGGGTGGCCAACCTGTGGCCGCGCCGCCACGCCATTCGCTATGCCACCTACGCCACGCTCTGGCTGATCGGGTGGCTGTCCCGGCGCTGGACGGCGCTGCTGGCGCTGATTCCGCTCGGCTTGGCCTTCTACACCCGTGCGCCCTACCGCCGCCTCTGGCGCCAGTCGCGCCAGCTCTCGGCGCCCCAGCGGGCGTTTGTGCTTATGCTGCCGCCACTGGTGCGGCTGGTCGGCGACTGCGCCAAAATGGTCGGCTACCCGGTCGGCTGGCTGCGGCGACTGCGCCCCAGATAGCGGCCGCTCTCGCGCTGATATCGGCCTGAAAATTGCTCAATCCCCGCTCCAGCCCTCGCTTAGCCCAGGGCATGGGCAAAGTCCCGATTTGGCCCGGTTTTGACGGCATATACATCCCCTCTCCCGCGGTCAGGGCGGGTGCCCTTTGGGCAGCGGTGGC
>DAOTUS010000109.1:0-7796 GCA_034437415.1 Herpetosiphonaceae bacterium
GAGTCTTCACCCCGTTTGGTTCCGTGACGCTGCTGATTGCTGGCACGAATCCTCCTACTTGGGGTTACACCAACATTCACGCGGCGAAGTGCATTGTATGCAGTATAGGCCATTGTAATCAGGGATTCAGGCCAGTTGGCATTCACTGCCCCTTTGCAATGAGACGCGGTGCTGGCACGTGTGAACCCAACCAGAGCAGTCGGATTTCGGCGACGCGATCGTCACGACGGTGAGCGTGATCCTGGCACGCGTGGGAACCGTCTCATTTCAGATGCGCTGGCGGATTAATCTGGCCGGAATCCCTGATAGAGGATCGTCCGAGGAACTGCATCGGCCAACGGTTGCGGAGGAAGCCACGGGAGCAATTTTGGCGTTTAGTGGCGGATTTTTAGACGATGATTAGGCATTGATGGTCTTGCAAAAGACTACCAGATCCTGAAATAATCGAGCAATCGCTCCCATTCGTCGAAAAACGGCCCAGGATTCCGTAAATAGCACAGCCCCACGATCATCACGATCGTGGGGCTGTGCTATGAAGAGGGCGCATCAAGCGATAAACAACACCCGGTGAACCATCTCGTTCGTGTCGTCTACCATACTCGCTCCTTATGCCGCCAGCGACTGGTCAGACGTTTTTGCAGGCGGCTCTGTGACCAACTTTTGTAAAACCTTTTGCTGTGCGTCCAGGTCCATAGTCGCCCGAATCGACTTCACCAGCGCCCGTGCATCCTCTTTCCGCATATCGACCTTTACGGCGATCGCGGTGTCACTCAGTCCCTGGGTGATCCACAACTGAATCGCGGCCTCGCGCAGCTCCGGCCATTTCACCGATTTGTTTTCGGCTGGCAGGTCCGCAGGTCCCAAGGCTAAATTGTTCTTTTTTTCTTCCTCGGACCTGGGACCTGGGACCTGCCAGCTTCCCAGCATCGTCAGTGGGCCCTCTGCCAGCTTGGGTGCATTGCTCAGATCAACAGCATAGTGCTGTCCGCCATGGGCCACCACACAGGGCCGAGCAAGCCCCAGAACGTACTGCGCATTGGGCGTGTCCATTTTCTTATCAGCGACTAAACGGTTGACAATCTTCCGGGCATCTGCTCCCAGGTAGACCCATAGAACATTATCGACCGCGTCTCCATGTCCATCCAGGCCCAGGGCTCCGACTCGATCAGACTGGGGGAAAAAGAGGACATGCACGTTGTACTCACGACCAACCCGCAGCAGGCGACGCAGCGGCACGCCAGCGTCTGGAATCTCCTCCATGGTGTCGTTGATCTCATCCCAGATCAGCCAGAGGTCGGTAAAGGTCGCCTCGGGGTTATCACGTTTGTAGATCCGACGCCGATTGAACTCCGCAAAGACGGTGCGCAACCCAATCGCAATCTGCCCGTAGCCAGCATCATCATCAATGCCAACAGCAGCCAATCCGCCCCACTTGCCGCGCCACCACTTTGGATCGACGACAAAGGCTTCGCCGTGGAGCAGACGAATGATGGCCTCACCGGTTGTTGTTTTTCCGTCGCCGGTTTTGCCGATGATGCCAATATGCGGAGCGAGCTGGATCAGCTGACTCACAACCGCCTCAAGCGGTGCAAGGCGTAGCTTAGGAGATTCCTGGATGGGCGCACTTTTTGCGACGTGGTTGCTGTTCTCTGTTCGCTTAAGCACATGAGCAGCATTTTTGGGCTGCTCCTGCTGGCTGTTATGACCGCCGACCAGCACGATATTCGGGCGCACCTTCCACCAGAGAAATGCGACCAGGACCGATACGACCGCAGCTGCTCCGATCAGTATCAGTTGTAAGCCTTGTACGTCAGTGTCAGTCATAACAGATCCTTTTTATCGTTTTACGAGGCGATAAATGACCATTGCCGTATACACAATCAGTCGTTCAGATGCCAGAGCAATAAATGATCCCAGCATCGTTATCGGAAAAACTGCATAGCCATGGTACGGCCAGCCACGATCGGCAAAGAAGAGTTGAATTCCAGAAGAGCTGGAGAGCACATCGAAGAGCGTGACGGCGAAGAGCAATGGCCAGATAACCCAGCGCAGCACCTTCCAGAGATCCTGCATCTTGTACTTGAACATGATCGCCTTGATGCGGGGCAAGTGCTGCTGGCAGAGCGAGACACACAGATGAATAACGGCACCGATCCCAAATGCGAGACCAATCCATCGACTAAGCGCCGTCATTGATAGATAGCCGTTCGCCACCCAGAGCGCGACCCAGACCAGCTCAAGCACCACGAGTGCGGCGATCAGGCCGGCGAATTGGTACTGCTGAACAAGCTTATCTTTTGAAATGGGAATGGTTGCTGCTTTGGTGGCCACAAGACGACGACGTGGACCAGGGCGGGTGCGTTTTGGTGCGACAATGGGGTCTGCTGGGAGAGCAGCCACTGGAGCTGCCTTCAGGCCGCTGTTATCCATCACAGCCTGTTTGAGGTCAAATGTATCCGACATGCATGCCTACCTTTCGGGGTGGTAGGCAGCCGTGCTATACTTTTTACGGCTGCCGAGTCGTTAATCTTCCGGTGGCCCACCCCCCCGGCTGGTCGAACAGTGCGGGGGGGGCTGTTTATTCTGTAGACGTAGTATAGCACCTCCACAAAATAGCCACCACTAGGATTTTCTGGTACCGGATTGAGCGCTACGTACTGGAGCCGCTGTACATCACAACGGCGGCACAGATGACGCATGGTTCTGTGCTCATACGGCCACCGCCTGCTCGCTCACCAGTGGCTCCAATACGTAGCGCCACCAGCGCATCAGGTGCTTCACAACCTCCTCGTGGGTTCCCATAATTGCGCCGTCCTCCAGCCAGGTGCCCTGCAGGTTCTCGCGCAGCTCCTCGTCGGGGAAATCAGCCCACTGCGCCGGCGTGATCCACTCCGGGCGGCGTGGATCGGTGACGGGGTCGAGTGGCGGTGGCGCTGCGGCGGTGAGGGCTGGGCTGGTGATGGGTTTCGGGAGGCGGCGTAAATTTGAAATAAACAGCGCAGGCTTGTCATTGCCGTTGCCGCATTCCACCTTGGCCCACTCGCGTTCTAGGAGATCACGCGGTGTGCTGAGGAATTCGCGTGCGGCGGTTAAAGATCGTACCCCGACATCGTAAAGGAACCGGCCCTGATCAATTCCTAAAAGCTGATCCCATCCATCCATCCAGCTGGTTCCCCCAGGTCGCTGCGATCAGCGGCGGCATGGATGGATGGATCTAGTTCATGAGTCTTGTTCTTTGGATCTAGTTCCCATGCATGTGACTCTGGGATCTCATGTGATGTGACACCCGTGTCACCTTGATGTGACTCCACGATCCCATCACATGTGACACCCGTGTCACCTTGATCGTCTTCAAAAGGAGATTTCAGAAGCCGTCGCCGGGCAATTTCTTGCAGATCTGGCCGATGTAATTTATACCGATGACCAGATCGGGTTCTGATGATTGTGACCCATCCAGTCTGCCACAGCTCTAAACTCCACCTGTGAACGGAACGTCGCGAAACCTCACCTGATCGCGCCCCTTCTCCCAGGAACTCGCAGATAGTTTCTTGTGATGGCCAAGCGGTTTTAGATTTGTTTGCAAATGAAGCAAGGAGGCACCAGAGCATACGGGCGTTACGTGATATGCCGGTTTCGCGGATGAGTTCACTAGGAACTTGCGCCCAACCAGTCTCCCATTCAACCTCAACCTCATCTTGTGGTCTTTGTCGCTTTGTCATAGCGCTAGCCCTCCGCTTCCAGCTCGGTGAGCGAGCAGATATAGGCGACATCGTCGCTATCGAGGTTGAACCACTCGCCATTGAGCCGCTTGTCCGCAAACCGCTGATGAAGATGTCGTTCCGCCCAGACCATATCGGCGACCTGAATGGAGTGGACTAGCGTGATCGGAAATGGGAGAAGTATATTTGCCAGCCGCCGCTGAAGATTGTTGGTCCTGCCAATCTTGAAGCAGTTCTGGGTGTCGGCGTGAAGCAGATAGATGTATCCAGGCTTGGAAGCGCATGGTGGAGCCGTAGGGGTTGGAGGTTCTGTTGTTGGAACCCAATGCGCCGGCGGCGGTTTACGTCCCTCATTCAGCTTTTCATGCCGCTCCAGGTTGTGAGCATCTACAGCCTCATCACCGAAATCGTCGTAGAAGACTTGAAGCCATTCATTCAAGTCTTCCATCTCTTCGCGAGTTGGAATAAAGCCTGTTTGATCATTGACGACAATGCCGCCAGATTCAGGATCAAACTCTAAATACAACACAGTATTGATAAGCATGGTAGGGCGTCGGTGTCGTGTGATGCGTTCAATAAGTCCGGTGTTCGTCATAATCCTACTCCTCAGAGCTGCTGCACCACGGCAGCAGAATGAGCCGCCCAGCGGTCCAGCTGGCGGCGGGCGATTCGGATTGCGTTGCGATCTGGCTCGTGGTACTCTCAGGCAGTTCTATACCTGTCCTGATAGATGTCCCGAAACGATCGCTCACCACTGCAATGGTGAGCGATCTCGTTTTCGTCGATCTCATGGATTCCTCCTGGTTGGCGCAGCGCGAGCGATCACCGTTTGCGACGGGATGTGTCGCACGTCTGTCGCGCTGTTGGACGTTTGCTGGCCGCCCAGAGCCTATCTGTTTTCGTGCTGAGGAATGTGATCGTGGTGTGACGTGTTTGGCCTGTGGAACGACCCTCAGCAGACTGAGGGTCTGGGAAGGACGGTGTGGTGATCGGTTGCAGCACACGCCAGTCGGCATGAACCTGCCGGGGCATGCGTAGGACGCAGAGGGTGCGTGCAGCATGAAGAAACGTACATAAGGCATGGTATGATACCCTTTAGCAGATGACGACCGTCATCTGCGGCCTTGCAACACTTCTGTTGTTAAGGTTGGTACACGGCGGGGCGTGCTGATTCTGGCAAAGGCGTCACGCTCCCCACCTACTTTAAGGTTCGCAGTTCGTAGGGTGAATCTGACGACTGCGAATGCTGCGGGCGGCTGCTGCGACCTGATAATCAAGCAGCCGTTTGCTGTTTTAGTGGCCGTCGTATCGGGACGGCTTCTGGCCGTCCTAGCGAGAACTAGTCGCTAGGACGGCTGCTTCTTTTTCCTGGCGTTGAAGTTCTTGCACCGCAGATATAGGAATTCGATATTCTCGTCGTACCTGAATGGCCTTCAACAACCCCTCTTTAATCCAGTTTCGGATGGTTCTATCAGAGAAACCAAATATCTCTGCAACCTCCTGAACGGTGTAATACTGATCGGTCATGCACACCTCCTAACGTGATTTCCAGTATAGTATAGTGTAGATCAGTGTATATCACTAGTGTATACCACTTCCGACACTTCCGTCAATTCCGGTATTAATTTATATTTCTAAAAATGCTATACTCATTCTCGGTTGGATGGCTATGTCTTGCCGGAATCAGAGCCACTTAACATGCTGTGTCAATCGCCCACCATAACAGGATCTCGCCATGTCTTCAGAAGAAACCAGAATCCTCCCTGCTATCCGCGAGTACGTCACTTGCCTATATTGAAGGCGCTGCATGATGAATACACAGGAACAAATCGCACTCAAAGCCGCCCTTGAACGGCAGGAAATGTCGTGGGAGGCGGCACTTACCCAGCTTACGCAAAACCCAACCAAACCCTGGGATACCGCTGAGTGGGCCACACTGCGCGAACGTCTGCTAGTGGATCAGTGTCAACAATGTGGTAGTGACGAGCCGCCGCTTGTCCTTCAACATCTCTGGCATCCAAAGCCATTTAAGGTGTTGTATGACCTAATCCGTCAACCCATTTACGATGCCTATCGCCACACGGCGCAGAGGAACCATGCTGGACAGGCCACAGAAGGGGTGTGAATGAGCTATCAGTTAACGAAGCAGATCGCCGACCAGCTCGGCGAAACCTATCACGGCGTGATCGCGCAGATCCGGCGGGTGATTATGCATGCCGGTGCGGAGCTGGCCACGACCACCGCGGATGATGCCATCACGATGGCCGCAGCGGGCGAGATGCCCCGCGCGGACGGGTCGCCACGCACGCCGGGCGGAATCTTTTTCCTCCTGGTGCGCCAGCGGGTAGATCCTGCGGTCGTGCCGATTATCTTTCCGAGCGCTGCCGCTGTCCGGCGCGCCCGGCAGGCCCGTGGGGAAGGCCCACTCCCGCCCAGGTCGACCGTTGCCCTGGAGGTAGATCCAGGCTCGACGGTGCCGGCGTTTCAATGGAGCGAGAAGGCGGCGATCTATCAGGAGCTTCAGCAGCAGAAAGGCACGGTACACACGGTGAAAATAACTCTGATTGGTCGGCCTGGTCGGGTCGTCGAGAAGCAGGATCTCGTGATCACGATGATGACCCAGATGGATGCCCCCAAAGCCTTTCCCAAGGGGGTCCCGACGCCGCCGGCGACACCGACGGTCTATACAGTGTACATCGGGGCCAAGCAGTGGAAGACCGTGGCCGAGGCCATGCAGAACCCGGAGGACCGGCTGATCGTGGAGGGGTTCGCGGCGTTCGATCCTGGACTAGAGGGCATGGCCGTGTTTGTCACGAACACGACCACCAAAATGCTCCAGCAGCAGAAGCGGCAGACCCCCTAGTGCCGCCGCACAGAAAGGACATGGTGTATGCCGCCAACGAGTACCGCTCGTCTGCGCTTTCGTCCCTCCTTTACGGGCGACGGTGGTGGCAAACTCCACCTGACGCTCACGAACAAGGCCACGCTATGCGGCGTGGCCGTGCCAGCCAGGTTCCTGGCGCTTGATGGCGACACATACGGACGCTGGTTCAACGACGACGGCTGCCGGAGCTGCGCGAAAGAAGCCCGGACGCTTGAGCGCGGCTGCACCCGCTGCCCGGCGATTCTGTTCACGCCCGAACACGTCAGCCGCGGCCTCTGCCCGGCCTGCCACCGGAAGCGCCGCACACCCAAACTGCGGCCGAGCCAGGTCGCGGCCCAGCGTGAGGCCACCAAGCAGGCCGAGAAGCAGGCCCGCGCACCCTGGATCACCTGACCACCGGTGCCGCTCGTTATCGACGACTGGCGGCATCGCCCGCTGGTGACGGAGTTCGGCCAGATCGATCGGATACTCGACCTCCAACGTGCCTTCAGGCTATGCCATAGCATGGGTGACGCCGAGCTGTCGTTGTCATGGCAGAAGAGAATACTGCATTGTGACGGCCTAAATACCGTATTAAGCCGCATTTTTGCACGCGTATTTCTGCCATCTCATGACCACGCCCGCATCAACGAGGTCTTGGCATCGTGTGCTGTAAAAGGTTTCAATGAGTCAACGTCCCCGACCCAAGGGGCGGGGCTTGTAACTAGACCCGAAGGTCCGCTACCATAGGCTGGTGAAGGCGAGAAAATTCCGTTTTCATGAAAAAATTTGTAAGCGTTGTTAATTACATGAATGGTGGTAACAGGCCGATAGCGCTCGACTAGGTGCGAGCGTCACCGCGCTCCACCAGAGTGGGAGATCCTGATGAGCGATGAACTTCGCGCCGAATACCAGCGCAAAATCGATGACCCTGCCACCCCCGACCCCGTGCGGGCCTGGTTGCAGTCCGAACTTGCCGCGCTGCCACCAGCGCCCTCAGCACCGGACAGACCCACGAACACTGCCAGCCCCGCAGCGGCGACGGTTGGTGACGCCAACGCCATCACCGATGCCACTGCCGCGATTGGCAACACCACCGGCGGTGATTTTACCCAGAACAATCAGTCGGGTGGCATCAATTTTCAGCAGGCCGAGATTGCGCAGATGGGGGATCCGGTCGCGAGGGATAAAATTGTCAATCAGTTCTTTGGCGG
>DAOTUS010000110.1:0-1993 GCA_034437415.1 Herpetosiphonaceae bacterium
CCGATCCCCAGCCCCTACGCCAGCACCCTGATGCCGCCGTTGGCATCCTCGACCAGCTCATCGAGGTGCAGCGAGAGGACTTTGGAGGCCCCGTCGGGGTTCATGGTCACGCCATAGAGCGTGGCGGCGACCTCGACCGTGCCGCGATTATGGGTCACCAGTACAAACTGGGTGCGGGCGCTCATCTCCAGCAGCAGCTCGCGCAGCCGCACCACGTTGGCCTCATCGAGCGCCGCATCGACCTCGTCCATCACACAGAACGGCGTGGGGTTGACCTTGAGCAGCGCCACCAGCAGCGCCACGGCGGTCAGCGAGCGCTCGCCGCCGGAGAGCAGCGACAGCGGCTGGCGGCGCTTCCCCGGCGGCTGGGCGACAATCTCGATGCCGCCCTCGCCGCTCTCGGGGTCGTTGAGGACCAGCTGGGCGGTGCCGCCGCCGAACAGGCGGCTGAAGGCCAGCGCAAACTCCTCGGCGACGGCGGCGAACGTCTGGGCGAAGCGGGCGTTCATCGCCTCCTCAAGCTCGGCGATCAGCTCGCGCAGACCGTTGGCGGCCCGGCGCACGTCGTCGACCTGGGCGGTCAGGAAGCTGTGGCGCTCGGCCAGCTCGGCGTACTCGGTCGGCGCCAGCGGGTTGATCGTGCCCATCCGGCGCAATTCCGCCCGCAGCTGCTCGATCTGATCGGCTGGCAGGCTCGCGGCCGGATCGTCCTCGGGCGGCTGGCTGGCGATCTGTTCGATATCAATGTTTTCTTCGGCGCAGCGCTCCCAGAGCTGCTCGTGGCGGGCCTGGGCCTGGGCCAGCGCGGTCTCAGCCCGCCCGGCCGCGGTCTGGACCGCCAGCACCTGCTGGGCCAGCTCGCGCTCGGCGATCTCGGCGCTGGCGCTGGCGGCGCTGGCGGCCTGCAGGCGGCTGGCCAGCGGCTCGCGGGCGGTCGCTGCGGCCTGGTGCTGGGACTGCCGATCGCTGCGCAGCGTGGCGAGCACGCCCAACTGGGCCGTCAATGCCTGGCGCTGCGACCCAACCTCGGCCACGCGGCTGGTCAGATCGCGCTCGGTGTGCTGGAGGCGCTCGACAGCGGCCCGCTGGGTGCGCTCGGCCTCCAGCGCGGCCCGCAGCGCCGCCTCGCCAGCGCCGATGGCTGCCCGAGCCACCGCCAGCCGCTCCTCGCCAATTCGGCCGGCCGCGCTGGCGCTGGTCGCTGCCTCGCGCGCCGCCAGCACCGTCTCCTCGACTGCGACGACCGCGTCGGCGGCGCTGGCGATCGTCTGCTGAAGGCTGGTGCGCTGCTCGGCGAGCGTGGCCTGCTCGCGCTGCCCGGTCTCGACCAGCGAGCGATGCCAGCCCAGCTCCTGCGCGGCCCGCTCACGGGCGCGGCTGCGCTGGGCGACCAGATCGCGGGCCTGCTCGCTGGTCTGCCGGGCGGCACGGCGCCGCTGATCGGCCTCGCGCACCGCCTGCTCGGCCTCGGCGATGGCGCTGACCGCCTGCTGCAGGGACTGCTCACGCTCGGCCAGCCTGGTCTGGGCCTGGGCCAGCTGGGCGGGCAGCTCGCGCAGCTCACGCTCACGCCGCAGGGCACCGGTCCCGGCCTCGCGAGTGCGGGCGCCGCCGGTGACTGCGCCCGCCGAGCCAACCTGCTCGCCGCCGAGGGTAACAATCGACCAGCCGCCCTCGAGATCGCGCACCACCCGTCGCGCCGTCGCCAGATCCTCGACCACCAGCGTGCGGCCAAGCAGATGGGTCACGACGCGCTCGAAGCGCTCGGCATAGCTGACCAGCGCGCTGGCGACGCCGATGATCCCGGCGCCCGTCGGCGTCCGGCCGGCGCGGCCGCTGCGCAGCGTATCCAGCGGGAGAAAGGTCGCCCGGCCAGCGTCGGTGCGCTTGAGCTCATTGATCGCCGCCTCAGCATCGTCCCAGTGGGGCACCACCACATTTTGTAGCCGGGCGCCGGAATGTTCGGCGGGGTCAAGGCCGCGCTGCAGTGGGC
>DAOTUS010000111.1:0-2866 GCA_034437415.1 Herpetosiphonaceae bacterium
TGCAGAACGTGAGTCGGTTGTTTCAGCGGCTGACCCTTGATTTCGATGGATATCGTCGCTTCAGCCCATGGCGGCAATCCGCTATTTAGTGGTGCCCACGGCAGTTCCTAAAGAGCCCAATTTCTATACCAGCGTTTGATGCTCCGGTACTGCTTCCTCCAGCACCACAGAACAGATCTATTGCACGGATTTTAGGTTGCATAACTGCTATCCTTTAATGTAGCGAACTATTGGACCAGCTCGGCCTCGACGACCGGCGGCGTGTTCGAGGCATAGGTACACTCGGGGTAGCGCGAGCACGAGTAGAAGACCCGCCCGGCCTTGCCGCGCTTCGGCCCGACCTTGCCAATCCCACAGTCGGGACAGGTCGGCGCGTCGGCGGGCGTGATCCGCACAATCGCCCGGCAGGTCGGGTAGCCGGTGCACGACAGGAACGGGCCGTACTTGCCCTCCTTCTGCACCATCGGCTTGCCGCACTTCGGGCACAGCTCATCGGTGGGCTTCGGCGGCGGCACCACGATAAAGCGGCTGCCATCGGCGCGGACCTTGCGGATGCCCTTGCACTTCGGGTAGTTGTTGCAGGCCAGGAACGGCCCGAAGCGGCCTTTCTTCAGGCTCATCGGCTCGGTGCAGACCGGACAGCTGGTGTCGCCCTCGACGGTTGGGGCAACGGCAATGTGCAGCCCGCCCTCGCCATCGCGCTCCAGGTCGCCGGTCCAGCCGCACTCGGGGTAGCGTGAGCAGGCCAGAAACTCGCCGTTGCGCCCGAACTTAATCACCAGCGGATCGCCGCTCTCGGGGCAGCTGAGGTCGGTCTTGACCTCTTCGCGCTTCACGTCGCGCATCTCCAGCGTCGCGGCTTTGATCCGGGCCTCGAATGGGCCGTAGAACTCGCGCAGCACCGGCACCCACTTGCGCTGGCCATCGGCGATATCGTCGAGGCGCTGCTCCATATCCGAGGTGAAGCTGTAGTCGACGATGTCGCTGAAGTGGGTCACCAGCAGGTCGGTGACGATTGTGCCGAGCGTGGTCGGCAACAGCTTCTTATCGACCGCCTCGACGTACTCGCGGGCCACAATCGTCGAGATGGTGGGCGCGTAGGTTGAGGGGCGGCCGATGCCGAGCTTCTCCAGCTCCTTGACCAGCGTGGCCTCGGTGTAGCGCGGCGGCGGCGTGGTGAAGTGCTGCTGGCCAAACAGGTCGTGCAGGCTCAGGGGCTGATTTTCGGTCAGCGGCGGGAGCAAGGCCTCTTTATCCTCCTCCTCCTCGCCCTCGTCCAGCCCGACGTTGTAGACCGCCAGAAAGCCGGGGAAGCGCAGCACCGAGCCGGTCGCCCGGAAGGTGTAGGGCGCTCCGGCGGCGCTGGTGATGCCGCGGCCGGCACCAATGTCGACGCTGGTGCTGTCGAACACGGCGGGCGCCATCTGCGAGGCCATAAAGCGCTTCCAGACCAGATCGTAGAGCCGGGCCTCGTCGCGGCCGAGCTTGGCCTTGATCGCGTCGGGCAGCCGGGCCGCCGAGGTCGGGCGGATGGCCTCGTGGGCCTCCTGGGCGCCTTTGGCCTTGGTTTTGTAGACGGGAGGCTGGGCCGGCAGATACTCTTTGCCGTACTGCTGCTCGATCACCTCGCGGGCCTCAAGCTGGGCCTCGCGGGAGATCGCGGTCGAGTCGGTTCGCATATAGGTGATCAGGCCGATCGAGCCGTCGCTGCCACCGATATTAATGCCCTCGTAGAGCTTCTGGGCCACCTGCATCGTGCGCTTGGCGCTGAAGCCCAGCTTGCGGCTGGCCTCCTGCTGCAGGGTGCTGGTGATGAAGGGCGGGGCCGCCGTGCGCCGCTTGTCCTTGCGCGTGATCGGCCCAACAATGTAGCTGGCCGTATCGAGATCGTTCAGAATGGTGTCGGCGGCCGCTTTGGCCGGGATGGCGAATTTATCCAGCTTCTTGCCGGCGCGGGCCACCAGCACGGCCCGAAAGATCTCGGCCTTGCGCGGGCTGGCGCTGCCCTGCTTGAACAGATCGGCCTCGATCGACCAGTATTCCTGGGTCACGAAGGCCTCGATCTCACGCTCGCGCTCGACGACGATCCGCACCGCCACCGACTGCACCCGCCCGGCCGAGAGGCCCCGGCGGACCTTGTCCCACAGCAGCGGCGAGAGCTTGTAGCCGACCAGCCGATCGAGCACGCGCCGGGCCTGCTGGGCATCGACGAGGTTGACATCGATCTCACGCGGGCTGGCGATCGCCGCCTTCACCGCGTCTTTGGTGATCTGGTTGAAGGTGACCCGGTAGACCGGCTTGCGCTTGCCGACGTTGATCGCCTGCAAAATATGCCAGGCGATCGCCTCGCCCTCGCGGTCGGGGTCGGTCGCCAGATAGACGACATCGGCGGCTTTGACCTCGCGTCTCAGCTCGGCAATGATTTTCTCTTTGCCCTCGCTGATCTCATAGGCGGGTGCGAAATCGTGATCGATATCAACGCCAATTTTGCTTTTGGGCAAATCGCGGACATGGCCCATGCTGGCCGTGACTCGGTAGCCGGTGCCTAAATATTTTTGAATTGTCTTCGCCTTTGCAGGCGACTCAACGATCACTAGTTTTCCTGCCATGGTCTTTGTTCCTAAAAGATAGAGCATTTCAAGTGTTTAAGGCGGTCTGATCTTTTCGCTCCGTATCGCTGCCCGCCGTCCGCGTGAAGTAGGTTGCCACAGGTGCGTACTTCTGTCAATAAGCGCCGCACAAGAATTCAGGGCAATTGCATCTAAATTTATTGTGTCCATTTTTGAGCAAAAAAGCCCAATGCTGGGCGATCAAGTACGTATCTTTAGCATGAATGAGCGCTACTGTTCCCGTTTTTTTTGGTTTT
>DAOTUS010000112.1:0-13682 GCA_034437415.1 Herpetosiphonaceae bacterium
TGGGCAAAGTCGCGGGATCGGCGTATGATCACGCGGGCCACCGCCCCTCTCCCGCGAGGCCCAAAGGGCACCCCGAGAGGGGCCGCTGCCGCAGCAGCGGGGGAGAGGGCTGACTTTGCACATGCCCTGGTATGGAAGCGCGATTATGCGTCATATTCAATGCTGAATGGTATAAACTACCCCCTAAAGCCTCGATTTAGGCCGCCTCCGAGCAGCATGCCGCTCAGAATAAACATTTGCAATCCAATATAACATCGGTTATAGTCTGCCCGGCTCTAACCATTCAGCCTAAATTGCAGCCTAAAATTATTTTCAATATCGCTTAATCGAGCGAGGTTTGGTATTACTATGTCTACTCAACGCGATCTGGTTATTCCTTCTTCGACAGTTCCTGACCGCCGCATACCAAATCCGCTGTCATTGCTTCTTTACTACCGGCGTAATCCTCGACGCATTATGCCGATAATGATTATCCTTATTCTGTCTTTTTTTGGCGTTGCGTTACCAGTTGTCATTGTTGATGAAATTACGACCGCTCCGACGAAAGTTTTAGGCTTTTTCGAGCGAGTTGCGCTGGTTTGGCCCAATGGGCGCGAAGGCTACACAACCATTGACGCCGCCCGTATTCGCCAGCTAGAAGGCAATGCCGGCGCGTACCCGGTCGCTTTCCAGTGGACAACCTGGCCATCGATTGTCGGCGAAACCCCTGGCGCCACCAATGTCTTAGGGCTGGCCGGGGCCGATATCCAGCCGGTGCTGGATCGGCTGGGGAATCGCCTGGTTGCCGGGCGCCTGCCCTCGCCATACCAGGCCGAGATCACGATGTATGCGCCGATTGCGCAGCGACGGCAGCTCGCCATTGGCGACACCGTCGATCCCAATACGCAGTACGAGCAGCTGAACGAGCCGTTTGTTCTGGTTGGCCTGATCGACGGCCCGGCCCCAATGAGCATTCTGAACCGCGAATATTTATTTCGCAACAGCCCGATCCATCAAGAATCGCATCTTGATTACGGCTGGCTGGTTTTTCCACAGGCGCAGGAGACGAGCGCCCGCGGATATTCAAACCTTGAAGCCACCCTGGCCACCTTGCCCGAAAAACAGTTTGTCGTCCGCAGCTTTGGGACGCAGTCGGAGTTTATTGGCGATTTCACAGCCAGCCTGAGCGCAATCCTGGTTGTGCTGGTGTTGACGATTGTGACAGTGCTGTCGCTGGCGGTCGGGCTGCTGAACTATGTGTATTTTATCCGGCGGACAGGCGAGTTTGGGGTGCTTTTAGCGCTTGGCAAAACCCGTGGCTTTCTGCTCCGGCGCGCCGGCCTAGAGACGCTCTCGATGATTGTGATCGCCTGGATCGTGGGGCTTGGGATGGCTGAGGGCGTGTGCCGCATCGCCAATACGACTCTCTTTGCCGACCAGGGAGTTAAGCTTACCGCGCTCACCCCCCATATGATGCTGTATATGGCGCCGGTTGCGATCCTCGGTGGGATAAGCTGTTTTCTGACGATATTTTGGCAGCTGACCCGGCTTGACGCCGTAAGCATTATCGAACAACGTGACTAAATGCCATACGCAAGCGAAAGGGATGCTTAAATGCTCGAAGTCGATCGAGTCAATCTAGTGTATCGCAGCGGCGATAGCGAGCACCGTGCCCTGCGCGATGTGACGCTCACCATTGACCAGGGTGAGTTTGTGGTTCTCCGTGGCCCGAGCGGCAGCGGCAAGAGCAGCATGCTGTATATCCTGAGCGCCTTACGGGCCGCAACATCTGGGGAGATCCGCTTCGGCGAGCATCGCTATGGGGTTGAGTCAGCCGACCAGCTCACCCGGCTCCGGCGCCTGCACTTTGGATTTATCTTTCAATTTCACTTTCTGATCAACTATCTGACTGTGCTGGAGAACATTCTGGTTGCGGCTCCGCAATTAACCACAACCTACCGCACCCGCGCGCTCAAGCTCTTGAAAACCCTGGGAATCGACCAATGCGCCAAACGCTTGCCGCACCAGATCTCAGGCGGTCAGCGCCAACGGGTCGCCGTCGCCCGCGCCCTGGTCCACAACCCCCAGGTTATTTTTGCTGATGAGCCAACCGCCTCGCTCAACACCGAAGCGGGGATGGATGTTATGCGCCTGCTGGCGGAACATCGTGAGGATCGTACGGTCATTATGGTAACCCATGATGATACAATGTCGCGGTTTGCGAATCGGGCGATTGAACTGCGCGATGGGGTGGTTGTCCACGACGGTCTTAATCCGCTGTACAGCCCGGATCACCCATGACGCCGGCCAGATTACACACCGCCTCTCATTATGCTATCTATGGAGAATCTGTGATATGACCCGTCGGTTTTGGCTTTTTGCCCTGATGTTGATCCTGGTTGGCTGTGGAGAAACCGCAGAGTCGGCGCCCCTGGTCGTTAGCGCTGAGAGTGCGCCGCCCAATCTGGTGAATGGACGGATTGTGCCCTTCGCCGAGGTTAAGCTGGGCTTTCCGATCGATGGGCAGATCACCGAGTGGCTGGTTGAGCCGGGCACGGTGATCACGGCGGGCCAGCCGCTCGCTCGCCTGGACACAAGGTTTCTTGAGCTCCAGATTGCGGAGGCCGACGCGGCGGTGAATCAAGCTACCGCGACCCTTGAGCGGGTGCGTGTTAGCGCTGCGGTGGCCCAGGGTAACGACCTGGATGCCGCCGAGCCGCTCCCAACCCCAACCCCCAACGCCCTGTCAAACGCGCAAATCGATGAGGCGGTCGCAGCTTTAGAGCTGGCCAACGTCAAACAGTCGGCGGCAGCGCTGCTGCTTCAGCAGGCCACGCTGAACGCGCCCATTGGCGGGCTGCTTGGTCAGCATCTGGTTCTCAGCGGCGAGCAGGTTCAGGCCGGCCAAGCGGTCGCCATTCTCGGCCAACAGCCCCAGGCCGATCAGTGGCGGATTAAAACCGATGACCTGAGCGAGCTTGATGTTGGCCGATTAACGCCTGGCCAGACCTTGACGGTTACCATCGATGCCTTTCAGGAGCGCCAGTTCACCGCGACGATAGCCCAGATTGAGCCCCAGCCAACCATTGAGCGGGGAGTGGTTAACTACACCCTGCTGCTGGATATTACAATCCCGGCGGATACCGCTGTTCGCTGGGGAATGTCGGTCCGCATTCAAATGCCGTAATCGGCGCAGGCCTTCGCTCGATTAACAATCCTCCGTAGAACATCACAACTAACCGCAACCGCCACAAAGGATAATCGGGCTATTCTTTGCGGCGGTTGCGGTTCAATTCAGGATGGATTATCTACCATACCGGCTGCTGGGCGTGACGATCATCTTGTAGGAATTGATATGGGATCTGATCAGAACAACGTACGCGATGAGCTTGAACGGCGGCGATCCCAGCTCTTGCCCCAGCAGCGATTGTTGTTGGAAGAACGACTTAACCAGCGCCGTCAGCAGCCCGCCCAGTCCCCGATTCCCCACTCCACCAGCCCCACGTTGCCCCTGTCGTGTGCCCAGCAGCGGATCTGGTTTTTCGACCAGCTGGCGCCTGGGAGTGCGGCCTATCACGTGACCAATGCCATGCGCCTGGCGGGCGCGCTGAGCGGTCCCGCCTTGCTGGCAGCCCTTGAGACAATCAGCGCCCGCCATGAGATGCTCCGCACATCATTTCGGGTGATCGATGGCGTGCCGCATCAGTATATCCATGCGGCGCCACCCTGCCCCTTCGTCAGCACCAGCGTTGATCGCATCGAGACTGACGCGCTTGATGAATGGATCCATAGCCAGATTTGGCGTGAGGCCGAGCGGCCCTTCAATCTGAGCCAGGATCCAGCGTGGCGGGCGTACCTGATAGCGCTCGCGCCCGACGACCATGTGTTAATTCTGACGATGCACCACATTATGACCGACGGCTGGTCGTGGGGGGTGTTTCTGCACGAGCTAGCGGCGGCCTATGCGAGCCATGCCAGCGGTGCGGCGATCGATCTTCCGGCGCTGCCGATTCAATATGCCGACTTCACCCTGTGGCAGGCGGCCCAGCGCGACACTGCCGAGCAGCGGCGCGACCTGGATTACTGGTGCCGGCAGCTGCGCAATCTGCCCCCGCTGCTGGCGCTGCCGTTCGATCACCCGCGCCCGCCAGAGCTTCAGCCGCGCAAGCTTTGGCTGTCAGCGCCGCTCCCAGCTCCGCTGACAGCCCAGCTGAGAGCCTTCAGCGCGTCGCACCATGTGACCGACTATGTGACTCTGCTGACCGCCTTTAAAATCCTGCTCCTGCGCTATACCAATCAAAGCGATGTGGTGGTTGGCACGCTGATTGCCAACCGCCAGCGCCCTGAGTTCGAGCCCCTCATTGGCATCCTGATCAATCTGCTCGTCCTGCGCACCGATCTGGACGCCACGCTCAGTACGCATGCGGCCATCAAGCAGGTCCAAACCATGCTGCGCCAGGCTTTCGAGCACCAGGATCTACCGATCGAGTTGCTGATTGAGGCGATCCAGCCGGAGCGCGATCTGATCCGGCTGGCCTTGTGCAATGTGCTCTTTGTGTTCCAAAATACGCCCGGCCTGGAGATCAGCCTGCCAGGGCTCAAGGCGACCCAGCTGGCGGCCCCAAAGTGGATAACCGAGTTCGATCTGACGCTAGAGGTGAGCGAGCAGGACGATCAGCTGGCCATAGCAGTTGAGTATCACGCGGGGTTGTTTGATCGCGCCACGATCGAGCGGCTGATCGGCCATTACCAGCTGGTTCTGGAGCAGCTGCTGAGTCCAATCGCGCAGCCGATCGCGACGCTTGGCCTGCTCACGCCGCCAGAGCGCGCACAATTTGCGCGCTGGAACAGTACGGCCCAGCCATTCAACCCCGACCTGGACTGGCCTACCCGCTTTGCTGGACAGGTTGCCCATACGCCCAATGCCATTGCGGCCGTATGCGGCAACGAGCGCCTGACCTACCACGAGCTCGATGTCCAGTCAAATCGGCTCGCTCAGCACTTAGTCGATGCCGGGGTTGGGCCAGAGACACTGGTGGTGCTGCTCGCAGATCGCAGCCTTGTATTCTTGACCGCAATCATTGCTGTGCTGAAAGCTGGCGGGGCGTATCTGCCGCTTAACCCACATGCGCCACCTCAGCGGATGCGCCAGATGATCGCGCAAAGTCAGAGCCCATACCTGTTGGTTTCACGCGAGCACACCCGCAGCCTTACGCCAGTTCTGGCCGAGGTTCCCAGTGCGGCGCGGCCGCAGATACTGATTCTCGAGGATTGGCTGGAGCAACCCGCCGCGACCACAGCCCTGCCGGTGCGCCATCATCCCCACAATCTGGCCTATGTTATCTTTACGTCCGGCTCGACCGGCATACCAAAAGGGGCCATGGTTCAGCACGCCGGGATGCTCAACCATCTGACTGCCAAAATCCAGGATCTTGGGCTAACCGCCGCCGACCGCGTCGCCCAGAACGGCCCCCAGACCTTTGATATCTCCGTCTGGCAGTTTCTGAGCGCCCTCACGGTTGGCGGCGAGGTGCATATTATTCCAGACGTCATAGCCCACGACCCCGAACGCCTGCTAGCGTATGTTGCCGCGAGCAAAATCTCGGTGCTCCAAGTGGTTCCTTCGATGTTACGGGCGCTGCTCGATGTGCTTGGGCAGGGTTTGCCCGACCTGCCGGCGCTCCGCTGGCTGGTTCCGACCGGTGAGGCCTTGCCCTTTGATCTGACCCAGCGCTGGCTGCGAGCCTATCCGGCCATTCCCGTGCTTAATACCTATGGGGCCACCGAATGCTCCGATGATCAATGTCACTATTCGATCGAGTCTCTCGATCGGCTTACCCCCGCAATGGCGATTGTTACCATTGGCGCTCCGCTGATCAATACGCAGGTGTATGTTCTCGATCCGCAGTTCCAGCCAGTTCCAGTTGGCGTAGCCGGCGAGCTGTATATCAGCGGGGCTGGCGTAGGTCGTGGGTATCTCCACGATCCGCTGCGAACCAGCCTCGCATTTCGACCGAACCCATTTGCGGCTAGCCCTGGCTCGAGGATGTATAAAACTGGCGATCTGGCCCGCTTTCGCGCCGATGGAACCCTGGAGTTTTTAGGTCGGCTCGACCATCAGGTTAAAATCCGCGGCTTTCGGATCGAGCTTGGTGAAATTGAAACAACCCTAAACCAGCATCCGGACATCCAGGCCAGCGTTGTGGTTGCGCATAAAAACCCGGCGAATCAGCTGCAGCTCGTGGCGTACGTGGTGGCTTCCCAGCCAGGGCCGAGCAAGCAGTCGCTACGCTGGTTTGTCGGTGAGCGGCTGCCAGAGTATATGGTTCCGGATCTGGTGATGGTTCTTGATCGACTGCCGCTGACGCCAAATGGCAAGCTGAACCGCTCCCAGCTACCATCACCCTCTGTGATCCATAATCCCGAAGCGGCCTTTGTGGCGCCGCAAACCCTCCTCGAGCGGCAGATTGCCGACGTCTGGATGAGTGTCCTGAATATCCCCAAAGTCGGCCTTCACGACAATTTCTTTAGATTGGGCGGGCATTCGTTGTTAGCCGCCCATCTGGTAGCCCGGATGCGGGCCGCGCTGGGGATAGATGTGGCCTTGCGGTCGCTTTTTGCCAGCCCAACCATTGCGGCGCTGGTCGAGGCGACTCGCGCCAGCCAAACCGAACTGGCCGCCCTGCCAGCGCTGCACTCAGCGCCAGAGCAGCGCTATGATCGCTTTGCATTGACCGATCTACAGCAAGCCTACTGGGTCGGGCAGACCGACCTTTTTGACCTGGGAAATGTCACCGGGCAGATCTACCAGGAGCTAGCCTTGGAGGGATTTGACATAAGCCGCCTGGAGGGCGCTTTTCAGCAGCTGATCGCCCGCCACGATATGCTGCGGGCCGTGATCAGGCCCGATGGCTGGCAACAAGTCCTGGCGACGGTTCCGCCATTCCCGCTTCCGCTGGTCGATTTAAGTCATCTGAGCGCCCCAGCGATCGCCCAAACCCTGCTCGCTAGCGCCGACGAGCTTAGACTCCAGCCCCTGCGCACTGATGAGTGGCCGCTGTTCAGGATCCAGGCCTATCGACTGCCAGGCAATCGACTGCGGCTCCAGTGGAAAATTGCCCTGCTGATCTGCGATGGCTGGAGCATGGCAATCTTTGGACAGGACTTGCTCGGGCTTTATCAGGGCATCAGCCTGGCCCCGCTGGAGCTAACCTTTCGCGATTATGTCACGACCGTCCAGCAGCTTCAGACAACTGCCCAGTCCGAACGCGCCCGAGCCTACTGGCTGGGCCGGATAAAAACGCTGCCGCCCGCCCCGCAGCTGCCGCTCAGAATCAACCCTGCCCAGATGGCTAACCCGCAGTTTACCCGGCGCCGGGGGCGGCTGGAGCCAGCCCTGTGGCAACGCTTTCAGGCGACCGCCAGCCAGCATGGCGTGACGGTCAATGCGGCGCTGTGCGCGGTCTACAGCGCAATCCTCGCCACCTGGAGCAGCAGCCCCCATTTCACGCTGAATGTGCTCCAGGCTCATCGACTGGAGATCCACCCGGAAGTGGGGGCGGCGGTCGGCAACTTCAGCAGCACGCTGATGCTTGAGATTCAGCAGCAGGGCGCCGCGCCGTTTATCACGCAGGTTAAGCGGCTGCAAGCGCAGCTGTGGAGCGATCTGGACCACACGCTGATGACCGGCATTATGGTGAGCCGGGAATTGGCCCGAGCGCAAGGTGTCAGCGCCCACCCAGCGATGCCGGTCGTTTTTGCCAGCATGCTGAACGTGCCGATCGGGCAGCGCCCGCCGATCCCTGCCGATCTACAGGTTGGCGAAGTTGCATCGAGCATCCACACCCCCCAGGTATGGCTCGACCATCAGATTTTCGAGGAGGATGGCGGGCTGGTGTACACCTGGGATGCCATCGATTCGTTGTTTCCGGCGGATCTAATCAGCACCATGTTTGCCGCCTACGCGACCCTACTGCACAATCTCAGCGCCAGTCCCGCGCTGTGGGAGCAGGCCGATCAGGGAATTGTGCCTGCCGCTCAGCGGCTGCGGCGCAGCCAGGCCAATGCGAGCGCTGGCCGATTCAGCGCCGCCTTGCTCCACGAGCTTGCCGCCAACCAGGCCCTGGCCCAGCCAGATCACGTCTGCGTGATTACCGCCGAGGACAGCCTGACCTACCAAGCGGTCCAGCAGCGGGCGATCACGCTGGCAGCCCAGCTGCAGCACGCCGGAGCGCAGCCCCGCACGCAGATCGCTGTGGTGATGGAGAAAGGCTGGGAGCAGGTAGTCGCCGTACTGGCGGTGCACTCCCTTGGGGCAGCCTATGTGCCAATCGAGCCAGGGCTGCCGCCGATGCGCCTGCAGATTCTGCTCGCCAATGCAGGGATCACCTATGTCCTGACCCAGGCGTTGGTCGACCGCCAGGTGGACTGGCCGCCAACCGTTCAGCGAATCCTGGTCGATCACGCCGCCCTGAATCCGGCTGATGGTCCGCTGAACACCCCTACTACGCAGCCGACCGACCTGGCCTATATCATCTATACCTCGGGCTCAACCGGCCAGCCCAAAGGGGTGATGATCGATCATCGGGGCGCGGTTAACACCATTCTCGATATGAATGCCCGCTTCGAGATCGCCGCCAACGATCGCATTTTGGCCTTGTCGGCATTGACGTTTGATCTCTCGGTCTTTGATATTTTTGGCATGCTGGCCGCCGGCGGAAGTATTGTCATGCCCTCCGCCGCAGATCTGCACGATCCCGCCGCCTGGGTGCGCCTGATTCAAACCACCGGAGTCACAATCTGGAACTCGGTGCCAGCGCTGCTTGATCTGCTGCTCAATGCCCTGGAAGCCCGCCCGATCGCGCCGCCGCCGTCGCTGCGGCAGATCTGGCTCAGCGGCGACTGGATTCCACTCCATATGCCCGAGCGCATTTGGGCATTGTGGCCCAATATGCAGATTATCAGCTTGGGCGGTGCGACTGAGGCTTCGATCTGGTCGATTTTTTACCCGATCAGCCAGATCGATCCGCAGTGGCGCAGCATTCCCTACGGCTACCCGCTCGCCAATCAAAGCTGGCATGTTCTCGATGCCGATCTCAACCCGCGGCCAGATTGGGCGACCGGGAGCCTGTATATCGGCGGCGCTGGCCTGGCCCAGGGATACTGGAACGACCCCCACAAAACCAGCGCCAGCTTCCTTACCCACCCTCAAACAGGCGAGACCATCTATCGAACCGGCGACCTGGGCCGCTATACGCCAGACGGCTGGATTGAGTTCTTAGGACGTGAGGATTTTCAGGTTAAAATCCAGGGCTACCGGATAGAGCTTGGCGAGATCGAGGTTGCCTTTAGCCACCATCCCGATGTGCAATCGGTGGTGGTCTGTGATCGGACCGACCACACCGGCACAAAATACCTGGCCGCCTATGTTGTGCTTAAACCAGCCAGCGGCGCTACCCGCCAGAGCTTACGGCAGCATATCCGCGCCTATCTGCCTGCGTATATGCTCCCAAGTGTCATCAGCATTCTGGCGGCAATGCCCCTTTCAATCAACGGCAAAGCCGATCGTCGCGCCTTGCCCGACCCAGTCATTCCCGCAGGAGGAGCCGCGCCATACCAGCCCAAAGATTCCGACTGGGTTGAAGATCAGCTGAGCAGGGTGTGGGCGGAGGTATTCGATCTGCCAGCACTGGATATTCATACCAATTTTTTCGATTTAGGTGGCACGTCGATTACAGCCATTCGCCTGAGGAGTCGGATTGCCGAGCGCTTGGGGGTGCGGCTACCGCTTGCGTCCCTCTTTGCCAGCCCAACAATCGCCGAACAAGCCGCATTGATTCGCCAGTCGGAATTCCGCGCAGGTCATCGGTCAGATATCGGCGCGTAAATCTCAAACACCATCAGAAGACAACGAATCTCATCAAGGAGGACTCGTGAAAACAGGCATTGTATCCACGATAGGAAACACTCCCCTGGTCGAGCTCACCCGCCTGGCCCCTGAGCACGATATACGGCTTTTTGCGAAACTAGAAGCATTTAACCCAGGCGGCAGTATCAAAGACCGGGCCGCCTTTCATATTCTCAGCAGCGCGCTCCACAGTGGCACGATTGCCCCAGGATCGACCATTATCGAGTCTAGCTCGGGGAATATGGGCATTGGGTTGGCTCAGATCTGCTCATACCTTAACTTGAATTTCATCTGTGTGGTCGATCCCAAAACAACCCAGCAGAATATCACCATCCTTAAAGCCTATGGGGCCACCATCGATCTCGTGGCGGATCCCGACCCGATCACCGGCGAATTTCTCCAGGCGCGGATCGATCGGGTTCGCCAGCTGCGGGACAGCATTCCCGATAGCTGGTGGCCAGACCAATACTCCAACCCACTGAATGCGGCGGCTCACCACCAGACGATGGCGGAGATTGCCCAGGCGTTGGAGAATAATATCGATTATCTGTATTGCTCGGTCAGCACGTGTGGCACTATCCGTGGCTGCAGCGAGTATATTCAGCAGCACGGCCTCAGCACCAGAATTATGGCCGTTGATGCCGTTGGAAGTGTTATTTTTGGGCAGCCCTCAGCGAAACGCCTTATTCCTGGGCACGGAGCCTCGCGTCGACCTGAGCTATTCCAGCCTGATCTGAGCGCCGAGTGCATTCACGTTGATGATCTGGAGTGTGTAGTTGGCTGTCATCAGTTGCTCCAGCGCGAAGCAATTTTGGCCGGTGGCTCCTCGGGCGCCGTCACCACGGCCTTCTTGAAAACCGCTGGCATGCTGCCGCCGGGTTCAACCTGTGTCCTGATTTTCCCCGATCGTGGAGAACGCTACTTAGATACGCTTTATTGTGATGTGTGGATCGAACAGCACTTTGGCGCTGTGGCCTATCTATGGACCGAAAACAAGGAGTTATTTTATGATCAATCCACTGCGAATCCTCAAGGGCAGTGATGTCACCCAGGCGCTGGCCGGGCGTGAACACCTGATAATCGATGTCGTTCAGCGCGCCTATGAAGTGCACGCGCAGGGTGATAGCATGCTGCCACATTCGGTTTTTCTCCGCTTCCCCAACGATCCGCGGAGTCGCATTATTGCCCTGCCCGCCTATCTGGGCGACTCATTTGATCTCGCTGGGATCAAATGGATCGCCTCGTTTCCCAGCAACCACGACCAAAACATCCCCCGGGCCTCAGCGGTCATGATTTTCAACTCCGTCGCTACCGGGCTACCGGAAGCAGTTGTCGAAGGGTCCTTGATTAGTGCCGCCCGCACCGCGGCCAGTGCGGCGCTGGGAGCCCGCTCCATGCATGCGGATACCCAGCCAACGACCTTGGGCTTCATTGGGTGCGGACTGATCAATGACGAGATTGCGCGCTTTTTGCTGGCGACCTATCCCAGCGTCACCACATTGGTCGCCTACGATAGCTACGAGGCCCAGGCCCGCCAGTTTGCCAAGCACTGGCAGCAGCGCAATCAGTCCCTCACCGTTCAGGTGGTCGCGGACGCATCAGCAGTGCTGCGCCAGGCGCCGCTGGTATCGTTTGCGACGACGGCCATCGAGCCATATATCACCGATCTCACCATGTGCCAGCCTGGTAGCACGCTGCTGCATATCTCCCTGCGCGACTTGAGCGCCAGCGCAATCCTTCAATGCGATAATGTGGTTGACGATGTGGAGCATGTGTGTCGCGCACAAACCTCGATTCATCTGGCCGCCGAAACGGTCGGGCAGCGGGATTTTATTCGCTGCACCTTGGCCGATATTACCAGTGGCCGCCTCCCAGCACGGCGGAGCGACCACGGTATCAGTGTGTTTAGCCCATTTGGCTTAGGCGTACTGGATCTGGCGGTAGGCCAGCTCGTTCTTCAGGCCGCCGCTGCGCAAAACCTGGGAATCACCCTGGATGATTTTCTGCCGGCTAACAGTATGACCAAGAGTTAGCCATGGCTGCATCTCCAACAAGTCGAGTGTTATTTAATCCACTGGTGGAGCCTCTAATCATTCCACCAGTGGCCGATACGCGGGCATTTCATTGCCGTCTGCCCCACTATGCCGCCACGCCGTTGCTTGATGTGCCCGCCTTAGCCCAGCGTTTGAATGTCGGCAAAGTCTGGGTCAAGGACGAATCAGCGCGGCTAGGGTTGCCATCTTTCAAAATCCTGGGTGCTTCCTGGGCAATCTATTGCGCTCTTTCAGCTCGGGGTGGCCCGGATTTGCAGACCTGGACAACTATTGATGAATTAGCTGCCCTGATTAGCCCCCTGAGGCCACTAACGTTTGCCGCTGCCACCGATGGGAACCATGGCCGGGCTGTTGCCTATATGGCCCGTATTCTTGGCTGCGCAGCCAACATTTTTGTCCCCGCCGGCACCGCTCCCAGCCGGATTCAAGCGCTGCGGGATGAGGGCAGTGCCGTCGTTATTGTCAATGGCAGCTACGATGATGCCGTCAGAGCCGCCAGCGCAACCACTGCGCCAGACTGCCTGGTTATCTGTGATGTTGCCTGGCCCGGCTACGAAGAAATACCGCAGTGGGTGATCGAAGGCTACAAGACGATCTTTAGCGAAATCGACACAGCCTTGGAACGCGCCAAGCAGCCCTGGCCTGATGTAGTCGTTGTCCAGGCTGGCGTAGGGGCGCTTGCTGCGGCAGTGGTTCAGCACTTTCGCGTTCAAAGCCACCAGCCAGCGCCGCTCATCATGGTGGTCGAGCCGAGCAATGCAGCCTGCCTCTATACCTCAATCATCGCCCGGCAGATTGTTTCGCTGCCTGGGATCCAGGACTCGCTCATGGCCGGACTCAACTGCGGCACCCCCTCGCTGGTCGCCTGGCCGTGGATAGCGCACGGTGTTGATGCTTTTGTCACGATCGATGATGAGTATGCCCGGCAGGCAATGCGGGTATTTGCCTCTGTCGATATTGTCGCCGGTGAAACCGGGGCAGCCGGGTTGGCCGGCATTATGGCGCTACTCGATCGAGACGACGTATCAATAATTAAGGCGCGGTTGCGGCTTACGCCCGCCTCATCGATTATGCTTCTAGTCACCGAAGGCGCATCCGATCCAAAAGCATATCAGCAGATTGTTGGTCAGTAGCCTGGGCGAAGTGTGAGCCAGACCCAACCTCTCGCCATTGTCGGCGCTGCCTCGGCGATCCACTCGGCAATGGCTAATCAGGGATTCAGGCCAGTGGGACGGCTAATACCGCTCTGACATGAGACCCCGGTGCTGGGCCAGTTCGCAGATTAAGGTCGTCCCATCCGGCAGCCGGGGTTGGCGCTCGCGCACCTTCGCACAGATTGCCGCCAGATCGCGATTCAGCGGGCGGTCGTTGAACCCACTGAACGTCACCACCGTACGATCCCCGTCCACCACAATCGTGCCCGGCAGATCAAAAAAAGGCCGCAGCCGCTCCCAGCCCGCCTGGCGGGGACCCGCTTGCGGGTGACGCCGCCGGGAAAAACGTGTCCCGTGTCCACATCCCCAGATTCGCCGCACACAGTTTGAACATCGTCATGAGCTGGTCTTTGCGATTATCCAGTTCAAACATCGGCGGCGCGTGGGCCAGATCCGCCTGGCTTTGGGCCCCGCATCCTGCTGGGTTCGCAGCTGCTGGAGCGTTGCGGTGGCGTCCGCGACCTGCGCCTCGGCGGCACACAGCGCGGCCTGGAGCGCGTCCGCGTGCTGCTGCGCCTGCGCTCGGTC
>DAOTUS010000113.1:0-3091 GCA_034437415.1 Herpetosiphonaceae bacterium
GGAGCCTCCTGTTCGTTGATCAATGACCAATGAGCAGAAGGAATCGTGCCAGCAATGCACAGGAACGGCATGGAACCAAACGGGACGAAAACTCCCTGCGCCGGAGCGCTTCGTTCAATTGCGTATTACGTCAGCAATAGGTCATTTTTGCTGTGCTCCGCAGCCTAAAAGCCATCGCTCTGAACGGTTTGTCGAATGACAGTACAACCTCGTCACCACAAAGGATTGTTATGACAGCACCTCAATCGCTGGGCCACTGGATGAAACAGCAGCGCAAAACCCTCGACCTAACCCAGGAACTGCTGGCTGAACAGGTTGGCTATGCCCTTTCGACCATTCGCAAGATCGAGGCTGGCGTGCTGCGCCCGTCCCGCGAGATCGCCGAGCGGCTGGCCGAGTGTCTGGAGATCGCCCAGGCGGACCAGGCCGATTTTGTGCGGCTGGCCCGGACGCCGATCGCCACCGAGAAGCCGGCCGCCAGAGCGCTGGCGGCGGCCCCGCCGCGCTCGACGATTCCCGCCCAGGCCACGCCGCTGATCGATCGCGAGCGCGAGGTGGCGTCGATCTGCCAGCAGATCACCCAGGCCGGCGTGCGGCTGCTGACGCTATATGGCCCGCCTGGCATCGGCAAAACCCGGCTGGCCATCCAGGCGGCGACGGTTATTCGGGAGACCACCAGGATGGAGGTGTTTTTCGTCACCCTGGCGCCGATCAGCGATCCCGCGCTGGTGGCGACGACGATTGCGCAGGCGCTTGGCGTCGGCGAGAGCACCGTGGCCTCAGCCATCGAGCAGCTCAAGACGATGATCGAGGAGCGCCGGATTGTGCTGGTGCTGGATAACTTCGAGCACGTTTTGCCAGCCACGCCGCTGATCGCCGAGCTGCTGGCGGCCTGTTCGCGCCTCAGTGTGATTGTCACCAGCCGGGCCGTGCTGCGCCTGCGCGGCGAGCATCAATTCCCGGTGCCCTCGCTGAGTGTGCCCAATCTGGAGTTTGCCCCAACCTGGGAGGCATTCGAGCAGTACAGCGCGGTCGCGCTGTTTGTCGCCAGCGCCCGCGCGGTCGTGCCAACGTTTCGCCTGACCGCCGAGAACGCGGCGTTTGTTGGGGTGATCTGCGCCCGCCTTGATGGCCTGCCGCTGGCGATTGAGCTGATCGCGGTGCGGGTTAAGCTGATGTCGCCCCAGCAGCTGGCCCTGCGGCTGGGCAAGCGGCTCTCGCTGCTCACCAGCAAAGAGGCCGACCGGCCAACCCGCCACCAGACCCTGCGGGCGGCGATTGACTGGAGCTACAGCCTGCTGACGGTCGAGGAGCAGCAGGTTTTTGTGCGCCTGAGTATCTTTATTGGTGGCTGCACCCTCGCGGCCGCCGAGGCCGTGGCCAGCGATAGCGCTGCCAGCATTGATGTCGCCGACTGCATCGCCTCGCTGCTCGATAAAAGCATGCTGTATCACGTCGACGACGGCACCGACGAGCCGCGCTTTGCAATGCTGGAGATGATTCACGAGTACGCCACCGAGCGGCTGGACGCCCTCGGCGAAGGGCCGCTGCTCCACCAGCGCCACGCCGACTACTTCGCCACCCTGGCCCGCACCGCCGCGCCGCAGCTCCAGGGGGCGCAGCAGCGTGAGTGGTTCAACTGTCTGGAGCGGGAGCTGGATAATCTGCGGGCGACGATCAGCTGGTTCGCCGGGGAGCATATTGACGCCGGGCTGGATCTGGCCGCCAACCTGCTCCACTTCTGCCACGCCCGCGGCCATATCCGCGAAGGCCAGGGCTGGCTGGAGGATCTGCTGGCTCGCGGGGGCAGCGATGCGCTGGTGCGGGCCAGGGCGCTGGCGGCGGCGGGGCTGCTGGCCATCCAGCAGGGCGATCATCAGCGGGCGATTGCGCTGTCCGAGGAAAGCCTGGCCGTCTGTCGCGCCCACAACCATCCGCAGGGAACTGCCGCCGCCCTGTACAATCTGGGCAGCGCCGCCCTGTGTCTCAGCGAGTACGATCAGGCGCTGGTGTTTTATACCGAGAGCCTCGCGTTGTACCAAAGCCTGAACAACCCGCTTGAGGCCGCCCAGGTGCTGAAAAATATGGGTCTGGTGGCCAAAGAGCAGGGCGACTATGCCTGCGCTCGGCGCCTGATCGAGGAGAGTCTGCGGCTGCGCCATGTCGCTGGCGATGCGCGCGCCGTCGCCAACTCGCTGATTAATCTCAGTATTGTGACCTACTGGCAGGGCGACTATGCCGATACGCTGCGGCTGGGCAACGAAGGGCTCGCCATCCACCGAAGCCACAACGATGCGATGGGCGCGGCCTATGCGCTGGATATTGTCGCGATGGCCGCGTACAAGCAGCACAGCTATGCGCTGGCGATCCCATGGCTGGAGGAGAGCGTGGCAATTTTTCGGGCCGTCCACGATAACATCGGCCTGGCGATGGCGCTCACCGATCTGGGCTATGTGCTGCGGGCCGTCGGCGAGCCGGAGCGCGGCATGCAGGTGTTCTGCGAGAGTATCGCCATCGCGCAGAGGCTGGGCGAAAAACGGCGGCTGGCCTTTGGGCTGGAAGGTCTGGCAACGCTGGTCGAGCCGGAGTGGGCGCTGACGCTGCTTGGCGCCGCCGCCGCCCTGCGCGAGGCGTTTGGGGCGCCCCTGCCGCCAACCGAGCAGGCCGAACACGATCAGCTGCTGGCGCTCGTGCGCTCACAGCTTGATCCATCGATCTGCCAGGCGGCCTGGTCAAGCGGCGCGACCCGCCCGCTGGTCGAGCTAATCGCCGAGGTGCGGCGGCGCGAGTCGGGGGATCTGTCAGTAGCTAGTGGCTAGTAGCTGGTAGCTAGTGGGGGATCGCTCGTCACCTATGCAGCATATTCAAGCCACAAATCTACGAGGGGCCAGCCGCTAACGGCCAGCCCCTCGTTCTCACTAGCTGCTAGCGACCAGCTGCCAGCTACTAACCCCTCGTTCTCACTAGCTGCTAGCTACTAGTGGGTCACTTGCCATGTCCATTGGCATTCGTTCGTACCCTGTGCTATGCTTTGTCCAGCATTATCAGTATCCAGCATGGAGGTGTACCGTGAGTCGTCAGCCAACGGATC
>DAOTUS010000114.1:0-7090 GCA_034437415.1 Herpetosiphonaceae bacterium
GGGCCATAACGCCGCAATTAATTAACAGCAGTAAAAACCCGCTCAGGCTGATGGTGGTCAGCAAAAGAACCATACTGGTGATGGCGGCATACTCGGCCAACATTAACAACGTACCGTAATAACTCATGGTAAACCGCACTTTTCAAGCTAAACCTGGCGCAATCGTGGCGCTATCGTGCTTTATGGCTGTGTGCGAACTGAACGTGGTTCGCACTTGGGCGCTACTTTTTGCCGCCGACCCGCTGCATCATTGTATCCAGGCGATCGCTGCTCTCGGTGAAGCCAAGAATATCGCGCAGGGCTGGCCACAGTGGGCTGACCGCCAGGGACGGCTCATCGGCCTGGCCTTTGAAGACCGCCTCGGCCAGATTGGCGTGGCGGCTGGCCAGCAGCTCGCGGCCTTTGATCTGGTCGACAAAGGCCTGATGTTTGAGCAGCAGCGCCGCCGTGTTGGCGGGCGACAGATGCGGCCGATACAGCTCCAGCGGCGCCCGCGGGTTCAGCCCAAGCTGCTCGCAGCGCCCGAGAATATCGCGGTTCATCTCCCGGCGATACTCAATTCCCGGCTGCATCTCGCTGCCATACAGCTCCCGATAGTAGGCGGCGGGATAGTTGCCCAGCCGCGAGAGCAGCTCGGCCATCCGCAGCCGATGGCGCTCGTTGGGCTGCCAGAGATACTCCCAGGTCACGAAATCGGGCATCACCTGGGCGATCGCGTTGAGCGTGGTGGGCAGCTGGCGCTCGGTATCGGTCAGGTAGGGGATCACCGGAATCAGGGCCACGCCGGTTGGAATGCCGGCCCGCTTGAGGGTCGCAAGCGCATCGAGACGGGCCGAGGGCGGCGGCGCTTTGCTCTCCAGCTTCTCCGACAGCAGCGGATCGACGGTCAGCAGCGAGAACACGACAATCGCCAGGCCCTCCTCGTTCATGCGCTGGAGCAGGCTCAGATCTTCCATCACGGTCAGGCTTTTGGTCTGAATCAGCACAGGCTGTTTGGCGATCTGGCATGCCTGCAGCATCTGGCGGGTCAGGCGGTAGGTTTTTTCGGCTGGTTGATAGGGGTCGGCCAGGTTGAAGGCGATCAGGTCGCCTTTGGGCAGGGCCGAAAGATGCTCGGCGAAGCGACCAGGGAGATCGACAAACGCCCGCACGACCTCGTTGAATGGGCGGGTGCTGAACGACCAGCCATCACAGTAGGGACAGCCAATCTCACAGCCGGCGTAGGCGCCAGTCTGGTAGGTCGAGAGAAAAAACTCGTTGATGGTTGGGCGGCGGGCTGCCAGGGCCGGGCCACCGGGGCGTTCTTCAAGATAATACGCCATTGTTGCGCTGCTCCGCGAGCTAAAACGTAGGTCCGTTCAGTCAGGATTGGTTGGTGCGAGTGCATCATTCAAGGAGCTAGATAGGGCGCCGACCAGCCCGACGTATGCCGTGAACTGGCCCTAAACCCGGCCCGCTAGCCCCTGCGCGCAAGCGCACTAGGCATTATAACAGGTGTTGGTTGCGTCGCTGAACATTCGCCGCGGCGCGGTCGGGCCTCCCGCCAGCTCATTCTTTAGAATGAGGCGAGCGGTGTGTTTTGACAGGCTGCTGCACGCACAAGCTCCTGATATCAGAACGTTCCGCCCGTGCTATAGTGCCATTGAACGAACGCTCGTGGCTGACAAGGCCGCAAACAGGCTGAAGGATGACTATGCGGACTCGATTACGCCGACGGTTTGGGACCTTGCGCTGGAAGCTGGTCTGGTCGTATGTGTGGGTGACGGCGCTGATCAGCATTGGGCTGAATATTGTTGTGTTTATCTTCCTGGCGCTCGTCACGCCCAAAGTCAGTGCCGCAACGCTACAGGCGCTCACCCAGCAGTATGCCGATGGCTTTGCGCCGCTGTTCGCCAGCGAGCCAACCCAGCCGCTGCTGGCAACCGCGCTGCGCTATACATTTGGCGCCAGTGTCGATCCGCTGACTGAGATTACGCTGAACACCTCAAGCACATCGGGCGGCATGATTATGCTCGATGAGCTACAGCAGCTGAACGCGCTGAAAGCCCTGCCGCCCCATTTTTTCACCGACCCGCCGACGGAACCACTCAACAATGTGGCCGTGATTGTGCTGCTCGATCCTCAGGGCCGGGTGCTGGCGGGGACCTTTCCAACGGTGTTCGTCCCCGGCCAGCCGCTGGCCGACCCGACGATTCCAACCGCGCAGGCGCTGGTGCAGGCGGCCGGGCGCAACGAGGACAGCCTGGAGCAAACGACGCTGCGCTCGACCAACAATCTGGCGGCGGCAGCGCCAATTCGCGGCGCCGATGGCTCGATTCAGGCGGTGCTGTATATTCGCACCGGGCCGCTTGACGTTGGCCGGGAGGATGTTGCCGTACAGGTGCTGATTCTGCTGGTGGTGTCAACGCTGGTGACGCTGCTGATCAATAGCTTTTTCGGCCTGATCTTTGGCTGGTTCGCGGCCCGCAACCCGGTGCGGCGGCTCAAAGCTCTGGCCGCCGCCACCGCCGTGATCGCGAACGGCGATCTGTCGCAGCGGGTCAGCGATAGCTCGGTCGATGAGATCGGCCAGCTCGGCCAGCAGTTCAACGCTATGGCCGATCAGCTGGAGAGCAACATTCGCTCCCTGCGCCAGTTTGCCGACCACAATGCCGCGCTGGCCGAGCAGGCCACCCAGCTGGCGACCATCGAGGAGCGCAATCGGCTGGCCCGCGACCTGCACGACAGCGTCAGTCAGGAGCTGTTTAGCGTGACGATGCTCGCGGCGGCCGCCCGGAATCTGCTGCTGACCAACCCTGAGAAAGCCCAGATTCAGCTGAATCAGCTTAGCCAGATGGCCCAGCGCGCCCTGCACGAGACCCGCGCCCTGATTTTTGCCCTGCGCCCGGCCGCGCTCGGCAACCAGGGGCTGGCCCCGGCGCTGCGCCAGCTTCGCGACGAGGCCTCCGGGCGGCTCGACCTACAGATCGACCTCCAGGTGACTGGCGAGCGCCGGATCCCGCTCGATCACGAGCAGGCGCTGTTTCGGATTACCCAGGAGGCGCTGGCCAATGTCGCCAAACACAGCGGCGCCCACGCGGCAGTGGTCCAGCTGGAGTACGCCGAGGGCCAGACCTGCATCAAGGTGCGCGACCAGGGCCGCGGGTTTGACCCCGCCGCGCCGCGCAAGCCGCACGCGCTCGGCCTGATCAGCATCGGCGAGCGGGCCAGCGCAGTTGGCGGAACCTGCCAGGTTACCTCGATGCCCAACGAGGGCACCACGGTGCAGGTGTGTGTGCCGAATAAGCCAGGATTTGACCCCTAGCGCCGCGCCGCTAGCCTTGAACGGAGAATTCTATGACCGAGCAGATTCGGGTGGTGCTGATCGATGACCATGTGGTGGTGCGGGTTGGACTGCGGGCGTTTCTGGATACTCAGCCCGATATCGAGATTGTTGGCGAGGCCGCCTCGGGCGAGCAGGGCGTGACCGTGGTGGCCAGCACGCTGCCCGATGTGGTGCTGATGGACCTGCTGATGCCGGGGATCGATGGGGTGGAGGCGACCCGCCAGGTGCGGGCGGCCTCGCCACACACCCAGGTGATTGTGCTGACCAGCTACTCCGAGGATGAGCGGATTTTCCCGGCGATCAAGGCCGGGGCGCTGTCGTATCTGCTCAAGGATGTCGGGCCGGACGCGCTGGTGACGGCGATCCGGGCGGCCCGCCGGGGCGAGGCGACGCTGCACTCGATGGTGGCGGCGCGGCTGATGAGCGAGATCAATGGGGCTCGCCAGTCGCCGCTGGGGCTGCTCACCGAGCGCGAGAAAGATGTGCTGACCTGTATCGCCCGCGGCATGAGCAACGCCGAGATCGCCGAGCACCTGATTATCGGCGAGCGCACGGTCAAAACCCACGTCAGTAACATCTTGTCCAAGCTGCACCTGCAGGACCGCACCCAGGCCGCGATTATGGCCCTGCGCGAGCGCCTAGTGCCGCTGGATGACGAGTAGAGTCCGGGCCACGCTGCAACTTTGGGGCTGCCGCCCAGCGTCGGACACGTATCTGTGATTGTAAGGAGCTCTGGAATGGATCAAGGAATGGCGATTGTCGCCCGTGGCCTGACCAAAAAGTATAAAGAGGTCACCGCGGTCAACAATTTGAATCTCGATATTCCCCGTGGGACGGTGTATGGCTTTCTTGGGCCCAACGGCGCGGGCAAAACCACGACCATTCGCATGCTGCTGGGCCTGATCGAGCCAACCGCTGGCACGGCGCAGGTGCTGGGCCACGATATTCAGCGCGAGCGCTCGGCGATTGCGCCGAAGGTTGGGGCGATTGTTGAGTCGCCAGCGTTCTACACCTACCTGACTGGGCTGCAGAACCTGGAGGTGCTGGCGCGCTCCTCGAATCTCAACCTGCCCAAACAGCGCCTTGGCGAGCTGATCGATCGGGTTGGGCTGAGCGGACGCGGCGGCCACAAGATCAAAACCTACTCGCTGGGCATGAAACAGCGTCTGGGCATCGCCGCGACCCTGCTCACCGATCCCGATATTATTTTTCTGGACGAGCCGACCAACGGCCTCGACCCGTCAGGCACGGTCGATATGCGCAATATGATTATCCAGCTTGGCCAGGAGGGCCACACGGTCTTCCTATCCAGCCACCTGCTCCACGAGGTCGAGCACGTCTGCTCGGATGTCGCGATTGTCCAGCACGGCGTGATGATCAAGCAGGGCAAGGTGAGCGAGCTGACCGCCGGCGATGGCGGCTACGCGATCGAGGCCGCCCCATTTGAGCGGGCCTTTGCGGTCCTGCGCCAGCACCCCAACCTTAGCGCCAGCAGCCCCGACCAGCACTGGATCAATGTGAAGGCGGCGCCCAACGAGGTGCCAGCGCTGGTGCGCGCCCTGGTGAGCGCCGACGTTGATGTGTATCAGGTGCAGAGCCGTCAGGTGTCGCTGGAGTCGCTGTTCCTGGAATTGACTGGCAATGGCGGCCCCGGCGCGGTGCCCGCTCTGAGTGTTCCCGTGGAGGTTGTCTAATGTTCATGAATTTATGGCGCGCCGAATGGCTTAAAACCCGCCGCCGCCCGGCCAATCTCGGAATTTTGGCCGTGACGGTGGGCCTAGTCGTGATAATTACCCTGATCTGGGCCTTTTATGCCCTTTCGCAGGGCAGAACTAGCATGGACACTATCGCAGCCCTGCAAACGTTTGCCTTTCCAAATGCGCTGATGTTTGCCTTAGTCGTGATTGGTAATCTGGGCTGGATCCTGGGGATTGTCTTTATGGCCAACAGCATCGGCAGCGAGTACGGCCGCGATACCTGGAAAATGATCTTGCCCCGCCAGGGCAGCCGGATCGCGTTTGTCGTGGTCAAGCTGCTGATTGCGCTGGCCTTTATGCTGCTGCTGATTGCGCTGACCCTGCTGGCTGGGCAGATCGCTGGCTGGCTGGGCGTGCTGCTGCTGGGCGGGTCGTTCAGCCCAATCGTGTCGGTGAGCTTTGCGACCCTTTTGCAAAGCCTGGTGCCAATTTTGATGGATATTGCGCTGTTTGCCTGCGTGGCGCTCCTGGCCGCCGTGGTGACTCGCTCAAGCGTGGGTGGGATTGTGCTTAGTTTTGTGGCCTATACGGTGTTTAATCTGGCTAGAATCTCGACAATTGCCTCCCGGATTGTGCCAGTTACGCATATGGATAACCTGAAAGCCAACTGGCTTGGCTTGGCCGCCGAAGAGCAAGCGATGGCTCAGGCGCAGGCAACTGAACAGTTTGGGATGGGGATTTCGGCCACCACCAGCCTGATCGTGGTGCTTGGCTACGTGATTGGCTGTATTGCGCTGGCGCTGTTCATCTTCCGCAAACGGGATATGGCCGGCCAGTAAATCGAGCGCCTGCCAAAACAAGGCCGCAGATCAAACCCACGTTTGATCTGCGGCCTTGTTTTTTAGCCAAACGCCAGCAGATCGAACAGCACCGCCGAGGCGGTGACCTCGACCCCGGCGCCGGGTCCGCGCACCACCATTGGGCGGTCGTGGTAGCGGGCGGTCGTCCAGGCCACCAGATTGTCGGGGCCGCGCAATGCGCCGAGCGGGCTGTCGCGCTCGACCTCGCGCAGGCCCACGCTGGCGCCCGCCGGGGTGACGGTCGCCACGTAGCGCAGCGTGCAGCCCCGGCCCACCGCGGCGGTCTGGCGATCCGCCAGCGCGGCATCGAGCTCAGGGAGCGCCGCCAGAAACGCATCGATGCTCAGATCGTTCAGGCTGGCGGGATAGAGCGGCTCAACCTGGATATCGCTCAGCTCCCAGGCGTAGCCCAGCGTGCGCCCCAGGATCAGCGCCTTGCGGGCCACATCAACCCCGCCGAGATCGTCGCGCGGGTCCGGCTCGGTCCAGCCCCGGCGCCTGGCCTCGACCACGCTGACCGAGAACAGCTGTCGGGCCTCGATCTGCGCGAGCAAAAAGCCCAGCGTCCCGCTCAGACAGCCCTCGATCCGCTCGACGGTGTCGCCGGAGTTGCGCAGCAGCGTGGTGGAGACGACCACCGGCAGGCCGGCGCCAACCGTGGCCTCGTAGCGGGTGTGGCCAGCGGCGGTCAGGGCGCGAAACTGCGCGAGCGGGCCACACAGCGGCTTTTTGTTGGCCAGCACCACCCGGTGGCCGCGATCGAGCAGCGGGATCAGGCTGGCGGCGGTGTCGTCGGCGGTGGTGTCGGCGATCAGCGCGGCCGGCGGCAGGGCGTGGCGCCAGTCGCCCGCCGCGCCCTCGGGCAGGCTGGCCAGGGCCACGCCGGCGGCCTTGGCGGCGCTGACCCGCTGCAGCGTCTCGGTGTCCAGGTCGCCCGCCAGATAGCCCGAGCGATCGACCAGCAGCCCAAGCTTGAAGTGCGGCTCGGCCTGCTCCAGCACCGCCCGCCCAACTCCACCCAGCCCCAGAATTGCCAGAGTATGCATACAGATCCTTTAATTATATCAATTACAATACCTTCGCCAAAACGCTGATACGGGAGACTACTCCTTTCGGGTTACTCGAACTGAGCCATTTCCACAGGTGTCGAATTGAAATTGTCTCAGCAAAACCCAGATCGACTTTTAATTTCGCCGAGCCATTGCTAT
>DAOTUS010000115.1:0-2736 GCA_034437415.1 Herpetosiphonaceae bacterium
CGGCACGGCGGTCACCGTCGCGGTCGAGGTCGGGGCTGGCGTGTCCGTCACGGTGGCGGTCGCCGTGTTGGTGGCTGGCACGGCGGTCACAGTCCCGGTCGAGGTCGCGGTTGGGGTCGGCGTGTTGGTCGGCGTGTCCGTCGCGGTGGCGGTCGGCGTGTTGGTCGGCGTGTTGGTCGGCGTATTGGTCGGCGTGTTCGTCGGCGTGTCCGTCGGCGTGTTCGTCGGCGTGAGAGTTGGCGGCTCAGTCGGCGTCAGATTGGTCGGCGCAGCATAACTTCGGCTGGCCGAGCCTGGCATGGCCAGGCCCAGCAGTAACAAGCTACCCGCTACAATCAGGATTAAGTTTAGTCGAACCTGTTTCATCGTATGCTCCTACGGCTGGCTCGCTGAAATGCAAACCAGCCGGACACTCAACTTAGCGGGCAACAAACGGCAGATAGAGAACGTGCTGGGCCATGCTAAACGTGGCGCTGACCGGCCCATATTCCTGAGCTGCGCCGCCCAGATCGACCTCCTGGAGCCAGTAGCGATACTCATTTCCAGCCTCAACCGTGGTGTCGCGCCAGCTATAGCTCGCGCCGCCGGTGCCCCGGCCCTCGCTCAAAATCAGGCTGGGCGTAATCCGCACGGCATCGCTGCGTTGCGCGGTGCTGCTGCGATACAGATGAAAGCCCCAGGTGTTCTGCTCGTTGAGCGTGAGCCACTGGACGTTGACGGCCGCAGCCTCAGGCGTGGCCGCAAAACTCGCCAGCGTGATCGCGGTTGGATCAAACGGGTGAATAATGGGGTTGCTGGGGATCGACGGAATGGTAGTCGCGCTCACCGAGGCCACATTCTGAATCGAAACCGTCGCCGGGTTCGGATCGACCGTGACCGCAAACGAGAAGGTCCGCACTTCTCCGACATTCAAGGTTGGGATGTTCCAGGTCAGCGTGGGCGGGCCGCTGCTGGGCGCAGGCGTCGCGCTGCCGACGACATAGGTTGTTCCGGTTGGAATGGCATCGCTGACGTTGACGTTCGTGGCGGCGGTGGTGCCGGTGTTGGTGATCGTAACCGAATAGACAATCGTATCGCCAGCCGCCACGGTCGATCCGCTGGCCGGAACGGAGGATTTGCTGATTGCCAGCGCCGGGACGAGCGGAATTAGGTCGGTATCGCTGGTATCAATTGGTGGAAACGGATTGCCCAGGCCATCTTCGTAGCTCAAGGTCGCCGTGTTGACAACATTGCCGGTGGCGCCAGGATTCACAGTTACGCTGGCCCGCACCGAGCCGCTGGCGCCGGCGTTGACCGCCTCATTAAGGTTATAGGTCACGACCCCGCCAGCCTCCGAGCAGGTCCCGGTGTAGATCGGGTTGATCGCGCAGCTGCCGGCGACATAGGTCGTGTTGGCTGGCAGCGTATCGACGATCGTCACATTCAGGGCCGCGCCCGGCTCGGGGGAGGTGTTCGAGGTATTGGTGAAGGCGATCGTGTAGGTCAGCAAGTCGCCAGGGGCAACATTGGTGCGGCCGTCGGATTTAGCCACAATCATCTGTGGGGTTGGCGGCTGGGTATAGTAGGCGGGCACGCCGGTCTGGCCCTCTTGAATATATTGATTATGATTGCCAACGCAGGTGACAATCCGCCACCAGCCCGACTCGGGATTAGGAATCACATCGCCGGTGCCACGGTCGAACTGGGTGCCGTTGCTCCAGGTTGTGACCCCGGAGACGGTACCGGGAAAACCACCGATGGTCGCGGTGGGGTCGAGGGTGGCGCTCGGCGGGTAGTAGCGCACCCGCTGGTTGCCATCCAGGTCAAAGTTATTGAAGGTGACCGAGGGCAGGCCTGGATCGACATACTGATACAAGGTCAGACACTGGTTGATCGGCACAGCATTGGTCTGATCGTGCTGATACGAGGTCTGGGCGATCCCCAGGGTGATCTCGTCGTTGGTTCCGGCGATGCCGTCGGGATTATCATAGTTGGCCGGCGGAACGTTGTTGGGGTCGGCATCGGTATCGGTGCCGATACGCATGCGCCAGGCGTTCTGATCGTTATCTTGTACTGCCGAGCGCACGACGTAGGCGCCACAGGCGACTGGCGCGGCCAGGGTCCTGAAGCGGACCCACTGCTCCGCCGCCGCGAATGGGGTGTAGACGGTCTGAGTGCCTGCGGGCGCGGGAAGGTTGGGGCTGACAACCACCGTGCCAATGCCGTACAGCTCAAAGTACGTATCGTCGGCCGTGCCCTCAATCTCATCGGGCAGCGGATTGGTAGTATTCATCTCGGGGCTGTACAGATCAATGTAGACCGGCAGCGCCGCTGGCCAGTCACACGGCACATTAAACGACACATAGTGATAGCCAATCACAGCACCATTATCGAAGTTGGTGTACCAGTCACCGTTGCCAATCCAGTTGAAGGGTCCGTTCGTCTGAAGATAGGTCAACACGCCAGTTGGCGGAATCTCTACCGCTCTGGTTGATTGGAGCTGGGATAATGGAAATAGAAGTCCAATGATCAGGAGATACCTGATCCACCGACGAAACCGTCCATGAGTTCGTAGAACCATCACGGGATCCTTTCTGCGACATGAGTACAACGCACTATAAAAAAACCATAGGACTAGCCAATACCCTCGCCAAAATAGTGGCAAGGCAGATTACTACTTTTGGGTTAATGAACTAACAGAGTATTAGGCTTGTCGAATTGAAATTGCCTCAGCAAAATCCAGATCGACTTTTAATT
>DAOTUS010000116.1:0-6966 GCA_034437415.1 Herpetosiphonaceae bacterium
GGGGCAATACCGTTCAAATAAGCGACCCGAGCCAATATTTGCCCTCTCCCCGGCGCTGCGCGCCGCCGCTGCCCAAAGGGCACCCGCCCAGTGCGCGGGAGAGGGGAAAATACCCACGAATGTCCTTATTTGAACGGTATTGGGGTTAGGGGTTAGGGATTAGGGCTTTCCAATACGCTCAATCCGCTGGTTTAGCTAAAAGCGCACGGCCCGAACTTTAGCGTTCGGGCCGTGCGCTTTTGTTGCGCTGGGGCTACTCAGCCTACAGCCGAGTGCGGCCCCGCCAGACCACGGCGCCGATCGCCAGGCCGCTGAGCACCTGCAGGAGGATCACAAGATTGAAGTAGGTGCTGTGCTGGTTGGCGCCGCCAAACAGCGGGCCAGCCAGCCGCCGCTCCAGCCAGGCCGCAATGAACAGGCTCCAGATATAGCCGCAGCCGCACCAGATCAGCGGGCGCCAGCCGGAGCGGGTCAGCAGCAGGCCCAGCGCGGTCCCCAGCGGCGTGGCGATGACCGCCAGCGCCCGCTGCTGGGTTGGATCGGCCAGGCCAGGTGGTGCGATGGCGGCCATAATCGCCCCAAACACCGTGCCGAGCATAAGGATGCTGATCGTAACTAGCGAGCGGTTTTGCATGGCAGCCTCTACAATAAATAGGCGGTGCGCTCGTGGAGCGCAAAGTCGCTGGCCCACTGCGCCAGCGCGGTCGCCAGCGTTACCGCCAGCACCAGGCGGGTCGCCACCCGGCCCCAGCGCCACCGATCAAGGTGGTCCAGATAGACCGCCGCCCCAATCGCAATCGCTGGAAAGGCGAAAATAATATAGCGGGTTGGGTTGAACAGAATCACCACCACGGCCAGCAGCAGCAGCGCCGACGTGGCCAGCATTGCGCCCATAAAGCGCCCCAGAACCTGCTGGGATTCGAACTTGGAGCGCAGCAGCAGCCGCAGGCCCAGCCCGGCGGCGATGACATAGACAATCCGATAGTGGTCGTACAGGCCAAGCTCAACCACGAAGCGGCGCAGCATAAACCAGCGATGGGCCAGCGGATCGGCGGGGGTACTCGTCAGGGCGCTGGTCTGATCGCGAAACACGGTCAGAAAATCGGCATAGTACAGCCCAATGCTGGCGACGACCGCGATCAGCCAGGTGGCCAGCCAGCGCCAGTGGGTGCGCACAAAGCCCAGATTGAACCCCAGCAGCAGGCTAAACAGCAGCCCCAGGTTCAGGAACACCCCAAAATGACCCTGGGTGGCCAGAAAGCCCAGGGTCACCAGCGTCAGCCAGCGCGAGCGGCGATTGGCTGGCTCCTGGAGCAACGCCGGGGCATTGATGCTCAGGATCAGCAGCGCCAGATACCAGAAGCCCAGCCACTGGCCGATATTTTGCGCCAGCGGGTTCTGGTTGTACAGCAGAAATCCGGCCGGCATCACCGCGTAGAGCACACAGGCCCACTTGATGCTGCGCCGGGATAGCTGGGCCTGTTTGAGCAGCAGCGCGATCAGCAAAATCGTGCTGGTATCAAACAGCAGGCCCAGAATTTGGGCCACCCAGCGAATCTCCGGGCTGGCCGCCAGCCACGGGATGATCAGCGTGTAGGCGCCAACTGGATAGGGAAACACCTGGCCCTGGCCCTCGGAGGTGAAATAAAAATTCCCATCAAGGGCGAACTTGATCCGATTGACGTGAAATAGCAGGTCGGTGGGCAAAAAGCCAGGGTAGAGCATGCCCACGCCTTTGAACAGCAGGGTGACCGCCATCGTGCCAGCGACAATCCCGCTCAGGGTGCCGAGGGGCTTTTTGAGCAGCCAGCGCAGCCCGTAGGCGAGGCCGCTGAGGCCAAGCAGCAGCCAGTTCAGGGTTGGCAAGCTAATCGCAGCGCGGGCAAACTCGCGCCAGAGTGCCACCGCGACCAGCCCAGCCACGCCGCCCAGCACCAGCCAGGCATCGCCGGGCGCCAGCTCCAGCAGATCGATCACGCTGGCGGCGAACCCGATCAGCAGGATGGCGGTGAGCAGATAGAGCCAGGGCAGGCTCCAGCTCTGGCCGATCCTGGTGGCCTGCACGCCGTCCAGGGCCAGCCCGAGATCGCGCAGGGCTGGGTTGGTGATGGCGCTGGTGTCGCTCTCGATGATCAGGCCGCCGCTGGTTGGCGCGAGGACGTGGTAGACGCGCCAGCCGGGCTGGATCTGCAGATCGAGGGTCTCGTCAGCGATGTGCAGACGGGCGGACGCCGGGCCATCTTCGGCGCGATGGAGCAGCCGCAGCTTCACCTGCCAGAGATCGCGCTGCGAGGCGGCGGGCAGCAGAATCCGGCCGCTGGGGCGGCTCCACTGAAACGTCGTCGAGCCAGCGGCGGGCGTAAGCGTCTCGGGGCCGCGAAAATCCACCAGAAAAGGCACATCGCGCTCGGCGCCAGCATCAATCGTCAGGGTGGGATTGGCGCGGCCAGCGGCCCAGAAGATCGCAGTGAGGAGCAGCATAGAAGCGGCGAGGATTGCAAGTTTGCGCAAAGGCATAGCGCCAGCCATTCGTCTAAAGAACAACGGGCGCTATTGTAGCACATGGGTCGGCGCGCCCTTGAGGACGTGGGCACGGGTTGGGATTTCACGAAAGCCGATCGCGGCGCTGCTAGAAAAACTAGGTCATGACATTCAGGACCCGGCGCAGCGGCTCAAGCGCCGCCGTCTGGACAAAATAGTAGGCCCACAGGCCGCGCCGGTCGCAGTCGAGCAGCCCGGCTTTGCGCAACACTTTCAGATGATGCGAGATAGTTGGCTGGCCCAGATCGAAGATCCGCTCAAAATCGCAGACGCAGATCTTGCCGCCATTCCGGCTCAGAATGAGCATCATTTTGAGGCGCGTCGGGTCGCTGAGCGCCTTGAAAATCCCCGCGATCGCGCACACGTCGGTCGGCTCGTGGCCTGCCTGTAGCAAAATTTCGGTGCAATCGGCAATCCGTTGTGGTTCAGTCATAAAAGTAAAACTCCTGCCTAAGCAGGATAGCACGACTACATGGAGAAAGCAAAATCAAGCCGACGCCAGGCAGCGCACGGCCTAAAAACCAGTGACGCCATCACAGCTGTGATGGCGTCACTGGGCAAATGGCTGATTGAACCAGGTGGATTAGGCAGCGCGGCGCAGGAGCATAAAGCCACCGATAATTAGCAGCGCCGGGATGAGCATTGGGCCGACGTGGGCAAGATTCATCACCGTCAGCAGGCCCAGGCCAACCAGCGCCATGCCGAGGAAGCGGCGGCGGCGCTCCTGGGGCACGATTGGCGTGGCCGCTGCACCGACTGGTGCGTTGAGCGGGTGGTTAGTGATTGGCACGGCGGTCTCGGCGGGCAGCGGAGCGCCAGTGTAGGGGTCGAAGCGCGGGGCCTCAGTCTGCAGCGGCCGGCCGGTCATCGGATCGAAGCGGGCATCGGCGCCAGGGGCCACCTGTTGCTGAACCTGCTGGGCCACCTGCTGCGCCTGGCTGTGCATCTCGGCAAAGCCCTGGCTGATGTTCGGCGTGGTGCTGCCTGACACTGGCATCACCAGCCACATCACGGGATAGAGCACCAGGCCGATGCCGCCGCCAAACACGAGCGCGACAAACACTAGGCGGACGATAATCGGGTCGATGGCGAAATATTGGGCGATGCCGCTGCACACACCAGCAATGCGACGATCGGCGGCAGAGCGGACAAGTCGGCTTGAAACCGGGGTTGGTAGTGAGTTATTCATAGTAGCAGATGCTCCTTCAAGGATTTGGTGTGTTCCTGCCTAGGATAAGAACACGTGATTGCTTTCTGTCCACTATGACGCCAGGGGTTTTTGAATTGTTGCAGATGGGCTGGGGCTATGCTATAATCCCCTCCGTTGGCGACATAGCCAAGTGGTAAGGCAGTGGTCTGCAAAACCGCCATCCGCGGGTTCGAATCCCGCTGTCGCCTCCAATGCGTATCGTAAGAACCTCCAAGTACCTTGAGTATTTGGGGGTTTTTGCATTTCACCGATCTACTCCATTCAGGATACCGCATGAGCTATGGGCGGCGCCCCCGCTGGTAGAACGCCCATCCACACAATCCCAGACCCAGAAAGGCCGCGGATCGAGCAACATCTATATTCCTCCTAACGAATGCCAAGAGACAGAGTATGCGGTCAATTCGGGCATCAAGCAAGTTTCGCGTATGTTCAATCAGGGCATGTGCAAAATCAGCCCTCTCCCCCGCTGCTGCGGCAGCGACCTGCCCAGAGGGCACCCGCCCAGTGGCCCAGAGGGCACCCCGGCGAGGGGTGGTACCACCCGAGACCATCAGCTCAAACAGGGACTTTGCCCATGCCCTGTATGTTCAATCTAGCAATAAGCCGTATCATTTCGCGCTGTGGGCGCTGCCTCCGCGTAGCTGGCCCGCCTTGCACTGATGGGCAGATCATCCTATGATTAGGCCCTACTCTATCGTCAAGGAGCGGATATGCCTGAGGTCTCTGCCCAACTCGAGCCTGAATTAGATGTGGAGAACACCGGGTTTGCCCAGCATCTGCATAGCGCGAGCGGCTACCTGGCCCTGCTCGTCGCCTGGGTCGCCACGTGCGGAAGTTTATTTTTCAGTGAGGTGCTTCACTGGATCCCGTGTAGCCTCTGCTGGTACCAGCGCATTCTCATGTACCCGCTGAGCGCTGTGCTGGCGATTGGTCTGTGGCGGCGTGACCGCAAGGTCCACACCTACGTGCTGCCATTTACCCTGGCTGGCGCAGGCGTCGCGCTGTATCACTACCTCATCCAGAAGTCGGACTGGCTCCCGCCGCCCGTGTGTTCAATCGGCGTCCCCTGTAACGTCGACTATCTCAACTGGCTTGGCTTCATCACCATTCCATTTCTCGCCCTCACCGCGTTCCTGCTGATCAATCTGCTGATGCTTGTCTCAGCGCTCTTCGCGGTCGACCATGACGCTGATGCTGAGGTCAGCGCCCCGACGCCGCTGGCGCGGGTCGCGGTGGTGGGGATCCCGGTCGGCGTTGGGCTGGCGTTTGTGATCGCCGCCCAGTTCTATTAGGAGACGCTGCGCCAGAGCGCCCCAGAGTATTACAGCTGAAAGGACACCTGCTTGAACCAATCACCGTTTCGCTGGGGCATCATTGGGCCGGGACGGATCGCCCACGCCTTTGCGCGGGCCATCGCGGTCGTCGATGATGCGGTCATCCACGCCGTCGCCAGCCGCGACCACGACCGCGCCCAGGAGTTCGCCCAGCAGTTCGAGATTCCGACCACCTACACCGCCTACACCGACCTGATCGCTGACCCGGAGATTGATGCGATCTACATTGCCATCCCGCATCGCTTTCACTTCGAGCAGGCGCTCCGCTGTCTGGAGGCGGGCAAGCCGGTGCTGTGCGAGAAGCCGCTGACCGTCAATGCCCGCGAGGCCAGGCGGCTGATCGAGGCCGCCCAGGCCAACCAGGTCTTTCTACTCGAGGCGGTCTGGACCCGCTACCTGCCGATTTTTCAGCACGTCCGCCGCTGGCTTGATACCGGGAGCATCGGCGCGATTCGGCTGCTCACCTCGACCTTCGGCTTTAGCGCCCCGCCCGATCCCCAGGATCGGCTGTTCAACCACGATCTGGCCGGCGGCGCCCTGCTGGATCTGGGCATCTACAACCTGACGCTCTCGCAGTGGGTGATGGGCGTCGAGCCGGTGGATTTTTCGGCCCACGCCATTCTTGGCCCAACCGTCGTCGACGAGCTGACCGCCGTCAATCTGCAGTACGCCAATGGCGGCGTGTCGCAGTGGACCTGCACACTCCTCGCCGATACCAGCAACAGCCTGCACATCTATGGCTCGGCCGGCCAGATTCAGCTGCACACGCCGTTCTGGGGCGCGACGCGGGCCACGCTGGTCACGGCGGGGCAGGAGATCACGGTCAGCGAGCCGTTCCGGGCCAGCGGCTTTGAGTACCAGATCGAAGATGCGCTGCGCTGTATCCGCGCCGGGCTGATCGAAAGCCCGACCATGCCGCACGCCCAGACGCTGGCCACAATGACCCTGATGGACCAGATTCGGGCCAGGGTTGGGCTGCGCTATCGCTTTGAGGAATAGGCCGGGCAGGTGCTCGCGGCTGGATAATCCGCGTCGATCAGCCCTCTATTGTGCTCAAAAGCGGCCAGATCCAGGTGGATCTGGCCGCTTGGTTGTGCCCAGCCAGTCAGAATCCAGGTGGGGCGATTCGCTTGACAATAACAAAAATTGTGTGATCTAGATCATAGATTGGGGATGCTTGTATCTATCATCTATTTAGCGACAATTTTCACAACACCCAAGGAGTTCCAAACAATGTCTGGATCATCGATGACCAAATTTGTGCGTAGAATAAGCTTCGTAGCGGCATTGCTGCTCAGCCTAAGCCTCAGCATGCCGGCGCAGGCAGTCCAGCCGCCTGTTGTAAATCCCTCATTCGGCACCGCTCCAACCTGTACCACCAGCGGCTGGACCACGGTCGGCGATGTCACGGCGCTGACCGAGGCGCAGGCCGGGCTGAGCGCAAGCAGCAACTGCGTGGCCCGCGTCCATTCAGTAGTTAATAGATCTAACTTCGCAATGCTTAAGCAAACACTGAATCCACCAACAGTTTCCACAAGATTAGTATTTACCACCTGGTACTACTCGGACAATGGCACTGATCAAACCGGAGTTCAGATAATTACTTTGCGGACATCCAACGGCAACATTTTCTATACGCAGTGGCGCAATATATCTTCCACGACTCCAATGACCTTCAGCTATTTTCTAGGTGAGGGTGAAAATCAGATAACGCTGGAGCTCTCAACTTATATCAATGGCGAAGATATAAACTCACCTACTAGCAATACCCTCGCCAAAATAGTGGCAAGGCAGATTACTACTTTTGGGTTAATGAACTAACAGAGTATTAGGCTTGTCGAATTGAAATTGCCTCAGCAAAATCCAGATCGACTTTTAATT
>DAOTUS010000117.1:0-5256 GCA_034437415.1 Herpetosiphonaceae bacterium
GGATCTCGTAGCGCGTCATCGCCGGGAGCAGAATCACCGTCTCGGCCGGGGCAACCAGCATCTGGCTGGAGAGGATGATGTCCATATGCACCCGCAGCGGGATGCGCCCGAGCGCCGCCTCGACCAGCTCGGGGTCGGGCAGCACCTCCAGGAAGTTGCCGCCGGCCGAGAACAGCACATCCAGCGCGCCCGCGCCAGCCCGGTCGATCATCTCCGGCGCGCTCAGGCCGGGCGCCGACGGCACCGCAAAGCCCCACTGGGCGCTCAGCAGCGCGGCGTTGGCCGGATTGACCGGGGCGCCGCCGGGAAACGCCGTGGCATACGCGCCCATCTCGGCGCCGCCCTGGACGCCCGAGTGGCCGCGAATCGGCATCACGCCACAGCCCTCGCGGCCGATAAAGCCCTTGGTCAGGGCCAGATTGACGATCGAGAAGACGTTGGACTCGCCGAACTCGTGCTGGGTGATGCCCATGCTCCAGACGAACACCGCCATCTTGGCCGCCCCAACCAGCTCGGCAAACGCCAGCATCTCGGCCCGCGAGGCGCCCGCCTGGGCCTCCAGATCCTCCCAGGCCTGCTGGCCGAGTGCGGCGGCCAGCTCCTGGAAGCCGCTGGTGTGGGCCTGCACAAAGGCCAGATCGAGCCAGCCGTTGGCGATCATGTGCTTGAGCGTCCCGTTGATGAAGGCGACATCGCCGCCCTGGTTGATCAGGAAAAAGCGGTCGGCGATTTTCGTGCCGAACAGGGCGCTCTCCGGCACCGACGGCACCCAATAGCGCTCCATCCCCGGCTCGCGGAAGGTGTTGATCACGGCGACCTGCGTCCCGGCTTTTTTGGCGTAGTAGAGATACTTGGTGGTGACCGGCTGGTTGTTGGCCACGTTCGAGCCAATAAACACAATCAGGTCGCTGCCGATCCAGTCGGGGTACGAGCAGGTGGTCGCGGCGATCCCCAGGCTGCTTTTCAGCGCGACGGTGCTGGGCGAGTGGCAGATCCTGGCGGCGTTGTCGATGGAGTTGGTGCCGATCGCTCGCACCGCCTTCTGGGCGGCGTAGTACGACTCGTTGGGCATGCCGCGGCTGGTCAGATAAAACCCCAGCCGATCCGGCGCACTCGCCTGAATCCGCGCCGCGATCGTATCGAGCGCCACGTCCCAGCTGATCCGGCGAAAGCCCGCCGCGCCGCGCTCGCGAATCAGCGGGTAGGGCAGACGGCCAAGCTCGCGCAGCTGGCTGCTTTTCTGGGTCCGCAGCGGCGCGACATCGGCCAGAAGCGCCGGGTCAAAGGCGGGCATCGTGTTGAGGCGCAGCAGGCGCAGGCGGATATTGCACAGGTGAACGCCGTCGAGTGTCCAGTCTTTCAGCCCGGTCGTGCCCAGCGCACAGCCGTCGCAGACGCCCTGGTTGAGGATGCGCCAGGCGTAGGGCAGCTGGTCGGCGTTCTCGCGCAGCGCCTTCCACAGCTCCAGGTAGTTGTTGGGGCGCTGCTCGCCGAGGCCAAACGGTTTGCGGCTGGCCCAGAGGCTGGGCATCCAGCGTTTTTTCGGTTGCTTCATTGCAACTCCTTTAGGCGCTTGCGCGCAGGGGCTAGGGATTAGGGGTTAGGGATTAGCCCACTCTAGTGCGGTAAAATTACTAGTCAATGCTATTCGATCAGAATTCAACGATTGCTTCGTGCCGGATACCCGTGTGCGGGTGTCGGCCCTTCGTGGACAAAAAATGTCCCTGACGCCCCACTAGCTGCTAGCTGCTAGCTGCTCGTCTTCGTGCGCCTTCGTGCCCTTCGTGGACAAAAAATGCTCCTGACGAGCTACTACCTCAGCGCCTGGCGCAGCGCCACTACCTCGGCGGCGCAGCCCCACGACAGGGTGACGCCAGCGCCGCCGTGGCCATAGTTGTGGATGATCGTCCCGCGCTCGGCGCGCGGCTCCAGCTCCAGCCGCACGCTCTCCCGGCCGGGGCGCAGGCCGACGCGGTGCTCGATAATCTCGGCGTCGCGCAGGGCTGGCTCCAGGGCGGCGGCGCGGGCCAGAATCGCTGTGGCGGTGGCCGGGTCGGGGTCGAGCGACTCCTGGCCGACCTCGGCCACACCGCCCAAAATACAGTCCTGCGAGCGCGGAATGATGTAGGTCAGCGGATGGCGCCCGTGCTCGGCCTCATCTAGCACCGCGTGATCGAGCGCCGCCGGCCGCCGGACCCGCATAATCTGCCCGCGAATGGCGTACAGCGTCTGGTCGGCGGCCAGCTCGCGGGCGCCCAGGCCAGCGCAGTTGATCACGATCGGGCTATGCGCCAGGGCCGCGTCGAGCGACTCGACCTTGCGCTGCACCAGCGTCCCGCCGAGGGACTGAAAGCACCGCATCAGGAAGGGCAGATAGCGGCCCATCTCGATCACCGGGGTGGTGTAGACGTAGCCATCGGCGTAGCCCGGCGGCAGCTCGGCGGGCGTGGCGCGGCGGAAATCGCGGACTCCCGCCCGCCACCACGGGTCGGGCGCCGGATGCTCCAACACCTCAAGCGTCGGCGTGAGCACAATCCCGGCCTCGGGCTGGTCGGCCAGGCGGCAGAACTCGGCAAACGTCTGCTCGCCCCAGGCCAGCACCCGCGCAAACGGAAACGCCTGGTAGGGTCCCCAGATTGCGGCGGCCACGTTGGAGGTGGTGTTGGGCGGTAGCTCGCTGGCCCAGATCGTGACCTGGTCGCCGGACTCGAGCAGGCGGATGGCGCTCGACAGGCCGACAACGCCGCAGCCGATCACCAGAATGGATGCGTTTGCAGCGGTCATGTGAGGCGCCCCAATCACTCAAAAACAGTCCGCGGCTAGCCCAGCACCTGCTCGGCGGCCAGCGCGGCCCCGACAATCCCGGCGTTGTTGAGCAGTCCGGCGGCGACAATCGGCGCACGGGTGGCCAGAAACGGGCTGAACTTATCGAACTTCTTGCTCACGCCGCCGCCAATGATGAACAGGTCCGGCGAAAACAGCCGCTCAACGTGATTGAGGTACTCGTTGAGGCGCTTGCTCCACTCGGGCCAGTCCCACTTCTTCAGCTCGCGGACGCGGTCGGAGGCACGGTCCTCGGCCTCTTTGCCGCGAATCTCCAGGTGGCCCAGCTCGGTGTTGGGGACGAGGATGCCGCGCACAAACAGGGCGCTGCCGATGCCGGTGCCCAGGGTCAGCAGCATCACAACGCCGGTGTGGCCCTTGCCCGAGCCAAACTGCATCTCGGCCAGCCCGGCGGCGTCGGCATCGTTTAGCACCAGCACCGGGCAGCCGGTGGTCTCCGCAAAGAGCGCCTGAGCATCGGTGTTGATCCAGGCCGGGTCGACGTTGGCGGCGCTGTAGGCCACGCCCTTTTTGACGATTGCCGGAAAGGTACAGCCGATCGGCCCGGTCCAGCTGAACGCCTGGGCCAGCTCGGCCACCGTCTGGGCGACCGCCTCCGGGGTGGCGGGCTGGGGCGTCACAATCCGCTGCCGCTCGGCCAGCAGCGCCCCGGTGGCAGTATCGACCGGCGCGCCCTTGATGCCTGAGCCACCAATATCAATGCCTAGAGTCGTCATCCCTGGCTCCTCCTAAATCGAAATAGTAGCGTGTATTGTACTATAGCCGGGGAGGAGGGGATCGCGGATTGTGGATCGGGCAATCTATCTTGTAGAACTTATTCAACCATATGATTTTAATAGCAATAACATATATCCGTAGTCTGACTCCGTGTTAAACGTAGTTAGACTTCGATATACTGAACCAGTGTTTGTAAGGTAATTGCTATGTCTGGTCTCAAAAAACAGTTTGGGCTTCGTCTCAGGTATTTACGTCGGCGGAATGATCTTACTCAAGAAGAACTCGCTGAAGCTGCAAATATATCTGTTGACTTTCTTAGCAACTTAGAGAGAGGCATTAATGCTCCTTCATTTGAGACTATCGAGAGAATAGCAAAAGCCTTAGATGTTTCTGTTACTAATCTTTTTGAATTCAAGAGTGATAATAAAAGGGAGAATTTGATGAAAACCTCTTTTATTGGACAACCTTTCGATCCTTTTGGTTGGACTGCTGATTGGTTGAATGAGCGGTTGAACAACGAAAACCTTAATAGATTAGAAATTGCTGCGGCTTGGGTAAAGCGATCTGGATTATCAAGGGTACAAACTAGCCTTGAGATTTTTCGTAAGCGCGGGGGATTTACATCAGTAATCGTTGGTATAGATGAAGGTGGGGCAACAAAAGAAGGACTTACATTAGCATACACTCTCTTTGAGAAGGCGTATGTCTTTCATGATCGTTCTTCACGAACCTTTCATCCTAAGGTCTATCTTTTTACAGGGAATACTCAAGCTCATATATTAATCGGCTCGAGTAATGTGACTGCTGGTGGGTTATTTAACAACTATGAAGCATCGCTATCCTGTGAATTAGATTTGACTATTAGTGAGGATAAAGCTCTGTTGCAGCAGGTGCGATTTTGGTTCGATACTTTATATAGCGATAGTGTATGCAAAGTTCTTGATATTGACCTATTTGACCTCTTGGTTAAAGATATTACTTATCGAATTGGAGATGAAAATAAACCTCGAATCAAACCCCAAGAAGAAGGTTACGACAATGGATTGATCGGAAATTTAGAGAAACTATTTGGAACCTCCTCATCGAGCAAAAAAGGTATGGCTCCTTATCAGAGCGAGAATAAAAGAATATATAATCCTGAAAATGATCCTGAGGAAAGAACATCAGCGATTAATCACTCGAAAAGCAATCCTCTTGGAAGCCCAGAAATACCATCTGAGGGTCTCTCAAAAGATTATTCGTCAGCACAAAAACCGCTACGTTGGTTCAAAAAGATGTCGGCTTCCGATGCACAAAGACCGTCTAACCCTAATTCAAACCCTACAGGTAGTCTAAAGCTTACTAAAGCAGGTCTGCATATAGACCAAAAAACATTCTTCCGTGAGGAAATGTTTGGCTTTGCTAACTGGTCATCGGAGGAGCGACCAGGAGTAGAAGAGGCAATTATTCCATTTGAAGTGATATTCGATAGCGACACCCTTGGTCAATTTACGCTAAAGATCGATCACAGAGAGTCTCGGATCGCAAGTCAAGATAATGTACCAACTTGGCTTCATTGGGGATCTCTCCGTGAAAAGCAGGGCATGTGCAAAGTCCGCCCTCACCCCGGCCGCAGCGGCGGCCACCACGCCCAGAGGGCACCCGCCCCGTGCGCGGGCGAGGGGTGGCAGTGGGGTACAACTGGCCCGAATCGCG
>DAOTUS010000118.1:0-1558 GCA_034437415.1 Herpetosiphonaceae bacterium
GTCGTTCATGCCCTTGACGTAGCCAGCCTGGGCGCCGTTCTCCACGATCCCAAAGCCATCGCCGGGATTCTGGGTCTGGCCATCGCCGTTGACATCGCGGGAATCCGAGCCACTGATGATGTTGATCATATGCTCGGCGTGGACCTTCACCAGGGCCAGATCGTTCTGGACAAAGGCGTCGTTGAGGAACTGGGCGTGGCGCAGCAGCTCATCGCTCTCCTGGCGCAGCCCCAGCCCAAAACCAAGCTTGTCCGGGGTCTCGGGGAAGGCGGCCAGGCCGTGGCGGATATGCAGCAGCGCCTGGGGCGGCACTGCGCCGCTGAGCACCACGTTGGCCACCGCGCCAGCGGCCGCGTCGGCGGATACCTGGCCGATGTAGACCCGGTCGTACAGCGCCAGCAAATTTTCCTGGCTGGCCGAGACATAGCTCAGGCCGCCAGTGGCGCTCAGGGTGCCGATCGGCAGGCTGCCCTCGGCATTGGCCAGCCAGGCGGCGTAGACCTGTCCGGCGGCGGCGGCGGGCAGATCGCTGACCTGGATTGCGACCATGTCGTTGCGCAGCACCTGGTCGCGCCAGGCCAGCGTGCCCGACGGCTGCACGACGCTGGTGGTCGGCTCAAGGTCGATCGGCTCGTCGGTGACCGCCTCGAACGTTGGGGTCGGGGGCAGCGCCGCCACTGCGGTCGCTGGCACGCTGGTGGGCTGGGCCGCGCTGGGCTGGGTTGGCTCGCTGGCGACCGGGCTGCCACAGGCGCTCAGCACCAGCAAGCCGATCAAGGTCAGGGTCAGGGTCAGAAATAATCTACGCATTGGAAGTTCTCCTGCTATTGAAAAAAGATCCGTCGCATCCTACAGCTTAGGGATTGACGGGAAAGAGGCCGAACCCGGCCATATATTGGGCGTGCTCGTGGGCAACCTGGGCGCCACACTCGCCGGGAACCGGGGTGATATGGCCATCAGCATTCACATCGTCGCCGACGCTCAGCGCCGCGCTCAGCGCAACCAGCTGGTCGATCTGGGCGCCAGCGGCGGCGGCATCGGTGGTCTGGCTTAGCTGCAGGGCCAGATCGCGCACCGTGGTTGCCCAGCCCTGCATATTGGTCGTGCAGACCTGCACGTGCCCGGCGTGGACGGTGACCGCCTCGGTGGCGTCGGGGGCCTGGCTGGCGGCGCTGGCGCTGGCGGCGCTGGCCTGAATGTAGCCAGCCTGATCGCCATTTTGCAGCAGCCCAAAGCCATCGCCGGGGTTCTGGGCGCGGCCATCGCCGTTGCGGTCGCCGAACTGCGGGTCGCGGGAGCCAGCCACCAGGTTGTAGACATGCTCGGCGTGGCGGGCAATCGCGGCCAGGTCGCCAGCGGCGCGGGCCTGATCGATGAACTGAGCGTGGCGGAGCAGCTCAGCGGTCTGCGCCCGCAGCTGGCTCGCCGACCCCACCTGGCCCGACCCGCCCGGCCCAGCCGAGCGGGCCGCCGCTGTTTGAGAGCGCCCTGCCAGCCCAGGTTCTGCCTTCAATTCGCCAGCTCCTGGTGGCCGGGCCGGGCGGGTCGGGCCACCAGG
>DAOTUS010000119.1:0-8749 GCA_034437415.1 Herpetosiphonaceae bacterium
GCTTGATATTGATCACGCTGGCGGCGCGCTCCTGGACCAGCCGCAGCACATCGGCGGCGGATCGGGCCGACTCATCGGCGGCGATCGGCACGCTCGCCTCGCGCACCAACTGCGCCATCCCGGCCCAGTCCTCGCGCAGCAGCGGCTGCTCGAACAGGGCCAGCTCCACGCCCTCGGCGCGGAGCTGGCGCACGAACTGCAGCGCCCGCTCGGCGGTGTAGCCACAGTTGCCATCGACAATCAGCGGGGCCGCAGGGGCGGCGGCGTGGATCGCCAGCACCCGGCCGACATCGGCGGCCACGTCCACCCCGGCCGTCTTCACCTTGATCGTCTTAATCCCACGGGCGCTGATTGCCTGCGCCGACCGGGCGGCGTGGGCGGCGTCACCGGCGGTGATGGTCATATCGGTTTCGAGCACCGTGCCAGCACCGCCGAAAAAAATATGCAGGGGCATTCCATAGTGCTGCGCCAGCGCATCCAGCACCGCCATCTCGACCGCACAGCGAGCGGCGGCGGCCTCCGGCTCGGCGGCAGCCAGCCGAGCGCCCAGCGGACGCCAGGCGCGGGCATCGGAGCCGACCACCAGCGCACGCAGCCGCTCCAGGGCGGCCAGCGTGCCAGCCTGGGTCTCGCCGCTGACCGCCGGAAACGGCGCGGCCTCGCCCAGGCCAAGCGTCCCATCGACCAGCCGCACAGTGACCAGCACGTTGGCGGCCAGCGCCTGGGTCCCGGTCGCAATCGCAAACGGCTCGGTCAGGGGCAGATCCAGCGGACGCATCTCCAGCGCCGTAACCATCGTCGCACCCATAATTCTCCTTCAGGCCCACAGGCCGCTTAGTTCAACGGAAGGCTGCAGAGCGGCCGAGTAGTTCGCCAACCGTGATGTGAAGATCGTTGGCTGAGCCTGTCGAAGCCCAGCGTCTTGGCTTCGACAGGCTCAGCCAACGGATCGATTAGCGCTTCACAAAGAATCGAATAGGCGACCACAGAGGTCGCCGTAAGCCAAAACAGAACCATGGTCGAGAGCCTAAACCTTTACGGATCAACGATCGTTTCGCCGTCACTTGTCCACGACGGATCTACGATACACAAAAACTCAATGCGCGTGTCACCATCGTTGCGCAGCCACTGGCGGCAGCGTGGCGGAACATAGTAGTACGTTCCGGCCTGGACAGCGTGGCCGATATCGTCTAAGAACATCGTTCCAACACCCGCAATAATGTAGTATACCTCAGACTGAGCGAGCCAATGATCGATCGTGCGCCCGCCTGGCTCGATGGAGGCGTGGGCCAGGCTGTAGCCAATGCCAAGCGGCTGCAGGGTCGGCTGGAGCAGCTCGCGCAGGTGACAGCCATCGCCAGCGGTGATCGGCTCAATCGCGCTGATATGGCCGATCAACAGATTGGGAGAGAGATTTGTGCTCATCTAAATCCACCTTTTTAGAGGAATGCGAATCCCACTATGCCGAGGCACAGTGGGATTAAGGCAAGCATAAGGTTATTACGAACAAGCGCGTTCAGCGCAGCGACCGCCCGTCCAGGCACGCCGGGGGCTAATCCATACCGAGATAGGCTTTTTGAACATCTTCATCTTCGCTAAGCGCCTCGGCGGTGCCCGCCTTAACAATCGCGCCAGTCTGCAGCACATAGGCCCGATCGGCAATCGAGAGCGCCACCAGCGCATTTTGCTCCACCAGCAGAATCGTCGTGCCCTGCTGGTTGATATTTTGAATAATCTCAAAGATCTGGTCGACCAGCACTGGCGCCAGGCCCATCGACGGCTCATCGAGCAACAACATCCGCGGGTTGGCCATCAGGGCGCGGCCGATCGCCAGCATCTGCTGCTCGCCGCCCGACAAGGTCCCGCCGCGCTGGCTGACGCGCTCTTTGAGGCGGGGAAACAGCCCAAACACCCGATCCATATCCTTGATAATGCCGTCCTTGTCGTTGCGCGTAAACGCGCCCATCTCCAGATTTTCGCGCACCGTCAGGTTGGCGAAAATCCGGCGGCCCTCCGGCGACTGCGAGATCCCGCGCTCGACGATTTTGTGCGCTGGCACCGCGTTAATCACCTCGTCCTCGAAGACCACATCGCCAGCCCGCGGTGGCGTAATGCCGGAGATGGTTCGCAGGGTTGTGCTTTTACCTGCGCCATTCGATCCAATCAACGTAACAATTTCACCTTTGTTGATCGTCAGCGAAATCCCTTTGAGCGCATGAATATTGCCGTAGTATGTATGAACATTGCGTAATTCAAGCATATAGATTGTCCTTTGGCCCAATCAGAAGTCAACCGCCATCAGCCCCAGCAGCCCACGCTAGCTAGCCGGCTGATTTTTACTATCGGTCCGCTGGTTTTTGATGACGCCGCCGCCGCCTTTGCCCTTGGCCGCGTGGCCTTTGCCCAGATAGGCCTCGATCACATTTTCATTGCTTTGAACTTCGTGCGGCAGCCCCTCGGCAATTTTAATCCCCCGGTCGAGCACGGTGACGCGCTCGGAGATGCCCATCACCACTTTCATATCGTGTTCGATCAGCAGGACGGTCAGACCTTTTTCATTGCGGCTGGGGCTTTCGTAGCTGTCGCGCACCTCGCGGATCAGGGCGGTCAGCGCGTCGGTCTCTTTCGGGTTCATGCCAGCGGTTGGCTCATCGAGCAGCAGCAGCTTCGGGTCGGTGGCCAGGGCGCGGGCAATCTCCAGGCGGCGCTGATCGCCGTAGGGCAGATTTTTCGCGGTCTCGTCGGCGAAACGACTGCCCAGGCCCACGTAGTCCAGCAGCCTGAGCCCGCGAGCTTTCACGGTGGCCTCTTCACGACGCATCGCCGAGGTCCGCAGCAGCGTCCCAACCAGGCTGGTCTTCATCCGACAGTGCTGCCCAACCATCACATTTTCCAGCGCGGTCAGGTTGGCGAACAGGCGAATATTCTGAAAGGTTCGCCCGATGCCGCGCGCCGTAACCTGGCTCGGCTTCAGGCCATTGATCCGTTCGCCATCGAAAATCATATCGCCTTCGGTCGGCGTGTACAGCCCGGTGATCATATTGAAAAATGTGGTTTTCCCCGCACCATTGGGGCCGATCAGGCCAGTGATCGAGTTTTTCTCAATCACAAAGTTCACATCGCTGACAGCGGTCAGACCGCCAAAGCGCTTGATGATGGAGCGGGCCTCTAGCAAAGGAGTCGCACGAGCTTCTACCAAGGGAGCCATTGGGTCCTCCTAGCGACCTGCCAAATGCGGGTCACGTTCGGCGTCATATAAATCGGAATCTTCCTGTTTGCGGGTGTCGTCATCTGGATGGAGCTCGGCTTTGCGTCGGGCGCTCGGCAGCAAACCCTCGGGGCGGATTGCCATCATAACGACCAGCACCAGGCCAAACAGTAACAGGCGCAGCTGGGTCAGATCCTGGTAGGCGGCGATGTCGTTGCTGCCGGTCTTGGTCTGGGCGATATCGCGGATCAGGTTGGCCGCCTCGGGCAGGATCATCCGGTCGGCGCCCATAATCAGCAGGCCGCCGACGATCACGCCGGCCATGTTGCCCAGACCGCCCAGGATCACCATACACAGCACAACAATCGAAACGCTAAATTCAAACGAGCTGGGAAAGATCGAGCCGATGAACGCGCCGTAGAAGGCGCCGGCAAAGCCCGAGAAGGTTGCGCCCATCGAAAATGCCATCAGCTTGGTGCGCACAATATTGATGCCCATTGCATCGGCGGCCAGCTCATCCTCACGCATGGCCGTCCAGGCCCGGCCCTGGCGCGAGCCACGCAGACGGTTGATAAAAAAGATGGTAAAAACAAGAATGGCCACGATCAAATAGAACCAGGGGATCTGATTGGCCGGCGTAAACACCCCAACCAGGGGCAGTTTTGGCGGCGTAATCGGCGTGATCCCGGACGGCCCGCCAGTTAAGTCAAGCTGATCTAGCAGCTTCCAGTTCAGGAAGCTCAGCGAAAGGCTGCCAGTTGCGCCGCCGCCACCCAAATTGCGGAAAACAATCGGCACGATCTCGCCGAAGCCAAGGGTAACAATCGCCAGATAGTCACCGCGCAACGGCAGGGTTGGCGCGCCCAGAATCAGGCCAGCCACTGCCGCCACCGCCGCCGCAATCCACACAACCAGCCAGAAATTCAGGTTGATTCCCAGATGGGGCGAGGAGAGCATGCCGGTGGTGTAGGCCCCGATGGCAAAAAACGCCGCGTAGCCCAGATCGAGCAGACCGGCATAGCCGACCACGATATTCAGGCCGAGCGCCAGCAAAATAAACACAAAGACTGGAATAATCGCGTTCAAGAGCTGCAAATTGGCAGCTCTATCGATCCAGGGCAGCGAGAGCACGACCGCGCCGAGGACAGCGTAGACCAGCAGATTGCCAGTTGGCCCGCTGACAGTACGGGCGGCGCCAATCAGCGCTCCCACCAGAACCGCCGCCGCTAGTGACATCACAATCAGCAGCAGCATAGTGCTGATATCCGAGCCCAGCCCAAGCGCATGCGCCCCAGGCACCGTCTCCTTGAGCTCTTCGGCAAACTCCAGGGCCGATATTCCAGAGGCGCCAGCGATAAACTGCCAGACAAGCAGCAGGGCCGCCACGGTGGATAATCCAGCGATACCGCCAGCGATTGCGCCCTGGATTGCGCCCTGACCAGGCGTGTCACGATGCTGTTTCTGCGAGGCCAGCAGACCCGCCGATATACCGCCGAGCAGGGCGCCAATAATGGCAATACTAGGCCGCTCGTTGGCGTAGGTGAGCACGAATACAATCCCAACCAGGCCGGTGAGCAAACCGGATTTGATGGTGACCGACATTGGCGAGGCCAGCAAAGCGCCATAGGCGCCAGCGACCAAACCACCTAGTATAAGCACAGGATGATCTTGGAGGGCAAAGACACTTAAGAACGCTGCACTGGCTAGGCCGGTAATGAGACCAATACTCATTGGGCGCGGCATTAAAGATAGGTGAGAGAACAACAGCCCAGCTACCATTCCTCCGATCACAACCCCAATAATGCTTAAACCTGATAGTTGACTAATAAATACTGAAACGATGAGCAGCCCTATTAAGCCAGGTAAAACTGGCGTAGACAGGATACTCTCAAGTTGTTTTTCATAGAAAACACTACCTACGACTGTCAAGACAGTAATTAACAATGCTGTAATCACTATAACCTGAGCACCTTGATTTCCAAATATCCACATGAACAAAGTGCTTGTTATTAATGCTAGCAGGCCGACGCGCACTGGTTTTGGCATTCAGCTGCCCCTTTCTAGGCTTTCTGTCCGCCTTCTTCACCGAGCAGGCCGGTGGGACGGAAGACAAGAATTAACACAAGAATACCGAACACAACGGCGTTCGACCAGCGCGCATTGATATACTGGTCACTCAGCGCCAGAATCAGGCCAATCAGCAGACCGCCCAGCGCCGAGCCAAGAATGTTGCCGATGCCGCCAAGCACCGCTGCGGTAAACGACAGCAGGCCCACGCTAAAGCCCATCGTAAACACGGCGGTGCCATTGTACAGGCCGACCAGCATGCCCGCCGCCCCGGCCAGCGCACCACCGATCATAAAGGTGAGCGAAATGGTGCGGTTGGCATTGATGCCCATCAGGCGAGCGGCGTCACGATCCTGGGCGGTGGCACGCATGGCTTTGCCCAGCTTAGTAAAGCGAACAAAGCTATACAGCGCCGCCAGCAGGCTCACGCTGACGACCACGACCAGCAAATCTTTATAGGTAAAGGTAAACCAGGAGGTTGGAATAAAAAACACCTGATTGATCGGCAGGAGCGAGGGGAAGCTTTTTGGCCCGGTCGTGCTGCTGCCCATGGCTTTGGCGACCGAGTCAAGGCCGATGTTCGACCAGATTTTATCTTCGCCCCACTGCTGACCAATATTTTGCAAAATAAACGATACGCCAATCGCGGAAATCAGCGGTGCCAGGCGCGAAGAGTTGCGCAGCCGGCGGTAGGCCAGCAGCTCAATCGAGACATTCAGCCCCGCCGTAATCGACATCACCGCCAGCAGGATCAGCGGCAGCATCAGGGCAACCTGCCAGCCGGGAGTTTTGCTAGTCAGGCCAGCGACGCTAATCAGGGTCAGGGCCGAGAACGCCCCGATCATATACACATCGGCGTGGGCGAAGTTAATCAGCTCGATGATGCCATAGACCAGCGTGTAGCCCAGCGCAATAATCGCCAGATACGTGCCTTTGGTCAGGCCGACGATAATCTGCTGGAGCAGCTGTTTAGGCGAGTCGATCATCGACTGGAGGATATTGAGCAACGGGATGCCAAAAAACCCTAAAAACACCATCAGCACCACGATTTGAATCGCTCGGCGCTGGGTAAGCATTGGGGCTTTGACCTTGATAGGCTTTCCATCTTGAGAAACACCGCGTGAAGCCATAATGTCAATCTCAATCTAACCGCCGAGCTATGCTTGGCGCAGGGAGGCTCAGAATGTAACGAGTAGCACCGCGTCAAAGGCGAACCAGGCTGGTTGGGGGACCACTGCGATGGCGCAGATCAAGCCATTTGGTAGCGGTTTGGGTTGAGGTAACGTATGCACCGAGGACGTTTCAATTGCTGAAACGTCCTCGGTGTCGGAACAAGTAATCCTACTTGATCAGACCAACATATTCGAACTTACCGGCTTTGACCTGCTGGCCGCTGAGCTCGGTGAGGGTGGTGTCACCACGCTCGTCAAAGCTCCAGGTTCCCAGCACGCCGGCGAAATCCTTGGTGGCGAACACGTTGTTGAGCACGGTTTCGCGGTTCAGGCTATCGCAGGATTTGTTGAGGGCGGCCAGGGCTACGTTGGTAGCTTCGTAGCCGTAGACTGCGTAGGCTTCTGGCTCGGAGTTGAACTTAGCTTTGTAAGCTGCGTACCATTCCGCGCCTTTGCCTTGCAGCTTCGAGGGTGGCACGCCACCGAAGGTGATGTAGGCGCCTTCGGCGTTGTCGGCACCAGCGGCTTCAATGAAGGCTTCTTCAAAGATGCCGTCCGGGCCCATGAACTTAACTTCATCAGCCGTCATCAGTGAACGCATATCTTTGACCAGCTGGCCAGCGTTGCTCTGAGTGATCCCGCCGAAGTAGATCATTTCGGGGTTGGTGTTTTTGATTTTGGTCATCAGGGCTTTGTAGTCGCTGGCTTTCGGGTCGATGCCGTCGCGGCCTTTGACTTCGATGCCGTTGGCTTCAGCGGTCTTCTGGAACACATCGGCCAGTCCTTTGCCGTACAGCTCGGTATCATCGAGGATGTAGACGCTCTTGACGCCCAGCTCTTTGGCCCAGTTGGCGCCAGCAGCGCCCTGGAAGTCGTCAGCCGGGATAACGCGGGTGTAGTTGCGCTTGCCGGTTGGGTAGTAGACGTCGGGTTCGCCTGGATTGAACGGTTTGGTCAAGCCAACGTTGGTGTTGGCCGGGCTGATCATCACTAGGCCAGCCTGGTTGAGGATGGGAATGGAGATTTTGGCAGCGCCCGAGTTGAACGTGCCAAGGTAGACGAGAACGTCTTTGTTGGCGGCGGCAGCGTTGGCGTTTTCAGCTTCTTTGGCTTCGTCCCATGCACCCTTGGCGGCGGTCGCATCGTCCATGTCTTCGTACTTAACCTGAACTGCACCGCCACAGATGCTGTTTTTGTCTTCTTCAAGCCGCATTTTGATCGCGTTTACGAGGGTATCTGTTTGGCCTTTGGACGAGCCTGTGCGGGGGAGGCTGCTGACAATCGTGATTGAGCTAGGCAGTGTGCCGCCAGTTGCCGGGGCGGCGGTTGCAGCGCCAGTTGCCGGGGCGGCCGTCGGGTTACCAGTAGTTGCCGGGGCGGTCGTGCTGGTTTCTGTGCCACAGGCGGCCAGAATACTCATCACCATCATCAGGGCCAACGTGAAAGAGAGAATTCGCTTCATAAGTAAACGTGCTCCATACATTACAAGATAGGTTGGGGTTCGGATCAACGTGGCCGGCCTAGAGCCATTGTAGGTAGAGGTGAGGCGTTGTACCTCCTTTATAGGTTGAATCGGAAGGTAACAGAGTTGCTCTGATACGCTGTGTCTATTCGCCAAGTAGGTTTCGGCGAAAATTTAAGAGGGCATAAATGCGCGATTAGTGTACACAACGCCCATCCTTTTGTCAAACCCCGACTAGGCCAAACGATAGGACATGACTAGGACCATTGTGCTATGATCCAGCCAGACTTTAGCCGATTGGAGATTATTATGACCGACCGATTAACCTTGATTTTTGACGGCACCTGAGGGTTTTGTACCCGTGCAGCCCGTTGGGTTGCCCAGCTTGATCGCCATCGGCGGATTCAGATCGTCCCGTTCCAGCAGCCCGGCCTGCCAGAGCGCGTCGGGCTACGCTTGGCCGAGTGCGAGCAGGCGGCCTGGGCGATCACCGCCAGTGGCCGCCGCTATCGTGGCGCCGCCGCCATCAACGCCGCCCTGGCCACCGCGCTCAACCTCCGGCTGCCCTGGCAGATCTATCAGCTGCCGGGAGTGCACCAGCTGCAGAACTGGGCCTATGCCTGGTCGGCCCGCAATCGCTATCGCCTGCCTGGGGTGACGCCCCACTGTACCAGCCACCCGCAGGATTGCGGCCAGTGAGTCCGCGGCGCGGCTAGGCGGCCCAGGGCAATCGCATCTAAATCTATAGTGTCCATTTTTGAGCAAAAAAGCCCCATGATAGGCGAGCAAATGCTTATTTTTAGCATGAATGAGCGATACTGTTCCCGTCTTTTTTGGTTT
>DAOTUS010000120.1:0-3119 GCA_034437415.1 Herpetosiphonaceae bacterium
AAACCCAAAAAGCGCACGTATTCGCGGGAGGGACGCCATATATGGCGTCCCTCCACCAATCGTTATCCACCAAGCGTCCATCTTCATCCAAAATCCTGCGCCTTTGCCGTGTAATCTAACACTGTCAAAATAAGATCGTGTGGATTCATCGAAATCTCCTCGGCCAGAATACACTCCTGGGTCAGCTTAATCTCAAGATCGAGCGCCGGAACGCTGGGCGGCCGCGCGCACAAAGACATTGCCATCGTGGGCCAGCTCGGCCAGGGCCGCCGGCGGCGTGCTGGGATTTTGGGCCAGCCCATAGCGTGAGCGCCAGTGGATCGAGCGGGTGCCAGCCGCCAGATAGCGCTGCGGGGTCTGCGGGTGGGCCAGGCCGAGCAGCTGATAGAGCGGCTCGTTGCTGGTCACACAGATCTCCAACAGATTCAGCAGCAGGCGCTCGCGCACGGCGGCGGTAGCGCTGGGGTGCTACAGCACCGCCTGCCGAATTGGCATATACGGGTCGTCGGCCAGCCGCAGCATGGTTGGCTCGGCCAGATTGGGGTGTTTCGCCACCGCCAGCCGGGTGTGAAGGCCATCGATCATCAGGCGATGGAGCGACTCGGCGGGCGTGTGGGGGTTCAGGGCGACCGCCCGGCGCACCAGGGTCGAGTCATCAAACTCCAGACGCTGCAGCAGCGCAACCGGGGTGGCCGGGTGGCGGGCCACCGCCATCCGAACAAGCGCATCATCGTCATCGGACAGCCGCTCCAGGTCGGCCGGATCGATCGCTGGCGTCACGACTAGGGCTGGCTCGTGGTAGTGGCGCAGCTGGGCGCCGATCAGCTCCAGATTGCTGGTGAGATAGCCCATCAGCCAGTCGGGCAGGGCCGCGAGGGCCAGAAACTCGGCCAGCAGATCGTCATCGCTGGTGATCGGTAGATTGCAAAAGGCCGCCTCGGCGCGCTCGGGCCAGTCGGCCGGCTCGCCAAGCAGCGTGCGATGGAGCCGGGCGCTCTCGACCACAGCCGGCGCGCCATACGCGATCAGCCAGTTCAGAAAGCCTTTGGGCACCCCGGCATAGCGCAGCAGGCTCAGCAGCGTCGAATCCGCCATCTCGCCGGGGAAGTTGGGGTTCTCCAGCAGGAGCAGCGGGAACACCGGGTTGCGGCAAAACTGCTCGGGAAACTGCCCGGCCAGCACGATCAGGGTCTCAACCGGTGTGTTTGGGTTGGCGGCGACGGCGGCCAGCGTGGCGGGGCTGGGGTGGGTGCCCAGCTCGCGCAGCAGCTCGGCCGCCGCCCCAGCGTTGGCGGCGACCAGCGGCGCCAGGGCGGGTTGCTGCGCCAGCTCGCGTAGGCGCTCGGTGCTGGACTGGGGATTGGCGGCTTCCAGGGCGGCCCCAGCAGGTTCGGGCGGAGTAGCCATAGGTTCCTTTCACTCTCAGCGGTGGCTGGGGGCGATTGTAACAAACGGCCGGGGCGGGCGCAAGACGGGCAAGGCCGTGGTGATGGCAGATCGGGGAATAGGCTACCCCGTAGCCAGTTCACGATCTGTTCACGCTTCTGGAATCCTCGCCCGCTATAATCGGCGTATTCGCTGATTGATGATGACAAAAAGGAGCACGCAATGCGTACAATTGCAATTCTAGGCGCGGGACAGGCCGGTCTGCAGCTGGCCCTTGGTCTCCAGCAGCACGGCTACAGCGTGACACTGCTCACCGATCGGACGCCCGCGCAGATTCGATCTGGCAGCGTGATGTCAACCCAGTGTATGTTTCACGATGCGCTAGAGACCGAGCGGGCGCTCGGGCTGAACCTGTGGGAGGACGAGTGTCCGGCGGTCGAGGGCATGGCGCTCCAGATCGCCGGACCCGACGGGACGCCGGCGCTGGCCTGGAAGGCCCCGCTCGACCAGCCCGCCCACTCGGTCGATCAGCGGCTGAAGCTGCCGAAGTGGCTGGAGCTGTTTGCCGAGCGCGGCGGCACCGTCAGCTACGCCAGCGCCGCGATCGCCGACCTGGAGCAGCTGGCCCTGACCCACGATCTGGTGGTGGTCGCCGCTGGAAAGGGCGCGATCAGCCAGCTGTTCCCCCGCGATGCCGAGCGCTCGCCCTATGCCACGCCCCAGCGGGTGCTATCGCTGGTGACGGTGCAGGGCATGCAGCCGATCGCGCCGTATGACGTGGTCAGCTTCAACATCATCCCCGGCGTAGGCGAATATTTTGTGATGCCGGCCCTCGGCGCCAGCGGCCCCTACCACACCATGCTGTTCGAGGCCGTCCCCGGCGGCCCGCTGGACTGCTGGGGCGATATCGCCAGCCCGGAGGCGCATCTCGCCCGCGCCCTGGAGTGTCTGGAGCGCTGGCTGCCCTGGGAGGCCCAGCGCTGCGCCAACGTGACCCTGACCGACGCCAAGGCGGTGCTGCACGGCAAGTTTGCCCCAACCGTGCGCCACGCCGTCGGCACGCTGCCGTCAGGGCGGGCGGTGCTGGGGATGGGCGACGCAGTGGTGCTCAACGACCCGCTGACCGGACAGGGATCGAACAACGCCGCCAAGTGTGCCGCGATCTACCTGGAGCGGATTCTGGCCCACGCGGACGCGCCGTTTGACGCCGCCTGGATGCAGGCGACCTTCGATCGCTACTGGGAGTATGCCGCCTATGTCACCCAGTGGACCAACGCCATGCTGGCCCCGCCGCCGCCGCACATCATCGACGTTCTGGGCGCGGCCAGCCAGGCCCCGGCGCTGGCCCAGCGCTTTGCGAACGGCTTCAACAACCCGCCCTCGTTCTTTCCGTGGCTGGTCGATCCGGTCGCGGCCCAGGATGCGATTGAGCACGCGATGGCGGTGGGGGCCTAATACCCAACTAAACCCGCAATCAAACGGCGGCCCCAGAGTGTTCTGGAGCCGCCGTTTGATTCATGCTGGCTGTAAACCCGAACCATCTACGGCGCGGTGGCCCAGCCTACCGCCGCATCAAACAGCGTCCAGGCATTCGATGTGGGGGTGGCGGTATCGACCCAGAACAGGCCAACCCGCCGCGCATTGACCGTCAAGCCGCCGACCAGCGCGGCGTTCTTGTCGTAGGCGAAGTAGACCTTCTTGCTGTTGCTGGTGCCTTGCGGGGCCAGGCTGAT
>DAOTUS010000121.1:0-3053 GCA_034437415.1 Herpetosiphonaceae bacterium
ATCTGCCCTATCTGCCCTATCCGCCCTATCTGCCCTATCTGCCCTATCTGCCCTATCTGCCCTATCTGCCCTATCTGCCCTATCTGTTTGATCTGTTTTATCGCGCCAGCAACGTCGACTCGCTGCACACACCGGGGATGGGCCTGGGGTTGTATGTGGTCAACGAGATCATTCGGCTCCACAGCGGGACGATTGCGGTTGAGAGCACGCCCGGATCGGGCAGCATCTTCAGTATTCGGCTGCCGCTGAGCGCCCATGCGATCTAGAAGCGTGAGATTGCAGGTGTGGCCCGCTGGCTGAGCCTGTCGAAGCCCAACATTGGGCTTCGACAGGCTCAGCCAACGGCGACAGGCTCAGCCAGCGGCGACAGATTTAGCCGATCAGATGCTGGCTGAAGAAGCTGGTGATGGTGTTGTAGCAGTGGACCTTGTTGGCGAACTTGAGCACATCGTGGCCCTCGTCCCGGTACACCACAAACTCAACCTGCTTGCCGTGCTCGCGCAGCTGCTCGACCAGCTCGGCCGACTCGCGCTCGATCACCCGCGGATCGTTGGCGCCCTGCATCACCAGCATCGGGCACTGGATCTGCTCGACGTAGGTGCGCGGCGAGCGCTCGGTCAGGAAATCGGCCTCGGTGGCCGGATCGCCGACCATCGTCGCCATGTAGGGCTTCCAGGTCGCGGGGATGCGCTCGGAGAAGGTGAACAGGTCGTAGGGGCCGAACATATCGATCGCGGCGCTCCACAGCTCCGGGTGGCGGCCCGCCAGCGTCAGAGTCATAAAGCCGCCGTAGGAGCGGCCCATCACGCCGGTGTGTTTTATGTCAATTCCCGGATCGCTGGGCAAGACCTGCGTCATCGCGTGGACGTGATCGAGGCGATCCTGGCCGCCCCAGTCGTGGGTGACTTTGTTCATATATTCAAAGCCATAGCCGCTGCTGCCGCGCACATTCGGCACAAACACCGCAAAGCCGTTGAGGGTGAGGAATTGGATCAGCGGCATCGAGAACCAGGCGAAGTCGGGGCGCTCCTGGCCCTGTGGCCCGCCGTGAATGTAGTACACCAGCGGCCGCGGCCCCGTAAAGCCCAGCGCCGGAGCGGGCCGATACAGGCGGGCGGAGATCCGCAGCCCATCGTGGGAGGTGAACGAGGCATCTTCCCCAGCCGCCAGGTGATCGGCGGAAATGCCGAGGGTGCGCTCGCGGGTGTGGCAGCGCAGGAGCTGTTGGTTAGCCCTTTCGCGGGTGTAGATCTGGGTTGGCGTGGTGGCGGTCGAGAACGACAGCGCGTAGGTCGCCGTGTCCGCATCGTAGTGCAGCGACTCCAGCACCCCATTGCTCAGGTCATCCTCCCCACACAGCACCGTGTTCAGCTGCACCGTCAGGCTGGCGCGATCAAACGTGGCCGCATAGCGCCACGAACAGCCATCAATGTTATAGCCGACAATATAGTGGTCGCCAACCTCCTCAAAGGCATCAAGCTCGCCGCTGCCGGAGTGGACCGCGCCGCTGACGGCGACCGGCTCAAGCCGCTGGGATCCATCGAGGGCCAGCAGGGCGAACCCGCCGGCATCAGAAAACAGCACCGTGGTGCAGAGCGCCGCCTGATCGCCGTCGACAAAGGCGCACTGGCCCATGCCATTGGCCTGAACGACCATGCTGGGGGTGCGCTGCTCCAGCGGCGTGCCAAACACCAGCCGCCGCTCGACTGAGCCAACCTCCTGCAGATAGACCACCGTATCGCCAATCCCGTAGCCGTCGGCGGTCAGCGCCTGGGTGTGGTCGGCGTTGACGTTGGCGAAATAGGGGCCGTGGACGCCGCACCCAAGCTCGACCAGCGCCCCGCTGGCCAGGTTGGCCTGATAGAGGGTGTGGAGTGCCTGGGTGCGGGCGTCCACGTGCAGATAGACCATCCCGCGCTCGCGATCATACTTATCGCACGACACCTGCATGCCGCTGAACTGCGAGCCAAAGGCCGGCTCGGGGAACCCGCCCGCCAGCGGGATCAGCATCGGCTGATAGTTTTCATCGCCGTCGCTATCGATCATCACTAGGATTTTATCCAGCGCCGGGAAGACCACGAACGAGTAGCCGCCCATATGGTGCGGGTTTTGCAGCGCAATATTCGGCGGCAGCAGCGGCTCCGGCACACTGCCGCCCAGATCCATCGCGTACAAACTAAGGCGGCCGCTCAGATCGCTGAGGAAGTACAGCCGCTCGCCAACTCGCTGCGGCACCACAAACAGGCGGGCCGCCAGCAATGCTTCAATGTGCGCCATTAGTTCTCCTTTAGGGTCAGCAGATACGCTTCAGTTCCCTACTCATGTCAGCAAAAAGGGCAAATTTCTAACACCGCAGGATACCCGCCGGCCGCCGCCCAGCTGCCAGGCTCTCTACAGGCGGCGGACAATCGGCAGGGCGGGGGCCAGCCCGGCGGTGCCGCGCAGCAGCACGATAAAGGGCGCGGACTGAGTGCGCCAGTAGGTCGCCGCGTCCTGGAGGATGGCGCAGGCGATCGCCCAGTCGCCGGGGTTGTGGCGAATGAACGGCGCAATCTGCCGGAACACCAGCACCACGCCGCGCCCCTCCAGCCAGCTCAGGTCGGTCAGACTCTCCTCCAGGGCATCCCAGTTGGCGCCAAAGTACTCGGGAAAGCGCAGGGTTGTCGCGCAGGCGGCGAGAAAGCTGGCCTTGCCGAGGATTGTGCTGCCGTCAAAGACGAAACAATCCAGCCCGTGGTCGCTGGAGTGCTGGCAGATGGTCGTCGTGGCGGCCCGGCTGCGCAGGTGATAGACCCCTGACTCAGCCGGAGCGTCGAGCAGTTTAAGCAGCGTTGGCATCAGCGCACCACCCGTTGAAATGAGGCGTAATGGTCGTCGGTGTAGTACAGCTCGCCATCCGCGCCAGCGACAACTCGGCGGGCGCCCCGGTCATCCGAGCCGGGCGTGATGACGGTGTACTCGCGATAGTAGCCCGCTGGCTGGCGGGGCAGCAGGCGCTCGCGGTTGCCAAAGGTGGCGTCGTCGTTGCGATACGGAAACGGGCCACCCTGATC
>DAOTUS010000122.1:0-3447 GCA_034437415.1 Herpetosiphonaceae bacterium
GGTTTCCCGGTCATCGCGCAGGTCGGTGCGAACGCCATACATGGTGTCCATGGGCCTAATCTAACATTGTCAAAATAGTGAAGAATCTCGATTTACCCTGGAATTTTGAGCAGTTACCATGATAGAGGTAATCTGAATTCATCCAGGATTTTAGTTGCAGGGCATGGGCAAAGTCGTTCGGGGCCTCACCCCAGCACCAAACGATTGATGGCCTGATCAAAGCGGCGCATGAACCGGCGTTGCAGCGCCGCCAGATTGCGTTCGCCGTGCTGGCGGAGTACGGCAATCACGCCGTTATTCAGGGTTGCCAGCACCTACGGCCCGTGCCTGCGGCGGAGCAACGACGCATCGTCCTGCACGGTCACATCCCGGCGATAGCTGGGCCAGCGTGACCTCGGTCTCCGGGAGGTAGGCCGCGACCAGATGGACGCCGTGGGTCTGCCCCAGCGGAATGGTCCCGCGCAGTGTTTTGCCATCCACGGCGACCACGATGCGGCCCCGGTGCGGAACCTCGCCCACGCGCTGGGCCGCATCAAAAAACTGGCCGAGCACGGTCGCCAAGGCGGTGGGATCGACGGCATGGGCCAGAATGCGGCCCCAGGTGCGGGTGTGGGGCATGGTCGGGCGGGGCAAGCCAAACAGGTGGGCGCACCTCCGGCCGCCCAGAGGTGTGCCCAACCGGCGATCGCCTCGACACGGCTATGGCCGGACAGTTTGGCGAGGATGGCAATGGTCAGCAGCGGCACCAGCGGAGAGCGAATGCCGCGCGGTTTGCGCTGATCGACAAGGGTGGTCAGGTGGGCAGCCAGGGCGTGGAGGCTGAAGGCAAACGGAACATCACAGGGCAATGGCACGGCGAAGGGAGCTGTGGTAGAGTGCATTGGGACACCTTATCTGCGGATGGTTCGTTTCAACACCGAAATCACACCAAAGAAAGGTGTTCCGTTTTAAAGCGACCGCTCAGCCCGTACGACTTTGCCCATGCCCTGGCAGCGGCGAAAAGTTAGAGTTGTAGTAACATTTTGGAACCGCGCTTAAATCCAGATGCGGCAGCGATCAGACGATCGGTGCCGCATCTGGACAGGAAGACCGAATAATTATTCAGTGATCCACTGATCGACTGAGCGCTCGACCGTCAGCAGCTCATTGGCGGCAAAGAACAGGGACACTTCCTGCGCGCCATTCTCGGGCGAGTCGGAGGCGTGGATGAGATTACGGCCAATATTCACGCCGAAATCGCCCCGAATGGTGCCGGGGGCGGCCTTGACCGGATTGGTGGCGCCGACCGTCGAGCGAATAATCTCGATCACATCTTTGCCCGCAACCGCCACCACCAGCACCGGCCCTGAAGTGATGTAGCTCACCAGGCCAGCGAAGAAGGGCTTGCCTTCGTGGGTGCCATAGTGCTTATGGGCCAGCTCACTGCTGATCTGCATCAGCTTCAGGCCCACAAACTTCAGGCCACGAGCTTCAAGGCGGGTCAAAATCGGGCCGATCAAACCACGCTGAATCGCATCGGGTTTAAGAATAATCAACGACTGTTCCACAGAACGTCCTCCATTGAAAAATAAATTAACAAACACAAAGGCCGTCGTGGGACGGCCCGTGTGCATTGTAGCATATTGTGTTGACTCGCATATTTCGGACGAGCCTACATTGGAACGGCTTCACCGATCCGCTTGGCAGCACGGCGCATCTCCATCTTGACCAGGCCCAGATTGACCATCCGCTGGGTTACCACGGTCAAAATCACATCACGAGCTTCCAGCAGCAAGATCGAGCCATCTTTGGCATCGATAATTGCATCAACCAACACCCCAATCCCGATTCGCTTGGTGGCTTTATCGATTTCGCCAAAGACAGCTGCTGACATCGCGCCGAGGACTTCAGCATCTTCATCATCAAGCAGCGTACTGGCGATCACTAAACCGTCGCGTCCCACCAGCAAACTGCCAATGACACCGTCAACACGAATCAGATCCTCAACGATATGTCGCATAGTGTTACCCTTTCAAAAGCAAGGCTTGGCCATCACCTCAGCGACGAGGCTTTGTCAGCACCCAGCTATACTCTTCCATTGCTTCCTTCCATCGGCCCTGTTTCGAATAGGCATCGCCTAGGGCGCGATGGAGGCGCTGTAAAACGCTCGCATCTTCTTGTGTTTCGATCAGGTCGCCGATATCCTCGATGATTTGATCCAACAGCTCACCCTGCTTGATCAAACGTTTGTATTCGTTTAATGCGCCATCAACTTGGTTGGTCTGTCCCATCATACGGGCAATTGCCAGCCGCAGACTGTGATTAGTCGGATCGGCGGCTAGCTGTTGATGATACGCGCTCATATCCGGCTGATCGTCGCTCGGCTCACTGGTCGTCGCGGCCGCCGACGTGGCCGCCACAGGTGCCACAGGGGCCACAGGTGCCGCTTCTGGCTTGGGTGCGGGCCGTGGCGAAACGGCATACAGTGGACGCTCAGGCTTCGGTGCTTCCGCCGGGGTCGGCCGAGGCGAGACCGCAAACGGTGCTGGGCGCTCGGGCTTCGGTGCTTCCACCGGGGTTGGCCGAGGCGAGACCGCAAACGGTGCTGGGCGCTCGAGCTTCGGTGCTTCCACCGGGGTGGCAGCCGGAACATCCAGGGAGGTGATTTCGTCCTCCGTCAAGCCCAGGTCGCTCAGCGAGAACGGGGTCATTGCTGGCTCGTCGCTCGCTGGAGCAGCAGTTTCACTGGCATTGAACTCGGCGATCTCCTCATCGGACAACCCCAGGTCGGCCAGCGAGAACGGGGTCATCTCCGGCTCGGCGCTGGTTGGAGCAGCGGTTTCGCTGGCATTGAACTCGGCGATCTCCTCATCGGACAACCCCAGGTCGGCCAGCGAGAACGGCGTCATCTCCGGCTCGTCGCTCGCTGGAGCAGCGGTTTCACCAGCATTCAGCTCAGCGATCTCCTCATCGGTCAAGCCCAGGTCGCTCAGCGAGAACGGCGTCATCTCCGGCTCAGCTTGCTCGTGATGCTCAGCTCGATCGGCGGCGACAACGTCCTCAACCGCCTGTTTGGCTTCTTCCCAGACCGGGCCAGGCTCAATCGTTAGCGGCTCCGAGGTGGGCAATGCCAGATCCAGACCGGCCAACTCTTCATCGCTCAGGCGAAGATTACGGTCATCCTCCTGGGTCGGGGTATCCAGGGAGGCGATTTCAGCATCGCTCAGCCCTAAATCCGACAGCGAGAATGGGGTTAGATCAGCTTCGATATCGGCAATAGCCTGGGCATCGCTGGCGTTCAGCTCGGCGATCTCCTCATCGGTCAAGCCCAGGTCGCTCAGCGAGAACGGCGTCATCTCCGGCTCATCGCTCACCACGGCGGGCGGCGCTTCGCTGGCGTTCAGCTCGGCGATCTCCTCATCGGACAGGCCCAGGTCGGCCAGCGAAAACGGCGTCATCTCCGGCTCG
>DAOTUS010000123.1:0-6864 GCA_034437415.1 Herpetosiphonaceae bacterium
TCCTCGACCATCGGCTCGGTGTAGTCGAAGAACGTATCGAGCAGCTGCTGCAAATTGCCCGGCAGCGTGATATCGACATCACTGACCCGCGTCCCATTCTGGTACAGCACCGCCCGCTGGGTATTCTCAAAGATCGTATTTTTAGTCGGATAGCCCACCGCAATCTTTTTGCGGATCTCAGTATGCAGATCATCGCCAGTATCCTTGGCCTCCCAGACCCCCCGGCGCATGCGAAACTGATCTTTGACCTCGCCATCAAAGCGAATGCTTTTTTTATTGGCCAGCTGAATCGTCTGCTCGCCGAGAACCGTAAAGCCATGCTTCTTGCCCGCCTCGCTGAGCAAAGTCTGAAAGGCAATCCGCGTCGCGCCCTCGGAGCTAGCGCCGTGGTGGTCGAACGACCTGAGCGTATCGTAGTAAGCGGTGATATGGCGGGGCAGCGCAGCGTGCATAACGATTCTCCTCACAACAGCCGGGGAAATTCGAGCGAGTATAGCATAGGTGCGAGGGGCTGGCAGCTGGTAGCTGGTAGCTGGCAGCTGGTAGCTGGTAGCTAGCGGAGTCTGGCGGGAAACCTCCATTGGGCGGAACACACCGAAAATCTCTTTTTTTGATCCACGAAGGCCACGAAGGGCCACGAAGACGAGGAAATATTGGAGCTCGTGGAACAGCGGAGTCTAGCGAAAAACCTCCATTGGGCGGAACACACCGAGCGAAATCGCTCCACCAACTACTCTTTTAGGGGGTCCAGGGGGATGAAAACCCCCTGGGTTCCCCTCCGGCGGAGGGGCCGGGTACCCGCGTGCGGGTGGTGGAGGCGAATCAAGAAGTTCCCAATAATCATGGAGTGGCAAATCAAGAAGCACCCAATAATCACGGAGTGGCGAACCAAAAAGACACCTAACTGGAGTAGGGAACCCCTAAGCTCTGACAGACTCAAAACCCCAGTTGCGCCCCACCCCATTCATGGCTACAATACGCAGGATATTTTGCAAGGGAAGAGCTATGACGCTAGATACTGCCCTTTTTCGCCAGGTGATGAGCCGTTTCGCCAGCGGAGTGACAGTCGTGACCACCAGCCACGCCGGCGAGCTGTACGGCCTGACCGTTAGTTCATTCGCATCGCTGTCGCTGGAGCCACGGCTGGCCCTGGTCTGTATCGATGGCCGGACCCGGCTGCACGCCGCGCTGGCCGAGTCGCAGGTGTTCGTGATCAACATTCTGTCCAGCGACCAGGAGGCTCTCTCGCGCCACTTTGCCGGCCCGCAGAAGCACGCCTGGTCGGGCATCGCCCACACCCTGGGCGTCCACGGCGCCCCGCTGCTGGATGGCGCGCTGGCGACCATGGAGTGTCGGCTGGCCAGCACATTTTCCGGCGGCGACCACACCATCGTGGTCGGTGAGATCGAGCAGGCCAACGCCGCTGATGGCGCGCCGTTGGTGTATTATCGGGCTGGCTACCACGCGCTGACTGCCCTTTGAAGACTGAGCGGAAACAATCTGTGATCTATCTAACCCTGTTTCTATTCATCGTTGCCATCAGCCTGGCGTTTGTCGTTGGCTGGCAGGTGGGCCGTAGCCGTCCGCAGGCCACCGCCCCGCTAAGCCCAACTGTGTCCTTCGAGATCACCATTCCGGCGGATACGCCGCCTGGCGACCCGCTGTACCTGACTGGCTCATTCAACAACTGGCATCCCGCCGATGCGACCTTTCTGCTCACCCGCACCGCCGACATGGCCACGGGCGCGTGGATCTTTACCCCCGGCCTGACGTTGGAGTACAAAGTTACCCGTGGCTCGTGGCAGACCGTCGAGAAAGGGGTTGGCTCGCTCGAGATCGGCAACCACCTGGTCACGTCGACCGCTGGCACGCTGGTCAAACGCAGGGTGCTGACCTGGGCCGATATTCTGTATCGCGAGGACGCCGTCTACGATCCCCGGATTGAGCGGGTGGATTTCGCCAGCCCGACCCTGGAGGTCACGCGCACGTTCTACATCTACCTGCCGCCGGAGGTGCGCAGCGATGAAACCCTGCGGGTGCCATCGGTGTACCTGCTGCGCGGCCACGAGCGCGAGTGGGTCAACAAAAGCGAAGACTCGTCGCGGGGCGGCCTGCGCAATGTGATCGACGTGTACGAGGAGCTGCGGGCCACCAACGCGATCGGCCCGCTGGTATTTGTGTTCCCTGGCCTGACCAGCACCAATGGCGCAGTCCACAGCCTCGGCATCAATATGCACGCCCCGGAGCTGGCCCAGGACAAAAGCATCGGCACCGGGCGCTTCGAGGACTATTTCTTCAAAGACCTGATCCCCTACGTCGAGACCCACTACCCGGTGCTGTTTGGCGGCGCCCACCGCGCGATCGACGGCTTCTCGCTGGGCGGCTTTATGAGCGTCAATCTGGCGCTGCGCCAGCCAACCCAGTTCGCCTCGGTCGGCGCCTACGATGGCCTGTACTTCTGGGACGATCCCGCCACGGGCACAACAATTGCGCTAACCGATACTGTCTTCAACCGATCGCTGTTCGACCCGAACTTTGGCGTCCCCCGCGATCGCCACTTTGCGGCCCAGAACAATCCGCTGACCCTGCTGCGCAGCGATGGGGTGGCGGCCCCCCGGCTACAGTGGCTGATCGAGTATGGCCCGCAGCCGGCCGAGCCCAACGTCAACTACTTTCGCGGCGTCCGGCTTGACGAGCTGCTGGAGGAGGTTGGTGCGACCAATCGCCTCAGCGGCGTGCTCGATGATGGCATCCACACCTGGGAGATGGCCGACGAGCATATGCGGCGGGCGCTGCCGCTGCACTGGGAGCGGATTAAGTAGGGCGCTGGCTGGGCCGCGGCTCAGCCTCGGCTGTCTGCTTGCCCATGCATCGGTGGTAAAATAGCTCCCACAGCCGCCACGAATCTCTCTCGATCAGCCCCGGTTGGACAACTTAATCGTGCCATCATGTAGCCAACGGAGGCTCTTTCATGACCACAGATAGCGCTGCCCCCCACGATCAAATTACTCGCTTAAATGCGCAGATTGCCGAGCTGGAAGCCCAGTTGGACGCGGCCCAGGCGGCCGAAGCGGCGCTTCGGGGGGAGGCCGATCGGTTTCGCGCCCTGCTTGAATCTTCCCCGGAATCGATTGTTGTGTACGATAACGAGGGCAACGCGCTGTATATCAACCCAGCCTTTGAGCGCACGTTTGGCTGGAGCCGCGAGGTCCTGATCGGCAAGCGGATTGATTTTGTGCCGCCGGAGAATCTGCCCGAAACCCAGGAGGGCATTCGGCGCCTGTTCAGCGGCGACTCCTTCACCGCGTTTGAGAGCCGCCGTTTCACCAGCGATAAGCGCCTGATCGATGTCCACATCAATGCGGCGCTGGTGTTTACCGCCGATAAGGTGCGCAGCGGCATGATTGTTACCCTGCGGGATATCACAAAGCGCAAAAAGCTCGAGATCGAGCAGCAGCGGCTCCACGAGGAACTGCTGCGCAGCCAGGCCAATATGCTGATGGAGCTTTCCACGCCGCTCATCCCGATCAGCAACGAGATTGTGGTCATGCCGCTGATTGGCTCGATCGATGCGGCGCGGATCCAGCAGGTGATCGACAAGCTGGCCCACGAGATCCCGCTGACGCGGGCACGGGTGGCGATTTTGGATATTACGGGCGTGCCAATCGTCGATACCCATATCGCCAGCGGCCTAATCCAGGTCACCCAGGTGCTACGCCTGCTCGGCGCCCAGGTGATTATCACCGGCGTCCGGCCCGAGGTGGCCCAGACCATGGTTACGATTGGGGTGACGCTGGAGAGCGTGGTGACGGTGAGCACCTTGCAGGCCGGCATCGCCTACGCCATGCATCGCTTTGAACAGCATACCCACTAGGGATTAGCGCATTCCACTGCGCTAAATCCGCTGGTTTATTGCAATGGAATACCCAAACGATTTGTACGGCGAGGAGCGACCCACCGTGACCAGCTACGACCAGCCCATGATCCACGCCCACGAGCTGACCAAAGTGTACGGACAGCAGCTTGCCGCCAACCGGGTCAGCTTTGCGGTGCGTCCAGGCGAGATTTTTGGCTTCCTCGGACCGAATGGTGCCGGCAAAACCACCACCATCAAGATGCTGATCGGCCTGCTGCGCCCAACCGCAGGCGCCGCGCTGATCGGCGGCTACGATCTCGCCCGCGAGCCGCTCAAGGCCAAGGCGCTGATCGGCTATGTGCCCGACCAGCCCCAGCTGCCCGATAAGCTGACCGCCCGCGAGTTTCTGCAGTTTGTCGCCGGGCTGTACCGCCTCGACCCCGCCAAGGCCCAGCGCCGCGCCGAGGAGCTGCTGGAGCTGTTCAGCCTGGCCGACCGCGGCGACGATCTGGTCGGCGGCTTCTCCCACGGCATGCGCCAGAAGATCGCCCTCTCGGGGGCGCTGATCCACGATCCAAAAGCGTTTTTCCTCGATGAGCCAACCGTTGGCCTCGACCCGCGCTCGGCCCGGCTGATCAAGGATATCCTGCGCCAGGTCGCCGACCAGGGCACCGCAATTATGCTGTCGACCCATATCCTGGAGATCGCCGAGCGCATGTGCGATCGGGTCGGGATTATCAACGGCGGCCGCCTGATTGCGGTGGGCACGGTCGATGAGCTGCGTCACGGCAGCGATGGCAGCCTCGAAGATATTTTCCTGGCCCTCACCGGCGGCACCGAGTACCAGCAGCAGCTGGAGCTCAGCGGCGAGGAGCGGCCCTAGCCGGAGGGATCGAGGATCAGGGATCAGGGATTTCTTTCCACTAGCTACCAGCCACTAGCTACGAGCTGCTAGCGACTAGCTACCAGGAGCCTCTATGTCACCAACAGTTCACGCCCTGCGGGTGCTCGGCCGCGCCCGCTGGCGGATTATCGTCAATCGCTGGTGGCGCGGCAGCCTGGCCAAACGCGTCGGCAGCGTCCTGACCCTAGTGGCTATGCTGATTGGCCTGGGCCTAACGCTTTTGGCTGGCTGGGCGCTTACCAAAGGCCTGAGTAGCCCACGCCTGGCCGCCGAGGCCGCCAGCGCCCAGAGCGGGATTGATTTTCCGACCCTGTTGGCGGCGCTGCCCAGCGCCCTGATGCTGGGCATTCTGGCGCTGGCGACCCTCAGCAGCATCGGCGGGGCGATCTCGGCCCTGTTTTTCTCCAACGACCTGGAGTTTTTGCTCACCGCGCCGATCCCGGTGCGCTCGGTGTTTATCGCCAAGCTGGTCGAGAGTCTGATCGGCCAGTATCTGCTGCTGCTGTTTATGGCGGTGATGCCGCTGATTGGCTATGGGCTGGCGCTTGGCTATGGGGTCGCCTATTTCCTGATTCTGCCGCTGATTGTGCTGGCCACCCCGCTGATGCCCACCGCCCTGGGCGCCTTTCTGGCCGTGCTGATCCTGCGGGTGGTGCCGGCCCGCCGCGCCCGCGAGGTTCTGGGCGTGTTCGGCAGCCTGGTCGGGATTGGCTTCTACTTCGGCTTCCAGCTGCTGACCCGCAGCTCGGTCGTGGCGGACATGGGCGGCAACGCCGCGTGGATCACCAACCTCGATCAGCCGTACCTGCCGAATGCCTGGGCCGGGCGCGCCCTGCGTGGCGTGGGCACCGGCGGGGTGCCCTCTGGGCTTCGCGGCCTTGGCTATGGCCTGATCTACATTTTCGCGGCGGGGCTGATTTTCTACGGCGGCGCCCTGCTGACCGAGCGCATGTATCACTCCGGCTGGCTGTCGGCGGCCAGCAGCGGCGAGACCCGTCGCAAGCGCAAAACCACCGCGCCCGCCTCGGCCGGGCGCCAGCTTGGCGGCTGGCGCGGCCAGGCCCAGGCGATTTTTCGCAAGGACCTGCGGGTGCTGCCGCGCGATCTGCGCAATCTGATCCAGTTTATCTGGCCGATGGCCTTTGCGGTGTTCTGGCTCTGGCGGATTATCACCGACAGCGACACGGCAATTGGCGAGGATGCCCTGACGGTGCTGGCGAGCGGCTTTGGCGTGACCTTCTTTATCTGCTCGACGATCAGCGCTCGGCTAGCCCAGACCGGCATCAGCCGCGAGGGCCGCGCCTACTGGCTGCTCCAGGTTGCGCCGATCAACGCCCGCACGATTGTGTGGAGCAAAGTCGCCCTGGCCTGGCTGCCGTTTCCAATCTTTGGCCTGCTGATGATGGGTCTGACCGTGGTGGTTGGCGGCCTCAGCCCGCTGCTGGGCCTGCTTGGCTGGCTGGTTGTGCTGGCGGTTGGCGCCGGAATGACCACCATTCAGACCAGCTTTGGGGCCGCCTTTCCAGTGCTGAACTGGGAGCAGCCGGAGAAAATGGTCAGCTTTCGGGCCGGCTGTCTGGGATCGCTGCTTGGCTGGCTGTATGCCTTGGTCAGTGTCGGGCTGATCGGGCTGGCCTCGCTGCCGCTGACCCTGCCGCTCTTCAGCCCCTCCACCAGCCTCAGCCCGCTGGTCTGGATTGGCGCCGGCGTGGGGCTGCTGGGCACGCTGCTGGTCACCGGGCTGGCCCTGCTCCTGCCGGTGCGGATCAGCGCCGAGCGCCTGGAGCGCCTCGAAGGATAGAAGACTATGGCCACTCAGACCCTTTCCGCTCAGGTTGATCTGCTGCGCACCCTATCGAGTGGTAAAATACCAACACGCTTTGAGCTATCGAGGAGGCTAGGATGAAAGCCGTCGTAACATCACAAGGAGTTGTAATCCCACGGGAAATGCTCCGTGGTATCACCGAAGTGGAAATTCGTCAGGAACATAATTTGACAATGTTAGATTAGGCCCATGGACACCATGTATGGCGTTCGCACCGACCTGCGCGATGACCGGGAAACCCAAAAAGCGCACGTATTCGCGGGAGGGACGCCATATATG
>DAOTUS010000124.1:0-2566 GCA_034437415.1 Herpetosiphonaceae bacterium
GCACGTATTCGCGGGAGGAGGGACGCCATATATGGCGTCCCTCCACCAATCGTTATCCACCAAGCGTCCATCTTCATCCAAAATCCTGCGCCTTTGCCGTGTAATCTAACATTGTCAAAGTAGCTAGCAGCTAGTAAACGAGACGAGCGCTTTAGATGATTGGATAGACCTAAAACCCACTAGCTACTAGCTACTGGCTACTAGCTGCCAGCTGCCAGCTGCCAGCCGCTACTCAACTAACGTCCGCACCCGATCCGCATAGGCGGCCAGGGTGCGCTGGCCGTGGCTGTCGAAGTGGCCTTTGCAGCAGTCGCTGTTCATACTTATCTCGGGGTTGCCGGGATGGCGGGCGCTGAATTTGCGCACTTTGCGATCCATTTCCCAGCGCTCTAGCCAGCTGCCGATCGGCGTGCGCAGGGCCAGCTCGGCCAGCGTCTGGCCTCGGCTGGACGCCGCTGCCTCTGGCGTTACCACATAGGGCCTTCCGGCGGCGTTGGGCAGGAGCGCGTCGGCCCAGGTGTTGGCCTGGCGCATGCGCTGGTACCAGGGCACGCCCGTGATCGGCACCATCTGCATCAGCTCGTGGGCGCCGTAGAGCGAGTGCTGGCTGAGCGCCAGGGCGCGCTCGCTAAGCAGATAGTTGGGGCAGAGAATATGGCCGCGCTGCGCCGCCAGCCGCACCAGCGCGATAACGATTGCCCGGCACAGCCACAGCCGGCCGGGGACGGTAATGATCAGATAGTCGATGTCGGCGCCAGTCTCCACATTGCTGACCGCCAGCGCCCCGGTGACCGCAACCATGCGCACAAACGGCAGCCGCCCAATCATCCGGCCGTAGCGCACCGCCGGCGGCCACATCCGCGTGGCAATGGCGGCGCGGCGGCGGCGAGTTTCGACAATCGCCGTGCGCTCGGGCAGCATTACGTACGGCCCGACTGCGGCCAGCGCCCCAGATTTCAGCAGGCTCTGGCGGAGGGCGGTCTCGGCCTCCAGCGGGTCCGCCGCCACCCCGGCCAGGTAGCGGTGGATCTCGCGGCTGGTCAGCGGGTAGTCGAACACATCGGCGTAGGCCACCGTCATCACAATCGCCCGCTCAAGCTCGGACCAGCTAGTGTCGAGCTGGAGGGCAGCGTGGGTTTGAAAACGTAGATCCAGGTCACGCACGTGGGCCGTGGTCATAGGTACCTCCGTCGCATAGAACAACACGGATCGGATCAATCCAGCCGATCTTACCAGACTCCATAGCTCAGGCCGATCCGCGCCAGCGCTGCCCCGGCGAAGATCAGGCCGCCGGACAGCCAGATGCCCAGCCAGAGCGGTCGCCAGCGCCGGCCGACCAGCGCCTGCTGCCCAAAGGCGAGCAGCAGCCCAATCGGGACAAGCAGCGGAAAAAGATACCGGCCCTGCTTGATCTGTTCGTTGTGCGCCACAACCAGGCTGTTGAGCACCAGCAGCCCCAGCGCCCAGGCCACGAGCGCCATCAGCCCGAGCAGCAGCCGCGCCTGCTGTGGCGGACGCTTGCCCCTGCCCGCCAGCGCCCAGCGCCCAAACCCGGCGACCGCCAGCCCGATCCAGCCAAGCAGCCACGCCACCCAGGTGGAGCCGCGCACAAACGGGATGCTCATCCAGCCAAAGTGTCCCCAAAAGCTGTTGAACAAGATGGTGAGCCAGTCCCTGGCGGGAAAGGGCCGCAGCAGGGCCTTGTTTTGCAGCACCCACAGGGTCTCTCGGCCCATGCCGTAGCGGAGCAGCAGGTCGAGCGGCGAGTGCGCCTGCAGGCCAGGCAGATCCAGGTCGCCGTTGAGCAGGAGATTGCCGGGCACGCCCACCACGTTGGCCTGGAGATCGCTGGCGTAGAACTCCCCGGTGTCGCCGACCAGCCCAAACATCACGTTGCGCGCCGCATAGTTGATGGTTGCGGTGATCTGCTGGCTGGCCGGGCCATCAAGGCTGAAGGGCTGCTCGTGGCGCTGATCGTCGTTGTAGATCACCAGCCGGCCGCTCGCCGGACCCTCACTCCATACATACGCAGCAAACGTGATGTTTCGATCACGTACCAGCTCAAGTCCTAAAGTTGGCAGCGGCTGATGCACTTCGTCGCCTGGGCGCAGCGCCACCCCGGCCGCTGTTCGTTCGGCAACGCGCCCGCTCGGAGTGTTCAGCCAGAGGCCGGCGGACGCCCAGCGGACTTGGCCTGCGCCCCAACCCGCCACCAGGCTGCTCAGCAGCAGAGCGCCCGCTCCGACCGCCAGGCGCCGCCGCCTCGACCACCCGCGCCACCTGAACCACCCGCGCCGCAGCAGCGCCCAGCCCAGCGCGGGCACCAGGATGAGGAACGGCGCGGCGGTTCGCTTGGTCAGCAGGGCCAGCCCCAGCAGGGCGGCGGTCAGCAGCACGCGCCGCCAGCTTAACCCCAGGCGCAGGCAGCGTAGCGTCTGCCAGGTCAGAGCCGCCCCAAGCAGGTTGGCCAGCCCATCGTTGTTCATGGCCGAGCCAATCACCACAAACATCGGGTGCAGGGCCACAAAGCCAGCCGCCGCCAGGGCCAGATACGGGGCCTCGGGAT
>DAOTUS010000125.1:0-4244 GCA_034437415.1 Herpetosiphonaceae bacterium
GCGGAGCGAATGATCCACGAAGCACATGAATGCCACGAAGGGGAACAGAAAAGCCTACTGCTTCCCCTCGCCCGCGGTCAGGGCGGGTACCCGCGTGCGGGTGGCGTGCCCTTCGTGGATCATCCCCCTGCGTGATCCTTCGTGTCCTTCGTGGATAATTCCTCTTCGTGGCGGGTACCCGCTTGCGGGTGGCGTGCCCTTCGTGGATCATACCTCTTCGTGGCGCTACAGCTTGCCAACGACGTGGCCGACCATCACCTCGTCCATCTGGATGTGCGGCGGCGTGCTGGCGACGTGGAGAATGGTCTGGGCAACCTCGGCGGGCTGCAGCATATTGGCGCGGTTCCACTCGCCCGGCACCGCGTCCCACAGCGGCGTGTCGACGGCGGCGGCGATGATGCTGCTGACCCGAATCCCCCGCGGGCGCAGCTCCTCGCGGATGGCCTGGGTGAAGCCGATCAGGCCGAACTTCGCCGCCGAGTAGGCCGACCAGTGCGGAAAGCCGCTCCGGCCAGCGATCGATCCCAGCGCCACGATCAGCCCGCCCGCCGCCATGTGCGGGCTGGCGTGTTTGCAGCACAGAAACGTCCCGGTCAGGCCGACCTGCAGCGTGCGCTCCCAGTCCGCCAGGGCGAGCTGCTCGAACGGGGCGATGGCGGCGACGCCCGCCGCGCACACCAGCACATCAATCTGCCCGTGCAGCGCGCTGGCCTGCGCCATCAGCTGGATCACATCTGGCTCGGCGCCGATGTCGCAGGGCACCGCGACGGCCCGCCCACCGGCGGCGGCGATCTCCGCGACCAGGCTCTGCAGCTCGGCGGCGGTACGGCTGGCGACCACCACGGTCGCCCCCTCGGCGGCGAACGCCCGGGCCGTGGCGCGCCCAATCCCGCGCCCAGCCCCGGTGATAACTACGGTTTTTGGCATGGTGTTTCCTTGGTAGCTAGCAGCTAGCAGCTAGTAGCTCGCGAATTTAATGGGTTTCCAGGTTTTTCTGGGCCACCCAGACAGTGAATCTAGCCGCTAGAACCCTGCTCACTAGCTGCCAGCTACCAGCTCCTAATCCTTGCTCAGCTCACGCCCGATGTGGGCCATAAACTCGGCGCGGGTGCGTGGGTCGTCGGAGAAGACGCCCTGGATCGAGCTGGTGACCATGCGGGCGTTGGGCTTTTTCACTCCGCGCATCATCGAGCACATATGCGCGCCCTCGACGACCACGGCCACGCCGGCGGCATCGATCGCCTCGCGCAGGAAGTTGGCGATCTGCACGGTCATGCGCTCCTGGACCTGGAGCCGCTGTGAGAACATATCGACAATCCGCGGAATTTTGGAGAGGCCGATAACTTTGCCGTTGGGGATGTAGGCGACGTGGGCTTTGCCCCAGAACGGCAGCGTGTGATGCTCGCACAGGCTGGCGAAATCGATATCGCGCACCACCACCATCTCGTTGTAGTCGACCGAGAAGATCGCCTCGTTGATCAGCGCCACCGGGTCGACCCGATAGCCCGCCGTCAGCTCGGCGTACATTTTCGCCACCCGCAGCGGCGTGCGCACCAGGCCCTCGCGCTCGGGATCTTCGCCAACCTCGTGCAGAATCGTCCGCACCGCATCCTCGATCGCGGCGTTGACGCTGGGAATTGTCAGATCATTGCTCAATGTCATTGGGGGCATTCCTTTGCTTAAAGTCGGCCGCTGCGCTGCGAAATCTACGCTTTCAGGCCGGATAGTCAAACACGTTGTTGGCGGTCTCCCACAGGCGCAGATGCTGCAGCTGCGGGCCAAAGGCGCTGTGCAGGCGCTGCCACAGCACGACCAAAATATTTTCGGCGGTTGAGGGCATGGCCTGAAAATCGGCGACCTGCCGGTCCAAATGTTTATGATCAAACTCGGCCAGAACCGCCGCCACCTGCGCATCCATCGCCACCAGATCGATCACCATCCCGCTCGCTGGGTCGACCGCGCCGCCGATGGAGACCTCGAGCTGGTAGTTGTGGCCGTGGCCGTTGGCGTTGTTGCACTTGCCGTAGATCGCGCGATTTTCCGCATCCGACAGGCCCGGCGAGTGCAGCCGATGGGCCGCCACAAACTCGTAGCGGCGGCTGAAGCTGGTCAGGGCGCCGCTGTACTCGGCGTACAGATCGGCGTTTTCGTACAGCCGCAGCCTGTGCAGCTGCACGCCCTCGGGCAGCTGCGGCCCGATCAGCCGCCACAGCACCTGGACGATATTTTCGGTGGTTGGCACCAGATCGCGAAAATACGGGGTGTCCTCATTCAAATGTTTATGATCGAACTCGTCGAGCACCGTGTTGACCAGCCGTTTCAGGTCGGTGACATTCATCACCATGCCCGTCAGCGGATCGACCGGGCCGGCCACGGTGACGAACAGCTCGTAGTTGTGGCCGTGGCCGTACAGGTTCGTACATTTGCCAAAGGTCGCCTGGTTGCGTTCATCGCTCCACTCCGGCCGCCAGTAGCGGTGGGCCGCCGAAAACGTAAACCGCCGCGTTGTCAAAACATTCATAGTTAACCCCTCACCATGCATCAGCACCAGCAGTCAGCCGCGCATTTTGTGTACCACTGGTATTATGCCATCACTTCGGCGCTTGAATCAAACCCCCGCCGGGATCGCGGGCGCGGAGATACGCGAGAGCTGGCGGCCTGCGCCAGCTCTCGCTATGGTGTGATGCCTGGTCGTGGTTTGTGATCGGGCGAACCGCTAGCGCCTCGGCTCGCCCTCGGCGGACTGGCGACGGAGCAGCTCGAGGATTTTGGTCTGGGGCAGCCCGGTTTGCGCCGCCAGCTTGGCCAGCTCCAGGGCTAGCTCTTTGGGGTGAAGGGCCAGAATACGCTTGGCCTCAGCCGCCTGTTTGGACTTCTCGATCATCGCAGATCCTCCATAGCATAGCAACGGCGGCAGGAAATCCATCCTGCCGCCGCTATTGTACCCGCTAAAGCTGGTTGATCAGGCAAGACTGGCGGTGCTGCGCTCGCTCACATCCTCCCAGACGCGGTTTTTCACGCCGGTATAGACCGACTGCGGGCGAATGATCCGCCCAACTTCCTGCTGCTCAAAGGCGTGGGCAATCCAGCCGCCGACCCGGCTGATCGTGAAGGTTGGGGTGAACAGATCGGTCGGCAGGCCCAGGCCGTGCAGCAGCAGCGCGGTGTAGAACTCGACGTTGGTCTGCAGGTTGCGCCCCGGCTTGCGCTCGGCCAGCAGGGCCACCGCCGTGCGCTCGACGTGGGTCACCAGCTCGTACAGCGATTTGTCGCCGGCGGTGGCGAACAGCTCCTGCGCCGCCCGCGCCAGCACCTCGGCCCGTGGGTCGCGCACCTTGTAGACGCGGTGGCCAAAGCCCATCAGCCGCTCGCCGCGATCGAGCTTCTCGCGCAGCACGGCCTCGGCGCGGTCGGCCGAGCCGATCTCGAAGACCATATCCAGGGCCGGGCCGGGCGCACCGCCGTGGAGCGGCCCCTTCAGCGCGCCAATCGCCCCGACAATCGCCGAGACCAGGTCGGACTCGGTCGAGATGATCACGCGGGCGGTGAAGGTCGAGGCGTTCAGGCCGTGGTCGACGACCGTGTTGAGGTAGGTCTCCAGCGCCCGCACCTGGGCCGGGGCCGGCTCGGCGCCGCTCAGCATCCACAGATAGTTGGCGGCGTGGCCCAGGTCGGCCCGTGGCGCCACCAGCGCCGCGCCCTTGAGCGTGCGCCAGTAGGCGGCGACGATGCTCGGCAGCTGGGCGACCAGCAGCAGCGCGGCCTGCCGATCGGTGTCGGCCACCAGGGTGCTGCTGGCCATCCGCAGCACGTCCATCACATCGGCCTTGCGCTCGGCGGCGGCCTGGATCACCGCCAGGGTAATCGGGGCCAGCTCGCGCTGCTCGGCCAGGGCCGCCCGAAACTGGGCCAGCTGCTCGGCGTCTGGCAGCGCGGCTTGCCACAGCAGATACAGCGTCTCCTCGAACGTGGCCTTGTCGGCGAAATCCTCCAGCGGAAAGCCGGCAATAATCAGCTCACCAGCCTTGCCATCGACGCTGCTCAGGCGGGTGGCGGCGGCAACAATTCCATCCAGGCCAATATGAATCTGGGTTTCGGTGGTCATCGAATATTCCTTTCGGATCTAGTAGCTGGTAGCTGGTAGCTGGTAGCTAGTGGGTCACTTGCCATGTCCATTGGCATTCGTTCGTACCCTGTGCTATGCTTTGTCCAGCATTATCAGTATCCAGCATGGAGGTGTACCG
>DAOTUS010000126.1:0-4469 GCA_034437415.1 Herpetosiphonaceae bacterium
ACAGCCACGGTTCGTGGATGCGGTGGAGGTCGGTGCTGGATCGAGGTTGTTGGCGATAACCACCCGCCAATGTCACCCAACCTAGATAGGCCCGCTGGTTTCCCGAGACCAACCAGCAGTACGGGCCAATGCGCCGACCGAGGGTCAGGTGCAAGCCCACCGCCTTGGCGGGGGGTTGGTGGCTAAGTTACCCCAACTCCTAACCCCTGCCCAACAGCTACCGCTTCTGCAGCACAAAAATATACTCATGCTTGAAGATATAGAAGCCGCCGACCAGCGCCCGGTAGCGCCACAGCTCCTTCTGGCTGCGCTTGGCGGTGGTGTCCTCGAAGTTCTTGACCACAATGCTTTTGAGCGTAAAGCCGTGGGCCTGGATCGCGCTCATCGCCCAGAAGCCCAGCGGCAGCCACTCGCCCCCGGCGTACTTGTCGCCGATCACCAGCGCCAGATAGCGGCCTCGGTCGAGCAGCGGCGCGACGTTGGCGGCGATCTGGCTCAGCATTTCCAAGAAATCCTCGACCGATGGGGCGTTCGAGAGGTCGCGCTGGTCGTCGCTGAACTTGATGATGTCGTGGTAGGGCGGGTGCAGCAGCACCAGCTGGGCCGAGCGGGCACCGTGCGCGGCCAGCAGCGTGCTCCAGTCGGCCGTGGTGCTGTCGCCGACCGCCACCGCGCTGGCGACCGCGTGCGGGTTGCTGGCCGCGGCAATCCGGGCGCTGGTCTGGGCGGCAACCTCGGCCTGCAGCTCGACGCCCAGCGTGTTCCGCCCCAGCCGCAGCCCCTCCAGCATGGTGGTGCCCGAGCCGGCGAAGGTATCCAGCACCCACTCGCCGGGCTTGGTGTAGCGCCGCATCATCTGGCTGGGGATCTGGGGGATGAAGTTGCCCCAGTAGCCCGCCGTGTGGCCGCCAGTCCGATCGCGGCGCGGCTCGACCCACAGGCTGTCGGTGACAATATCGCCATACTCTTTCCAGCGATTGAGATTCAGGTCGTTGATCGCGCTTGTGCGCACCGTCGTCAGGCTTTTGTGCAGCCGCGCAACGTAGTAGTGCGCCCGCTCCAGCGTCTGGGCCGCGCCGATCTGGTGCAGCTCGCCGAGCAGGTAGTCGCGGCCAACCACGAGCGGCGCGGCGGCGGGCTGGTGCAGCGGGCTGGCCAGGTCGCCCAGAGCGCCGAGCAGCCCGCCGATCTGCTGGCGCATTTGGCCCACGGTCGGCGCGGCGGCCAGCGCGTCGAGGCTGGCCAGCACCGCCGCGCTATCAAGACACAGCGAGTCGGCGGCCTCGGCGGCGGTCTCATCCGGCCATACAGATTGTTCGGGCAGGTTGGCGGGCATAGGTGGGTCCCTCAGTCGCTCGTGCAGCGCAAGAATACGGTTTGCTGAGCGCCCATTATAGCAAAGCAGCGTGATTGCGGTTGCCCCGCGCCCGTGGCTGGGGCCGGGCGGCTGCGGGCGCTGAAGCACAGCCTAGTTGGATAGTTAAATCGGAGTATAATTTAAATCAGTCTGTCAGTATCGAAAGGATCAAGCCTGTATGTCCGATCAACCAACCATTATGCTGGTTCACGCCCACCCCGACGACGAAGTTATTTCGACGGGCGGCATTGCGATGAAGTATCACGACGAGGGCGCCCGCGTTGTGCTGGTGACCTGCACCCGTGGCGAAGAGGGCGAGATTGTCGACCCCGAGCTGAACACCCCCGAGAATAAAGCCCGTCTGGCCGAGATTCGCGATCTGGAGCTGGCCAAAGGGATCGCCATCCTGAATATTGCCGATTTCCACCAGCTTGGCTACCGCGACTCAGGCATGGTCAACACGCCCTCGAATGAGCACCCCGAGTGCTTCCACCAGGCCGATCTGCAGGTTGCGACCGGGCGGCTGGTCGAACTGGTGCGCCAGTATCGCCCTCAGATTCTGATTAGCTACAACGAGGAGGGCGGCTACGGCCACCCCGACCATATTGCGGCGCACACCATCACCGTGGCGGCCTTTCAGGCGGCCGGCGACGCCGCGCAGTTTCCCGAGGCTGGCGCGCCCTGGGCCCCGCTGAAGCTCTACTACACCGCCTACCGCCGCTCGATCTGGCTCAAGGCCTGGGAGTATATGCGCTCGATCGGCGAAAAAACCCCGCTCGACGACCCCGAGACCGACCTGACCCGCTATATCGACGACCCGCGCACGACCAGCTCGATCGATATCACCCCGTATCTCGACCGCAAGCTGGAGTCGCTGATGTGTCACCGCACCCAGATCCACGAGAAGTGGGGCTTTCTGATGCTGCCGCCGCATCTGCGCAGCGAGCTGCTGACCCACGAGGATTTTGCCCTGATCGAGTCACGGGTGGCGCTGCCCACCCGCGCCGAGGGTGAGCACGAGAGCGACCTCTTCGCCGGAATCCGCTAGGTATCTGGCTAAAAAAAGCCCCGCTGTGAGTACAGCGGGGCTTTTTTGCGTAGGTTGGCAGTGCGCAGGCTCTCTGCAGCTGCAAAAAGCCAGCCGCTTCGGCTAACGTTTTTGATAGAGATGAATCTCGTCCTCCTGATTGCGCCAGGATTTGACCACGCTCAGGCGGGGGTCATCCTGCAGCGTCGCCAGCGGGATCTTGAACAGCATGCCTTTGGCATAGTGCGAGTCCCAGACAAACCACGTGCCCGGTCTGGCCTGATCGATCGCCTCAGCGGACAGCACCTGGGTCTGGTTCGGGTTCAATATGTCGAGCTCGGCGATGTGGTTAAGCCATGGGTTGGCGCTCACAACGACCTGGGCACTGCGCTGCGCCCTGATCCATTGGCCGGCCTCAATCGTGAGCTGCTGGATCGGCGTTAGCTGAAACGGCTGCACCTGGAGCGCCAGCTGCGCCACGATAAGCAGCGCGGTGACGCTGCTAAATCCGGCGATCAGGCCGCGCCGCCGCTGCCCAGCGGGCACCCGCCCAAGCAGATCGCTCAGTCCGAACGCGGCCAGCACGCCCATCTCAGGGGCGACGGTGGCCAGGTGGCGGCTGTAGCCAGCGATGGCAGCTCCGGGAAGGAAGGCATAGGTCACGCTTAAAACCCCCAGCACAATCAGCACCGAGGCGTGCAGCAGTCCCGGCCGCATGCGCAGCATTCCATAGCAGCCGAGCAGGAAAATAGCGGCACCGAAGGCGTAGGGTGATCGCAGGATGTAGTACAGCGGGCCGCCAGGCGCATAGATTGGGGTTGTGTCGCCCTGGCGCTCGATAATCTGGCTAAACGGAAACAGCAGCAGCAGCAGGTTGTCCTGCCAGAGCGCCTGGAAGCTGTTCTGGATCAGCAGGGGCAGGCCGAGCAGGGGAATCCAGCGCAGCTGCCGTTTGCGCCCCAGGATCACCAGGAAGATCAGCACGAGCGGCAACGATTCGTAGCGCGCTAGGGGCAGCCAGCCAACGATCAGCGCCATCAGTCCCCAGCGCTCGCGGCGATAGGCGATCAGCGCCCAGCAGAGCAGCAGCGCGAAAATCAGCTCCGTCAGGGCTGAAAAACCCTGGCGCATGAGATCGGGCTGCAGCCCGGTCAGAGCGATGGCCAGCCAGGGCCGCCGCAGGCCATACAGCCAGGCTAGGTAGCCCGTGCTGGCACACACACCGGCGGCGAGAAGCGCGCTGAATAGCCGCGTCGCCGTGAAGCCCAGCGCTGCCGCCGGCGCGTACAGGATCGTGAAAGCTGGCCGGCCCCAGTAGTCAAGCAGCAGGTGGGGATGCTGCCAGCTGTACTTCGCGATCAGGTAGTGCTGAATGTCATCATCGAAATAGACGCCGCTGGAGAGCAGGGCATAGGTGACATACGCGCTGAACAGCACCAGCACAGCGGCGCCGGCAAGCCCCAGCTCAGACGGATAGCGCCGCGCTTGGGATAGTGGGTGGGATCGATCCATGAGTAGGGTTTCCTGTTGGTAGGTCGGTCGCGGGACTTTAACACACCACCAAGGCGCAGTCAAGAACAGTGCGGGTGAGAATCAGGGCAATCGTATCTAAATCAAAAACAGACATTGTTTGCTCAAAACAGCGTTTTTTGATCTGTATGTCATGGTTTAACGGCACCAAAACCAAAAAAGACGGGAACAGTATCGCTCATTCGTGCTAAAAATAAGCATTTGCTCGCCTATCATGGGGCTTTTTTGCTCAAAAATGGACACTATAGATTTAGATGCGATTGCCCTGCAATCATAGGGTCAGGATTGAATACTGCGGGTGAATAAGCTATATGCGCGGTTGCACTGGCAGATTCGGGGGTGGTGTCAGTGCGACGCCGTAAATAGCCGTAGCTGGAGGCCGCCGCCGAAGTTGCACTGGCAGTGTCGAGCGGGGTATCAGCGCAACTTCTTTTATCAGGGATTCAGGCCAGTTGGCATTCACTGCCCCTTTGCAATGAGACGCGGTGCTGGCACGTGTGAACCCACCCAGAGCAGTCGGATTTCGGCGACGCGATCGTCACGACGGTGAGCGTG
>DAOTUS010000127.1:0-2878 GCA_034437415.1 Herpetosiphonaceae bacterium
CAGGGATTCCGGCCAGATTAATCCGCCAGCGCATCTGACATGAGACGGTCCCCACACGTGCCAGGATCACGCTCACCGTCGTGACGATCCTGTCGCCGAAATCCGACTGCTCCGGGTGGGTTCACCCGTGCCAGCACCGCGTCTCATTGCAAAGGGGCAGTGAATGCCAACTGGCCTGAATCCCTGCTTACGCCATTCGTGGGCCACGCATCTGCTCGAAGCGGGGGTGAATCTCCGCATCATCCAGGAGTGGCTTGGTCATCACTCGCCGAACACGACGGCGCTCTACACCCATCTTACGCCGCAGGCCGAGGCGGCGGCCGCCACCACGACCCAGCACTTACTTGACGCCGTGCTGTGACGACGCTCAACGCGATCTTCCAGCGCTCCGGCCCGACGTATCGCGACCAGCATGGCGCATCCTTGACAGCGCACCAGCGGCATATCATGGCGCTGATCGAAGTCTGCCGAACCGAGGCTCTCGGCGGCCAGGTGTTCACCTGTCCCGACTGCCAGACCACCCGCTACAGCTACCATTCCTGCCGCAATCGCCATTGTCCCACCTGCCAACAGGATGCCGGCGAGACATGGTTGGCGGACCAGCAGGCCCTCTTGCTGCCCGTCCCGTATTTCCTGGTGACCTTTACGGTGCCCGCTGAGCTCCGGCAGGTGGCCCGCACGCATCAAGCCCAGGTCTATGCGGCCATGTTTCGCGCCTCAGCGGCGGCGCTCCAGCAGTTGGCCGCCGATCCGCGCCATCTTGGTGGGCACTTGGGCATGCTCGGCGTCTTGCAGACATGGACCCGTGATCTCCGCTACCATCCGCATATCCATTATCTCGTTCCCGCCGTTGGTCGCACCGTCGCCGGGCAGCTCGTGTTCCCACCAGCAGTGGATTTCCTGCTCCCCGTCCGGCCGCTCGCGGTGCTCTTCCGGGCCAAACTACGGGCATCCCTGTGCCAAATGCCCTTCGCCGCCGCGATCCCAGCGGCGGCCTGGGATCACGATTGGGTCATTGACTGCCGCCCAGTTGGCACCGGGGAAACCGCCTTGAAGTACCTGGCCCCGTATATCTTCCGCGTGGCGCTTAGCAATAATCGCATCCTCAGCGCCGACGCGGCCCAGGTCACGTTTCGCTATCGCCACCGCGACAGTGGGGACAATCGGACGAGCACGCTGCCGGTGAATACCTTCATTGATCGCTTTGTTGCGCATATCCTGCCAAAAGGGTTTGTCAAAGTGCGCTACTACGGGCTGTTTCGACCAGGCGTGCGCACCGACCTGCGGCGCATCCAAGCCCAACTGCTCCTGCTTCGCGGCCAGGATCTGCTGGATCCGACGAGTCCTCGGCCTGATCCAACGGCCCGTGCGGAGCAGCTCGCGACCTGCCCCGCGTGTGGAGCGCGGATGCAGCGCCAGCGCCTCGCACGCAACCCGCCGCGCGCCCCACCCCAGATCGCGAATCCGCCACGACCAGCGTGATCCGCACGGCATGAATCGGCATGCTGGCGGGAGGCTGTTGGCCGCGATCAGCAGCAACAGCGTTGGTGTGGGTGATCCGGCATCCTGGACGGAGCACACCGCTCGCCCGCCGTCGTCCGCCGCGCTCGTCAGCCAGTCCACGGCCCACGATGGCGTCAAGGCACCCGCAGTGCCAACGGATTCAGCACCACCGCATCCGGGACAGGTCCCCCAGCAAACCCCAAACGCTCCCCTATCGGCCTCGTTCAATTCGGCTTATGTGGCGGCATTCGCGCCTTCACGCTCCGTCGTGGGAATGATCAGCGTGGTGTGATTGAGCGTGGGCAGCGTCGGCGCCACATGAAGCCTTAATATATTTCCCGTCGTTTTTGCTCGATTTTTAGTCGTTATTGTCTACCTGGCGGATTTGTCGCGGATCGTTGCCATCCCTCACCAACGTTTCTGGAGATTCCTATGCCGAAAATTCAATGGCAACCCCTCAGTATGCTGCCAACCCTAACCGCGATGGCTGAGGAAGCGCTCACCTAAAAAATTCTGCTTCTCAGTTTATGGATTAGGTGCTTTAACTTCATACTCACCGAGGCAATTTACTCGTGCTACTTCATGATAGGCACGATCAGTCGCCTGTAGCACGTCCAGGTCGTAGGCCTCGCCTTGAAAAATAATGAGGTCATACGCCTTATTGTCAATTGTCTTAATAAAACTATTGACCGGCTCATTCCATCCTTTACGCCGGAAGAACTTAAGCACCGCCGCGTTCCCTATCACCTCTTTCCCATTGATCACGGCAAAACCAGGATTCTCCACAAGAACGGTACCAGATGCCCTTTGAATATACGCATTGAGTGTATCACATGCGCTTACATCAGCCTGTGTTGGGTTCAAACCGAATTCCGGGGTGTTCTTGTTGAAAAAGCTGACCGGTTTTATTGTGGGGAACGCAAAGAAGAGTACCTGTATTAGGACAAGACCTACGAAACCATAACGATACACGGCATTATAGGATGTTCCGAATACATCAACAGATATAAACGCTAGCACTATCGCGGTAATAGCAATTGACTCAACAAAATAATTTGTCGAAGCTCCTTCACGTCCCGTGGTAATGGTCGTCATCAAGGCGAGGGTTGAATAGATAATAATGAGTAAATTTGCCCGTTTGAAATGTTTGATCACAAAGTACGCATATGCAAGTAAGAAGACAAAGTGAGTGAAGATAAAGTTTTTCAGTTGGCCAAGAAAAACTCTCGGGTACCATTCTAATTGGTTATAGGTGACCAATACCCTCGCCAAAATAGAGCCTGATCAGCGGGTGCGCTGACCGATGGACACATATGGACGTTTGTCGTAGAGTGCGGGTAACGACAACCACAGCTCGGAGACAAACGTCCATGGA
>DAOTUS010000128.1:0-5312 GCA_034437415.1 Herpetosiphonaceae bacterium
AGCAGCACGGTGAACGCAATCTGGCAGCAGTGCAACGGGTCTTCATGCGCCGCTTTGATCAGGCCATCAATCGCTTGGGGCTGGGGTGAGGTCCCGAACGACTTTGCACATGCCCTGAATCCGCTATCCGGCTTCCTATAGACTCTTTTTCTGCTCCACCTGCGCCAAATCGCACCCACAGGCTGGTTTGACGCACGTTGTCATGCATGCTAAACTCCCGCCACATCCTCTTAAAGTGTGTAAACCTCTGCGTCTTGGGCCTCGAAATCTTCGATGAGGAACAATTATGAACCTAACGCTTCTGGTCGACCAGGTGATTGCTGTTCGTGAGATCTATTGGAATTTGCCTGATTGGATTGAGCTGTTCCTGTATGTCACGGCCACCGCCGCGCTGGCGGTGATGTTCTACAAAATCTATCAGGATGTGCTGCTGTGGCGCAAGGGCTATGCGACCGTGCGCTCGTCGAGCTTCGCCAGCCGCCTGTGGAACACCACCACCGAGGTTTTTGGCCAAAAACGGGTGCTGAAGGATCGGGTGCCGGGGATTATGCACACGTTTATTTTCTATGGCTTCCTGGCGCTGTTTATCGGCACCGATATCATCGCCGCCGAGGCCGATTTCACGATTCCAATTGCCGGCGAGCAGGAGGGTAAAATCCTCACCGGCGGCTTCTACATCTACTACGAGCTGATCCTCGATGTGATGGGCGTGGTGTTTGTGACCGGCCTGCTCTGGGCGCTGGTCCGCCGCTACAAAATCAGGCCAACCCGCCTCGATAACCGCCGCACCGACGCCTGGCTGCTCGGCTCGATGCTGTTTATCGGCATCGGCGGCTATGTCATCGAGGCCTTCCGGCTGGCCAACCAGACGATGACCGTCGGCGAGGGCGCCAATGTCGTCACGGCGATTGTCTACGAGCAGTCGTGGGCCAAGTGGGCGGTGTTCGGCTATCCCGCCGCCGGGGTGCTGCGGGCGATCGGCCTGGGCGTCACCCGCGCCGCCGATGGCACGATCGTCAACAACAGCGCGGCCCTGCTGATCCATCAGGCGCTGTGGATCTCGCATATGTTGGTGGTGTTCGCGTTTGTGGCCTCGATCCCGTTCTCCAAGTTCCGCCACATCATCTACACCCCGCTCAACACCCTGTTCCGCGACCGCGATCCCAAAGGCGCGCTCGACCGGATTCCGAACATGGAGGCCGAGCTGGAGAAAGACGAGCCGCGGCTGGGCATCACCAGCCTGAGCGACTTCTCGTGGAAGCGGCGGATGGATTTTGACGCCTGTATGCGCTGCGGACGCTGCCAGGACGCCTGCCCGGCCTTCGCCTCCGGCTCCGATCTCTCGCCCAAGTGGCTGATCACCAAGATGAGCGATCTGATGCACGGCGGCCCGATTATGAAACGCGATGGCACGGTGATTATGCTGGAGCCAGTCGGCGCCAGCGGCAACGGCGCGCTCCACTCCGGCGGCGAGACCGCCGACAGCGCTGCGGCGGGCGGCAAGCTGCGGGTCATCCAGCACGATATCGAGACCCTGCCGCTGTACGAGCACGGCATCGTCACCGAGAACGAGCTGTGGAGCTGCACGACCTGTCGCGCCTGTATGACCGAGTGCCCAGCGACCATCGAGCACGTCGACGACATCATCGACTTCCGCCGCAACCTGACCATGGTGATGGGCGAGATCCCCGCGGGCGTAAAGACGGTGCTCCAGGGCATCGAGCGCTCGGGCAACCCCTGGAATATGCCGCAGCGCGACCGCACCGCCTGGGCCGCCGGGCTGGACGTGCCCACGCTGGCCGAGAAAGCGGAGGTCGATGTGCTGTACTGGGTCGGCTGCGCCCCCTCGTACGACGACCGCTCCAAGAAAACCGCCCGCGCAATGGTGCAGCTGATGCAGCGCGCCGGGGTCGACTTCGCCATCCTTGGCGACGAAGAGACCTGCACCGGCGATCCCGCCCGCCGCATGGGCGAGGAGCTGCTGTACGAGCAGCAGGCCACCACCAACAACGAAACCTTCAGCCAGTACAAGTTCAAGAAGGTTGTCACGACCTGCGCCCACTGCTTCAACACGATCAAGAACGAGTACCCGCAGTTTGGCGGCAAGGCCGGCGTCGACTACGAGGTCGTCCACCACACCGAGTACCTCAACGACCTGGTCGAGCAGGGCAAGCTCACGCCAACCGAGTCGATCAACGAAAAGGTTGTCTACCACGATCCCTGCTACGTCGGGCGCTACAACGATGTCTACGAGGAGCCGCGCAACGTGCTCCAGAGCATCCCCGGTCTGGAGCTGGTCGAGGCCGGCCCGCGCAACCGTGAGAAAGCCATGTGCTGCGGCGGCGGCGGCGGCAACGTCTGGCTGGAGGGCTGGGGCGACAAGGGCATCAACGTGATTCGCCTGGAGCAGCTCCAGACCGAGAAGCCCGACACCGTGGCGATGGGCTGCCCGTTCTGTATGGTGATGTTCGAGGACGCCGCCAAGAACACCGGCCAGGGCGATACGCTGGGCCGCAAGGACGTGGCCGAGCTGCTGCTGCAGTCGATTGGGCCGGCGCCGAGCGCGTAGGGGTAGCTAGTAGCTAGCAGCTAGTGGTTCGTTGAGTTTGAGTGACATGGTGCTGGTCGTTGATGCTTCGACCAGCGCCATTGGGAGACGGATGCCAACCCTAAACGACCTTTTAGCTATCTTTGACTGTCCCGCCGTGGACAATAGCCAGATCGTGGTGCTTGTAGTCGAGGAGTATGGCTATCGGCAGTGGCTCTGGATGCCCGCCTTCGATGGCGCGACGCTGGAGGCATGGTGGCGGGATTGTCAAACTGTCCTGCCCTATTTCTACAATCCAGGGACAACCTTGCCGCCTGTAATGCGCAGGATGGATCTCTCAGCCGCTGGTTGGGAAGCCTCACGCAGCGCCCGTGAGCAAATTATCCAGTTCCCCAATGTCTATTCATGCCATCTTCATGACGATGACGATAGCTGGCTGCGACGACATGATCAAACGATCCTCTACCATGGTGGGTATACTGGTTCTAGATCGATGGCGAGTGACTAAACCTCAATAGATTTTCCTCTCCTAAACGCGGCAGGTGCATCACCTGTCGCGTTTGCGTTAATCACCGCTATAATGCTGGCTATGAACAGATCAATCGACCTAAACGCCGATGTTGGCGAGGAGTGTGGCGATGATGCGGCGCTGCTGCCGCTGGTCACCTCGTGCAACATCGCCTGTGGTGCCCACGCTGGCGACGCCACGACGATGCGCCGGACCGTCGAGCTGGCCCTGCGCCACGGCGTCCGCATCGGCGCCCACCCCGGCTATGCCGACCGCGCCAACTTTGGCCGCGTCGTGGTGCCGCTGGAGCCGAGCGCGATTGTGGCCCTGGTCGGCGCCCAGATCGCGGACCTCGCCAACATCGCCTGCGCCTGCGGGGCCACGCTCCACCACGTCAAGCCCCACGGCGCCCTGTACAACCTGGCCGCCAGCGATCCGGCGGTGGCCCAGGCGGTGGCCCAGGCGGTCGCCAGCGTCGACCCCCGGCTGATTCTGGTCGGGCTGGCCGAGTCGGCCCTGACGGCGGCGGGCGTGGCCCTCGGGCTGCCGGTCGCCCACGAGGCGTTTGTCGATCGGGCCTACCACGCCGATGGGACGCTGCGCCCGCGCAGTCTGCCCGGCGCGGTACACAGCGATCCGACGCAGGCGATCGGCCAGGCTCTGGCGCTGGCCAGCGGCCAGCCGTTTGCCGCCTACACCGGCCAGCCGCTGCGCCGCCGCGCCGACACGCTGTGCATTCACGGCGATACACCCCAGGCGATTCCGTTTGCTCAGGCCCTGCGCGCCGCCCTGCACAACGCGGGCATTGTCCTTGCGGCCCCGAACTTGCAGCGATGATAGGCGTGTGCTAGACTGCAAAAATTACAGCCAGGCACAGCGAACAAGAGGAGTTGTCCTATGGCCATTACAGATCGGATGTTGATTGGCGCAATCGCCAGCAATCCGGGTGACTACAATAAAGCTGGACAGGCCCGCTACTGTTTTAAAGCCCAGAAAATTTATTTTTCCAGCGTGAAAGAGCCAGCGCCAGAAGATGCCAACAATAACTACTTTGATCTGCCGTCGCTGAGCCCGGATAATTCCAAAAAGCTCGTCACGGCCTTTCAGCGCTTTATCAAACGCTGGCCCGAGGCTCGCCAGGCCGAGATCGAGCGGTTTGGCACGCGCAAAGGCTGGGAGCTGGCGATGGAGCTGCACTATGGCGGCGGGGCGCTCACCGATGCCGAGTCGGCCGAGTGGCGCCAGATCGTCGAGGGCCGCCTGATGCAGCTGGTCGCCGAAGCCCGCAAACAGATCGAGGCCGGCCCGCCGGGGCCGAAGGATGCCACCCAATGAGCGCGCCATCGAATCTAGAGCACTATATTCGCAATATCCCGGATTTCCCCATTCCCGGCATTCAGTTTAAGGATATTACCCCGCTGCTGGCCCACGGACCGGCCTTCAACGAGGTGATCGAAACCTTTACCCAGCGCTATGCCGACCAAAAGATCGATGCGATTGTTGGGATCGAGTCGCGGGGATTTATCTTCAGCGCTCCAGTCGCGATCAACCTGGGCCTGGGCCTAGTGCCAATCCGCAAGCCCGGCAAGCTGCCGCACCACACCCTGAGCGTGGAGTACGAGCTGGAGTACGGCTCGAATCGGCTGGAGATCCACCGCGATGCGCTGCAGCCAGGCATGCGGGTGGTGCTGATCGACGACCTGCTGGCGACTGGCGGCACCGTCGGGGCGGCCTGCAATCTGCTTGAGCAGCTCGGGGCCGAAATCGTCGAGACCGCCTTTGTGATCGAGCTACGTTTCCTCAATGGCCGCACCCGCCTGGCCAATCGGCCGATCTACTCGCTGCTCACCTACTAGCGAAAACGCTAGGCGCCGCACTGTCAATCGGGCAGTGCGGCGTCTGGCGTTTTAGTAACTAGAGCCTAAATCTACTAGCTGCTAGCTACTAGCTACTGATCCCTAATTACTCACCGTCGGAACCGGCGTGGGGTCGAGGTAGGATGGCGGCGGCGGCGCGCCCTCGCTGGCATAGCGAATGGTCACGTTGCGATAGCCCACATCGCCAAGCAGCCGCTGCAGCTCCTCGCCGGCATTGGTCTCGGCCATGCGCAAGATGCCCTTTTCACGGGCGGCGCTGGCGGCGTACTGGCGGAGCTGCTGCTGGGCCTCAATCGTCATCGTGGCGATCTCGTGCGAGCAACCGGGGATCCACTTGGTGGTATCCTGGGCGATGATCCGGCTGTCGGTGGTGTTAAGC
>DAOTUS010000129.1:0-4240 GCA_034437415.1 Herpetosiphonaceae bacterium
GGACGCCATATATGGCGTCCCTCCGGCGAATACGTGCGCTTTTTGGGTTTCCCGGTCATCGCGCAGGTCGGTGCGAACGCCATACATGGTGTCCATGGGCCTAATCTAACATTGTCAAAATAGGTTGAATTTTTACTATTTTGGCCTTCGATCAACAGCCGAGTACCATACTCGGCTGTTGATCGTTAATATCACTGGTCAGGTTTTTGCTATAGATCCTTAAGCTATTGCAAGTAGTTGGTCTTTTTTCGATTTTTGCGCTTTAAAACGCCCCATTTAATCGTACAATTGTGGATAGGGTAGCGCTTTCTGGCATGGTTTAGCTCGAACCGTACACTGGCTGGTTTGGTTCGTTTCCACTGGATGTATGGCGGGCGATAGCGTTACTTTATCGGTTTAAAGCGATTCGGTTTTAAGTATGTTGTTGATCGAAGCTAATCCTCACGCGGTGCTGCGGCGCCACTGTTTCTATAGTCGTTGAAAGGTTTTAGCTGCGGCGGGTTTGGGCCCAGTGTGAGGTCGTTGATGGGTGTGAAGTCATGGCACAGTTTCCTGAAAGGCTCGTTTGCCCAACATGTGGGTTTACCGATAATCCTGTTCAAGCCCGCTTTTGTGGCCAATGCGCCAGCGGCCTGCCGACCGTCTGCGCCGACTGCGGGGCGGTCAATCCGGCTGGGTTTCGCTTTTGTGGCCAGTGTGCCACCCTGCTGGATGCGCAGCCGCTGCCCCTGACCACGCGCCGGGTTGTGACCGTGCTGTTTGCCGATGTCTGTAACTATACGGCCCTGACCGCCCGGCTTGGCGCCGAGCGGATGTACGCGTTGCTGGACCCGTGTCTGCGGCGCATGGCCGAGACCGTGCGCCGGTTTGAGGGCACCGTCGATAAGTTTACTGGCGATGGGCTGATGGCCGTGTTTGGCATGCCGGTGGCGCTGGAGCAACACGCGATTCAGGCGGCCTATGCGGCGCTGGCTTTGTTCGATGAGCTGGCATTGTTCAATGCCGATGTCGCCTCCAGCGATCAGGTGCAGTTCCAGCTGCGCGTGGGCCTGGCCAGCGGCGAGGTGGTGGCCGGGCGGCTTGGCTCCGACCGCTTCAGCGATATGACGGTGATTGGCGATGTGGTCAATCTGGCGGCCCGACTGCAACAAATCTCCGACCCTAACACGATCTATCTGCACCAGCTGACCGCGCAAACGATTAGCTCGCTCTTTGAGGTCACCCAGCCCCAGCCGGTGCTGCTCAAGGGCTATCTTGAGCCAGTCAATGTCTCGGTGCTGATGGGGAAGCGCGAGCAGCCCGGCCTGCTGCGGGGCCTGGAGGGGCGACGGACCCCGCTGGCTGGGCGGAAGAAGGAGCTGCGCCATCTGCTTGATTCAACCCTGCTGCTCAAGGGCGGTATGGGCGGCGTGATCTGGCTGGTTGGCGACCCAGGCGTTGGTAAATCGCGCCTGACCAGCGAGATGCTGAGCGTGCTGCGCAAACGCAACATCAAAATCCTGGAGGGCGAGTGTTCGTCCGCCACGCGCTTTGTGCCGTATAGCGCGTTTCTGGGCATGATTCGCGATATGTGCGGGATCCTGCCGACCGACTCGCGGGCGGTGGTGCGCGAAAAAATTAGCGCGACCGCCGCCCGTAGCTCCGCCAGCGTTGTGCTGGATCTGATCCCGTATCTGGAGTATTTGCTCTCGATCGACCTGGTTGATGAGAATCTGCTGGAGCGGGTGCACCACCTTGATCCAGCCCAGCTGAAACGCCAGGTTTTCCTGACCCTGCGGGAAATTATTCTGGCCGAGACCCGCCAACAGCCAGTGCTGCTGGTGCTTGATGATTTGCAGTGGGTTGATGAGGTTTCGACTGAGTTTATTCTGTATCTGGCTGATGCGCTGGATGGCACGCCCTTCCTGCTGTATCTGGTGGCCCGCAATGAACCGACGCCGCTGCTGCAGAACCTGATCGCGACGGTGCTGGCGAAGGCGGAGCAGCGCGGGGTGTTCCTCAAGCTCGATCGCCTCGCCGATGCTGATCTGGCCCAGATGGCGCAGTCGCTGCTGCCCAACGCCTCGACGACGATGATCGAGCACCTGTCCGCCCAGGCCGAGGGCGTGCCGTTCTATCTCGAGGAGCTGGCCCGCCACGCGCTGGAGGTTGGCATCGATCTCCAGGCTCAGGCCGATGACGATCTGCGCACCCACTCGGTGCCGCTGTCGCTGCAGGCCCTGATGCGGGCGCGCTACGACCGCCTGCCCGACTCGCTCGCCGTCACCCTGGCCCGCGCCGCCGTGATCGGGCGCCACTTTGGGCATAAGCTGCTGATGGCGCTTGATCCATCGCCGGAGCTGGATGTGAAGCTCGAGCAGCTGCGTGAGCGGGGCTTTATCTGCCCGTACCGCGCCAAAAGCAATGAGTGGAGCTTTGTGCATAAGCTCACTCAGGAAACCGTCTATGCCAGTATGCTGGCGGCCCACCGTAGCGTGATTCACGGCAATGTCGGGCTGGCCCTTGAGCTGCAGGCAGGCGAGCGGATTGACGAGCAGGTCGACACGCTGGCATTCCATTTTGCCCGCTCCAATCAGGCGGATAAGGCGATTCACTACACGCTGCGCGCCGCCGATCGGGCCGCCGGCCGGTTTGCCAACGATGAAGCCCTGCGACTGTACAGCGAGGTTGAGACGCTGTTGGCCGATCTGCCAAATTTCCAGGCCCAGCGCATCGCGCTCTATCGGGGGAAGGGCGATGTGCTGGCCCTGACCGGGCGCTACGATGAAGCGCGTGAAGCCTATCAGCGGGCGCTGAGCGTGACAATTGCCGCTGGTATGTCGACCGGGCTGGTGGCGAGCACAACCCTGCGCCACCTGGCGATGACCTACGAAAAACAGGGCCAGTACGATCAGGCGATGCACTATCTGGAGCAGGCCCGCACGGCCCTGGCCGATGGCCCAAGCCTTGATCACGCCCGGATCGATGCCGATTCTGGCTGGCTCGCCTTCCTCCAGGGCGACCTCAAGCAGGCCGAGCGGCTGTTGCAGGCGGCCCTGACGGTGGCCCAGCTTGAGCAACACCACTCCTTGCAGGCCACCGCCGCCAACCGGCTGGCGGGGATTAGCTGGCAGCATGGGCAGCTTCAGCAGGCTGGCATTCTGGTGGCCCAAAGCCTCCGCATGAGCCTGCGCCTGAACGATCAGCTGGCGGTGGCGAAGGCGCTGAATAACCTTGGCGTGATCGCCTACGATCAGTCGGACTGGGTGGCGGCGGAGGATTATTATACCCAGAGCATGAACACCTATATCAAAAATGGTGATATCAACGGGCAGATTCGCACCGCGCTCAACGCCGCCAACGCCATGCTCATGCGCGGCCATCTAGATGATGCGCTGCGCTCGCTGCATACGACCTATACTCTGGCCCGCCAGGTTGGTGACAAGCTGCATATGGCCCTTTCGCGCACCCACCAGGGCCGAATTTCCTTTTTCGTCGGCGATCTTAAGCGGGCGCGGCAGTATCTGCTGGAGGCCGAGCTGGTGTTTCGGGCGGTCCACGGCCTGCACGTCAAACGCTCGGATGTGGCCGAGCTGCTGGGGCGGATTGCGTTTAAGTCCAATAAGCCGCAGCTGGCGGAGCTGCTGGCCCGCAAAGCCGAGCGTTTTGCCCAGGGCAACGACATGCTGGCCGTGTTTCGGGCTCGGCGGCTCCACGCGCTGATCACGTCCGCCGCTGGGGATTTCGCCAGCGCCGATCGGATGCTGGCGGAGCTGAATACGGGGATGCAGATTGATGATCGGTATGAAAAGGCCGTGCTGATGCTGGTGGCGGCCCAACATGCCCACTATCAAGCTAAAGAGGCCGAATCCCGCGCCTGCCAGAAGGAGGCCGAGAAACTGTTTCGCCAGATTGATGTGCCGCGGGTGCTGCAGAAAATAGTCTGATCCGCCGAAATGAATTAGCCCAGACGCAGCAACGCGCTACCTTATCCAAGGTAGCGCGTTGCTGCGTCTGGGCCGCCTGGGCTTAGCGCCAAACCACTGGAATATACACGCAGGTCTCACAGATGAGATCGTCTGATTGCGCGTGGTACGAGCCAGCCCAGGAGTTGTACGAGCCAGCCCAGGAGTTGTACGAGCCGGCCCAGGAGTTGTACGAGCCAGCCCAGGAGTTGTACGAGCCGGCCCAGGAGTTGTACGAGCCAGCCCAGGAGTTGTACGAGCCAGCCCAGCCTTCTGGGGCATCGGCATAGCTAAAT
>DAOTUS010000130.1:0-1686 GCA_034437415.1 Herpetosiphonaceae bacterium
AGGTCGAGGCGATGGTCAACAAGCTGCGGGCGGACGGCAAAGTTCGCGATATCCAGACCGTCATCGGCCGCGCTGGCGACTCCGATCGCTCGCGAGACCAGTCGGGTGGCGCTGGGGCCAGCAACCGGGCGCAGCTGCGCCTGACCCTGAATGCCGAAAACGTTCCTAGCCCCGAAGCGCTGGCCAAGGATCTGGAGACCCAGATCAGGGCGATCGGCGGGATTGAGACCGCCCAGGCCGAGGTTGTGGCGGCGGGCGGCGGCGGCCCGAGCAACTCCGGGCTGGACATCACCCTGGTCAGCGCCGACTTCGACAAGCTGCGCGAGGCCAACCAAAAAGTGATGGCGGCCATTGGCGGCAACAACGCCAGCGATCGCTTCCCAATCGCCAACATCAAAAGCAGCCTGGCCGAGGTCAAGCCCGAGCTTGATGTCGCGGTCGATCCGCAGAAGGCGATCGCCAGCGGCACCACCACCGCCCAGATTGCGCTGCAGATTCGGGCGCTGCTGAACGGCGAAAATGCCGGCACCGTGACCCTGGACGAAGACGGCAAGCAGTACGACATCTTTGTCCAGGTCGATCCAAGCACGTTCAGCATCGAGAAGCTGCGGACGCTGCCGGTTGGCACGGTCAACCCGGTGCCGCTGGAGCAGGTCGCGACCATTCAGGAAGCGCCGGGCGCCACCAGCATCACCAGGATCAACGGCGACCGCGCGGCCTCGATCTCGGGCCAGTTCACCAGCGATGACACCTTCAACACTCAGGCCGCGCTGGAGCAGGAGATTATCGCGATTGGGCTGCCCGAGGGCGTGCGCCTGCAGACCGGCCAGCAGGCCCAGTCCCAGACCGACACCTTCCGCGACATGGGCCTGGCGCTGCTGGTCGCGATTGTCCTGGTCTACATCGTGATGGTGCTCTCGTTTGGCTCGCTGCTCAACCCGTTCATCATTCTGTTCTCGCTGCCGCTGGCGATTATCGGCGTGGTGCTGGCGCTGTTTATCACCGGCAAGCCGCTGGGCATTACCACCCTGATCGGCGTGCTGATGCTGATCGGCATCGTGGTGACCAACGCCATCGTGCTGATCGAACTGGTCGAGCAGTATCGCGAGCGCGGAATGAGCACCTACGACGCGCTGGTGCGGGCCGGCAGCGTCCGTCTGCGGCCCATCCTGATGACCGCCATCGCCACGATGGTGGCGCTGGTTCCGCTGGCGCTCGGCCTGGAGGAGGGCGGCTTCATCGGGGCCGACCTCGGCGTGGTGGTGATCGGCGGCCTGTTCACCTCGACGTTCCTGACCCTGCTGGTTGTCCCGGTGGTCTACAGCCTGATGGACAGCCTGAAGACGCGCTTTGGCTTTGGCCACCCGGTCGCCGTCGATCCCGCGGCCGCGGCGGCTGAACTGGGCCATGCGCCCGCCCTTGGCGCCGAGACCAACGCCTAACACCTTCAGGTACAACCCAAAAACAGGGCGGATCGTTGTTGACGATCCGCCCTGTTTTTATTGCAACATTCAACGTTCCCTCTGCTATGCAGCGATACAGACGTGCTGGAGTGTGGCAGGTTTGGCCAGGGCATGTGCAAAGTCCCGGTTTGGCCCGGTTTTGACGGCATATACATCCCCTCTCCCGCGGTCAGGGAGAGGGGTGGCCGCGCAGCGGACGGGGTGAGGGCTGACTTTGCACATG
>DAOTUS010000131.1:0-12209 GCA_034437415.1 Herpetosiphonaceae bacterium
GGGATGGGCGGGGCGGGACGACCCGCGCCTGGAGGCCCGTTGCGGCAGGAAACAGAGACACCAGCACGGCCAGGATGAGCATGAACGACCAGCGACGATGAAGGGACACGGACATACAGACTTCTTACAACAGGGAAGGATTGATGCTCCACATCAAGGTGGAGCCAGGATGACGATGACAGCGATAGGCGCATAACCAGCACAAAGACACGGCATGAGCGCGACAAACCGTTGCCACTGCGATGATGCTCCGCCATGAGCAGCACAGCGCCACCGCCGTACCCTCCGGAGACGCACCACTGCTCATGGCCGAAGCGATAGGACTGTGTCATCCGGTCGCTGCAACGCGACGGAGCAACAAGAGAGTATTTTTGAAGACAGGCCCGAAAAGATCATGGGGATAGAATGCCACCCACGAGCAGTCACCAGACGACGCGAATGAAAGGTGTGAAAAATCCCTCAAAAGTGACTATATGTGAATACCAGTCCTGTGTCATTACACCATTAGTCCTGGTAATACGGCGGACCCGCTCACACGAAGGGGGGGTGCCGAACAGTATCTGTGGGGACGGTGCTGCTGGTGGAGACCCAGAGGCACGGATGCGCAGCAGCGGGCGGTGCTGCACTGGGGCAGGAGGATCCGCACCCACATGGGGAATCCGCACCCTCGCGTTGGATTCAGGAGGATAGTGCAACATCATTTCTGTAAATTACCGCTAATCTGATGAAGGCAAAATCGCATTTCAACTCATTGTAATGGTGTATTTTCTGCTCATCATCACAGTAAATTTACAGAAAAATTGGCACACTATCGCGCGTGCGGGTAGCCGTAGCGCTGGTGGGCCAGGGAGAGGGGAAATACCAACTTCGTGCGGGTACCCGCGAGCGGGTGTCGTGGCCTTCGTGGATCAGCAAGGGCATTGCCTCCCCAAACCCCTACTCCCTGAAATACGCCAGCCGCACCGCCTGCCACAGAATCAGCAGCGCGATCGCGCTCCAGAGCAGCGCCCAGACCAGCGCCGGAACCCCGGTGGCCTGCTGCATGATCTGGGCGTCGGTGGTGCGACTGCGAAAGGACGCTGAGAGCTGCAGCAGATCCAACAGGCTTCCCAGGGCGTTCAACCCCATCTGGACGGTCAGAAACAGCAGCAGCCAGACGTTCCAGCGCGGCGCCAGCTGGGTCGCGAACCCAATCAAGGCCCCGGCGATCACCAGCCCGGCGAGGACGCCGAAGATATTGCGCACAAACAGCACGCACAGAATCCCTAGCCCGATCCCCAGGCCCAGAATAATCTTCTCGGCCGCCACGCCGCGCGACGCGATCACCAGCAGGATGCCGCCAAAGAGCGCGCTGCCGATATACCCGGCGCTGGCGACGATCCAGCGGATGCCGCCCGCCGACCAGGCCACGCCCTCGCCGTTGACATAGACCTCGAAGCGCCGAAACGAGCCGCCGGTCAGCGCCGCCGCCAGCCCGTGGCTCAGCTCGTGGATGAAGGTGTTGAAGATCTGAAACGGGTAGACGATTAGGTTCAGCAGCGGGATGCGCGCCAGAATCGACGACAGTACCGCCAGCCCAATCAAAATCCAGAGATCGTTGTGTCGTTGCATAGGTGCTCACACTAGATAGACGCTAATCAAGTGGATGTTTAGCGCGCCGCCAGATCACTAGCAGCAGCGCCAGCCCGGCCAGCAGCAGCAGATTGCGGCGCTGGCTGCCGACGCCGCGCCCACGGTTGTAGACCTTGCGCATCAGCGCGGGCAGAAACACATCGGAGATGCTATAGCTTAGCGCTGGCACGGTCGACTCCGGCTGGGCGCCACGCGGCTGGGGCGGATGATCGGCCAGCGTCACTGCGCCGATCGTCCAGCTCTCGCCAGCCTCGGCGGGCAGCTCCGCGACGATGGCGCCGTCGGCATCGATCACCTTGCAGCCGGGCGCGATGCTGCAGGTCATCTGCAGCTGGGCGGCCTCGGGCAGGTAGCGGGCCAGCGCGGGTGCGGCCGGGATCAGGGCCAGCCAGGCGGCCTTGCCCCGCGGGATGGCGGTGGTGATTGTGCCGCTGCCGACGCTGGCGACGGTCGGCACGCCCAGCCAGGCGGTCTGCTGATCGATCATCGGGCCAAATAGCTGCCGGGCGCTGCCCTTCAGGCTCGCCATCAGCGGGCCGAGGTCGTCGACCGTCACCGTGGCGCCGCTGGGGAAGCGGTAGGTCGGGTTGCCAACATCGGGCGGGCAGCTGCTGATGATCATCAGATCGACCTTGCCGGCATAGGCGCGCCACAGATTGCGATGGGCGGTGTCCCAGCAGACCAGCATGCCGATTCGGCCAAGCGCCGTCGCCGCGACGGTGATGTTGCGGCGGCCGCGAAAGTAGCCGCGCTCCCAGCCCCACGGATAGTTTTTGTCGTAGCGCCACATCTGCCCGCTCGGCGCAAACAGCAGCAGGGCGTTGTAGATCTCGCGGCCATCGCGCAGCAGCACCGAGCCGGCCAGATGAATGTCCAGCCCGGTGGCCAGGTCGCGCATCCAGGTGGCGCTGGGGCCGCGCAGGGTCTCGGCGCGGTCGAAGTTGCGCTCGTCGTAGGCATAGCCAAGATGAAAAAGCTCGGGCAGCACCACCAGCTGCGCGCCAGCGGCGGCGGCCTGGCGGACCAGCCGGTCGGCGCGGGCGATCCGCTCGGCGGTCGAGGCGGGGTTGGCATCCATCTGAATCGCGGCAGCTTTAATTGTCCGTGACATCAGCAATCTCCTTCCGAAATCGAGCTTTCGCGCCCGAAATTGATGCAGGGCGGCAAAACGAGCGCAAAATCACTCAGGGTGTTACCTCCCAAGGATTGAAGATTCGGATCTCGGCACGGTGAAAATCAGCCACGTTGCGGGTGGCTAAGGTCAGATCGAAGCGGATCGCCAGGGCTGCAATCAAGGAGTCGATCGCTGGCAACGGGGTTTCCTGGCGAGCCAAATTGCCCGTTAGCGTCCCCCAAACCAGCATTGTGTCAAGATCGAGCGTAAGGATTATCGAGCGAAAACGCATCAGCAGATGTTGGTGGAGCCACTCGTGGATCTCGACTTTGCGCGGCGAGTCGGCGAGCTTCTCGATGCCTTTTTGGATCTCACCAATGGTCACGACGCTGAGATACAGCTGGGCCGGATCGACGCCGTCAATCCAGTCGACAACGCGCTGGTTTGGCTGGCGGCTAATCAGTTCGGAGATAACACACGTATCAAGCAGATACTTCATACAAGGAAATCTTCACGCAGCGGGCTAGAATCGCGCCCCAGATCGAGATCGGCCTGCGCTAGGGGCGACTCGCGGAAGAAGGTCGAAAGCTTGGTCTGCGAGGTCTGAAGCTCGCGAAAATCAGCGTACGACAGCACGACGGCCGTCTCAACGCCGCGCTTGGTAATTATTTGCGGCCCATGGTGGAGCGCCTCTTCAACAACTTCGCTCAAGCGATTTTTGGCATCTTGCAGCTGCCAGCGACTATTCATCACCCACCTCCTAGCTAGACTGTCTAGATTGTAGCACTGGATTTGGGGCTGTCAATCGAGCTTGGCGGCGGAAAATGCGGGTTTATGCGTTCTCCTTTTTGGCAATTGATCACTTATGATTCGCCACCCTTCCGTCCCATCCACCCAGAGGGTACCCGGGAGGGAAACCCAGGTTTTCATCCCCCTGGCGCCCAGAGGGCACCCGCCTAATGCTTAGTTTGTGGATCATTAGCGCTAGGTGTCGCTAACCAAAGGAGTGTTCTTGGTGCAAATACATAACTTTTGTGCCGCAAAGCTCCGTGCCTCTTCGTGAATCATCGGCTGGCTGGATTTTGCTTTTGGCATCACTTTGGCATATGCTACACGCGCAGAGAAAATCCCCCACCTTAATCCCACAAGGAGGCTATATGTCCACGATTTACCTCGACCTTGACCCTGTGCTGGCGCAGGCAATGGCAGATCAACGGCTGACCATTGCTGATCTGCTCGATCAGGCCGGCGTTGATGCTCAGCTGGGCTATGCTATAGTGGACCCCTTGTCAAGCACAGCTGATCCGACGATTATCCGTGGGTTCCGTGGTGCCAACTAGGCAGAAACCATTGACAGTGCGCGGGCATGGAAGGGGGGCATCCTGCCCATGCTGGGAGATGAGCGGCACGCTAGGCGGTGCCATAATAGACCGCTGCGGGTGTACGATAGGCGAGCGACGAATGCGGGCGCTGCTCGTTGTAGTGCGTGATGTAGCGGCTCAGCCCGGTGCGCACGTCACGCGGAGAGGTATAGTCCCGCAGATAGACATCTTCATATTTGATCGTCCGCCAGAACCGTTCAATAAAGATATTGTCCAAGGCCCGCCCTTTCCCATCCATGCTAATCCTGGTTCCGGCCTCCTCCAGCAGCCGCGTGTACTGCGGACTGGTGAAATGGCTGCCTTGATCACTGTTCCAAATCGTTGGCGTGCTCTGCTGTAATGCCTGACCGACCGCATCGAGCACAAACGGCTGTTCCAGCGTATCGTCAAGCGCCCAGCTGACAATGTACCGAGCGTACAGATCCAGCACCGCCACCAGATACATCCATCCTGCGGCCAGGCGGATATACGTGATATCAATCGCCCAAACATGATTTGGCTGGCTGGCCGTGACGCCCCGCAGCAAGTAGGGATAGACGCGATGCTCGCGATTGCGGCGGCTCAGATTGGGCCCTGGACTGATCCCAACAATCCCCATCTCGCGCATGTGCCGCTGCACGGCTTTGCGATTGACGACCAGCTGATGATCACGCGCCAGGATGACTTCGATTCGCCGCGAGCCGTAGGAGGGCTGATCAGTGTAAATCTGATCAATCGCGTGTTTGATCGCCACCTCTGCGGGCGCCGGCGGCACCGGCTGATAGTACAGGCTGCGTCGGCTGAGGCTGAGCAGGTCGGCCTGGGCGGTCAGCGGGATGGCGGGCACCTGGCGGTCAACGAGCTGCATGCGCTCAGGTCTTGTCAACGTCAAGGCCAGATTTTTTTTTGAGCCAGGTGAGCTGGGTGGTGAGCCGGCCAATCTGGGCAAATAAATCTTCCTGCTGCTGCTCGTACGTGGCGCGGAGCGAGGCAACCGTATCGGCCTTCGTAAACAGACTGGGTAAGCCAGCCAGGGCGGTCGTCCGCCAATCCCGCAGGACGTTCGGATGGACATTGTGGTCGGTGGCCAGCTGGGTCAGCGTTTTGGTTTCCTTTAAGAGCTCCTGGACGACCTGGGCTTTAAAGGCGGGTGTGTAAGACTTTTTCATTGGTGCAGTGTACTCCATTCAATGGGATCCACTGTGCAGGTCATGGGGTCCAGTATACATCACCATTGTCATGGGGGTACTGAGCCTGACGCAAAATATTCCAGGCATCATCCGGCGACAGCAGCGTCCCAATATCTAAGGCTGTGGCTAGGCCAGAAGGAGAAAATGCCACCTCTAGCTGAGCACGAACATCGGTATAGGGGATCGGATAATGATCAGACATCAGAAAATGTCCAAGCTGGTGACGCATAGTGCTAACACATCCAAGAATGTGCGCTGCATCTCGTGGTTGGCCGGTGCGGAGCAGCCACCACGATCCGACGTCTAGGCCATCCAAAAAATTTGTCTGATCACGATGCCTGCGGCATAGTTCGAGCACAGGCATGAGTACCTCATAGGCTTGGACAAACTTACCAGTAGCTGTCCAGAACATGGCTTTGGTAACACTAATTTGAGCATTGTAGTACGGACCTAGATCCCTGAACATCGCTTCCGCACGGTCGAGATACTGATTGGCCTCAGTCATGTGACCCTGCATATACACTGTCAAGGCCATATTTTTGAGAACAACCCCCATGCCTACGAGGGATTTCTGATCATTAAGCAGGCGCAGACTAACCCGGAAGTTCGCTAGCGCATCTTCGTAGTGACGTTGCATGGCGGCAATCAGACCAAGATTATTCAGCAGATTCGCTTCACCCTGCGTATTCCCAAGCCTGTGAAATAGATCGCGTGCCTGAGTGTAATACTCCTTCGCTTCATCATAAAGACGGAGGTTGAGCGCGAACCCACCGCGCTGGTTCATAGACTTCGCTTGTTGACCCTGGTCACCAATCATAATAGCCAATTCATAACTTCGTTCAAGATATGTGAGGTTTATGTATCGATCACCAAGATTGACGCTATATGCCGACCAGAAAAAAATCATCATCTGGATCCCAGGCTCCAGCCGATCAGCCCGTTCGCGGAGCTGTGAAAGCCAGGGTTCAACGACATTCCACCAGTGTTGCACAAGCCAATACTCACCCAGACTGCATACTATTAAGGCTGCCTCAGCGTCACGGTTATCGGTTAGACACGCGGTGATCACCGCACTATACTGAGGAAGCTCGGCGGTAATGTGCTTGATCCAGACTGCTGCCTCCGTAGATCGAATTTCTTGCTCTGTTCGCTGAGCCTGAGCAGCGTAGTAGCGAAATAACGCGCTCTTTAGCTTCTCCTGTCGTAGTGATGAGAGTGGCAGTAGTTTTTGAATAAGTGGGCGCATAACTGGCAATATCATAAAGCGGGAAGCTTCATTGAGAGCGGGCAAGATCAGACTTTTCGTATGTAAGTTGTGGTGAAGTAGTGCCACCTCTGCAGGGACAATTGCTAGAATTTCCGCAAGTATTGTCTCTACGCCAGTTCTATCCCAGCTTCCAGCCCAATGTGCGAGAAGTGCAAGTGCAGACTTCTCCTGCGGTTTGAGCAGGTTAATACTCCATGAAAGGGTTGTATGAAGGCTTCGGTGTCGCACTGGCCGGGCAACGCTGTTACCAGGGGCGTTAGTATCCTGATAGAGTCTCTGGAGTAAGGGCGCACTATCGCTAAAGTCTAACCAAGCAGCTGCAAGCTCGATAGCCAGCGGCCAGCCGCCAAGATTGGTGCACACTAAGGCCAACGATCGCAACATTTCAGCAGAGATCTGCCCGTGCGCCAGCCTTGGCATACGAGCACATAGAAGTTGAACGGCTTCCGATTCACGTAATGTATCCACATCATCCACATCGACGTTGGGCACGCCCAGCGGCGTAATCGGTACGATGGCTTCATCATTCAGGCCCAAGGTGCTGCGACTGGTCGCTATAATGGTGAGACCTGGAGTATAGCGTAGCAATTCCATACTTACCGCAGACATAGCGGGAAGGTGTTCACAGTTATCCAATATCAGGATGCAACGTTGTTGGTTAAGGTGCAGACCAATCGCAGCGCTAGGATTGGTACTGCCAGCAATGGATAGGTTTAGCGCTTGAGCAATCGTCGGGAGTACCGCGTGTTCATCGGTGATGTCAGCGAGCATAACCATGCACACACAAGGGGCGTCCTGATGTGAGAAGAGTAATGGCAACTCACGGGCAATCCGTGTTTTGCCAATGCCACCAGCGCCAACCAGGGTAATCAGGCGGTATCCAGCCCTGACCAGCGCCATAATCGTGGATAGAGTTTCGTGTCGCCCAATAAGTGGGCTCATTGGCATAACTCCCTCCAATGGAGGAAGATCAACCTGTGGCTGTAAGGTCGGAGCTGGTTCCGACTCCGACAAGAGCCGCAGATAAAGCCGATCTGTTTCAGGACTTGGCTCCAAGCCTAGATCTCTGTCCATCATCGTCCGCAAATGTTCGTAACGACGTACCAGCAGATAGCGGTCTTCGCGTCCACTGGCCGCTTCTAGCCCAAGCCGGGACAGTAACTCTGACAAGGGATCAAGGTTAATTGCATGCCGAGTCAGGCTATCCATGGACAGCCATTCGCCACGGGACTGATAAACCCGTGCAAGTTTCTCAACCAATGCAAGCCATTGTTGATGGACATGTTCCCGCTCCCCAATCAGCCATGTTTCTAGCTCAGAAAGCCGATCAATCTGCAATCCAGATGCCAATGGTCCTTCATATACCATGACGGCTTCCATCCAGGGTTCTAGATCATAGCTGTGGTCTGCGGGAATAGGAGTTGACAAGGTTTGGTGTATCTGGCGGAGATCACTCTTCAACGTTTCATCAATCTCCAGTGCGCTAGCGGTTGCCTTGAGCCAAGGTGCTCCAAAGCAGCGACGACGAAGGTCCCAAAGTACATTGCGGAGGTTACGGTTTCCCGTTGAGGGTAATGCGTCAGGCCAGAGTAGTGCGCTTAGCTGTTCACGCAAGTGGGGTGGAGGTGTCAGAATCAGGAGTAGCAGCAAAAACCATTGGATCGGCGTTAGGGTTGGTGCTGGATCACTCTCGGTTTCAAAATGGGGTACGCCGAGCAGGCGTACCCTACGGATGTGAGGTGGGGTTTCTAGGGGAGTTACAGGCGACAGCGTGGATGTGATCTCAGCATACAATGCTGCCAGGCGAGCAGCGGTCAGTCGATCAGTCGATCCTACGTACTGTTTTTTTCGCTTGCCCTGTACCATAGCATAGGCATACCAATATTGACCATAGGGTAATGTTTCTCGTCGTATCATCAGACGACCGGCTGGAGTAACGACAGCAAAGTGGGTCGTTGTTGGTAGCTTTAGCCACTTCCACCACTCAGCAGAGTCAAGTTCTCGCTTAAGGTCGTCGTTCGGATCATATAGCCACCCCAAATGTACCTCGGCAGTCCGTGTTTTGGGCATACGTGTTTTCCTTCGGCAAGAGAGTGTGCTTGTAGTCTATCAACTCATAAACGAGCATGCACGATCCGGGCACCGCCTCCGGAATGGCATTTCTTAGAAAGATTCCCTTTCGGAACGGCCGCACATGGTACGCGAGCGGTTTCATCCGGAATGGGATAATCGCCGATCAGTCCTGCCCGCATACGCATGGTGTCCCCCCATTTCACTGGCACGCGATCTCGTGAGGGATCATACCACGAGCGTTGGTGCGGTGCTGGTGCTGAATACGCCCTCACTATCATCTGCTCTGGCCAAGTCCACTCCGCCACACCTACACGCCGCATCCGCTCACCAAATGGTGCGCCATTGATCGTGGTCGCACCGCTCCTCGGGCAGCGCCGTGTGCGTGCCACGTGTCCTGGGCGTACAACGGCCCATCCATAGGGCATGACATAGGGCATGACATGGCGGGAGTATGCTCTCGATCGGGGTGGGCGCTGTCTGCCCGGGTGTCCGGTCCATGCACGTTTCCGCGTTGCCCGCTGAAAACGTCCGCAGATCGGCTACCCTTTTTTCCGGATCCGTTGATCCTTTCCCGGATCATCCGCTAACGGTTGTGCTACAGTGGCCGACCTTTTTGCCCAGGGCCGTCTCCTCGTCTCGTCTGGTCGCTGCCCTGGGCAGTCTGCCTCCACTGACCCCAACGGGGACTCACCGATGTGGTCCCTTGACCCACCATCGAATAAAAGGAGCTCTTGATGTCCATAGTCCAACTCCCCAGCTATCACACCAGCCTGATTGGTCGTACCCATGATGTCGCAGCCCTGACCGCCCATCTCCACGACCCAGCCACCCGCATGCTCACCATCGTCGGTGCCAGCGGCTCCGGCAAAACCCGCCTCGCCCTCGAAGTCGCTACCGCCGTCGCCCCCGGCTTCCCCGATGGCGTTGTGTTTGTCGCCCTGGCTCCGGTGCAGGATGTCCGCTTTGTCATTCCCACCCTTGCCCAGGCCCTCGATATCCAGGAGCAGCCGGACACCCCGCTTCTCACCACCCTCAGCCGGCAGCTCGCCGCCCGGCGGATGCTCCTGCTCCTCGACAATGTCGAGCAAATCGTCACCTGCGCTCCCGATCTCGCCACCCTCCTCGCCGCCGCCCCCCACCTGACCCTGCTCCTCACCAGCCAGGTGCCACTGACCCTGGCGCTGGAAACCTGCTATTCCTTGCCGCCGCTAGCGGTTCCCGCTGATGATTCGCCCCGGGACCCTGCGGCGTTGCTGACGTATCCCGGCATTGCCCTGTTTGTCGAACGCCTCCAGCACGTCCAACCTCGCTTCATCCTCACACCAACGAATGCCGACGCGGTCGTGGCAATCTGCCAGCGCCTCGATGGGTATCCTCTGGCGATTGAACTCGTCGCCGCCCACAGTGCCGCCCTCGACCCCCGTGATCTCCTGCTGCTGCTCCATCGGAACCTCGCCATGCAGCTCCAAACCACGCCCACGACCTCCAGCCGGGCGGCGATTCTCCATCCGGTGCTGGATTGGTGCACCAGTCGCTTGCCGCCAGTCGGACAGACCTTGATGCTGCGCCTGGGCGTCTTTTTTGGTGGCTGGACGACCGAGGCGGCCCAGGCGGTACTGACCCCGGAGGAAGACCTGGAAACCGTCGCCGAAGCGCTGGCGCTGCTCGTTCAAAAACACCTAGTTCTGGTGGAGACATTGCCGGGGCAGCAGCCGCGCTATGTGGTGCTCGATGCCATTCACGATTACAGCAGCGGTCGGCTGCGCCGTCAGCGGCGGGACGGCCTCCTGCGCGCCCGCCACGCCGCCTATTATGCCGCGCTCGCCCATGAAGCAGCGAGTGCATTCCATGGATCGGGCCAGGGCGACTGGATCCAACGACTCCGGGAAGAGACCCATAATCTGCGGACGGCGCTCCAGTGGGGGTTGGGGCAGGCGGATACGACCCCAGCGTTGCGGCTCGGGATCGATCTGGCTCAGTTTTGGCATACACAGTCGTTGTATTCGGAAGGGATTCTATGGCTGGAGCAGGCCCTGGCGCTGACGGGTAATGCTCCTCCAGCCGACCGGGCCCGCACGTGGCGCATCCTGGCAACCTACTACCTAGAAATCGGCAGGCTTGAACGGGCGCACGACGCATTCGTGGGGAGCATTGAGCTCTATCAGGAGATTGGGGACCTTCAGGGGTATGCCGGAACGCTCACGAATCTCGGTAATCTCTACCGCGTCCAGGGACGTCTGCAGGATTCCATGGGGCTCTATCAGCGGAGCCTGGAGATCTTTCGTCAGGCTGTGCCGCCCAATGAACGGATTCAAAGTATGATTCTGAGCAACATGGGAGCCATCTGTCATCAACAGGGCGGCCTCGCTGACGCGCAGACCTATTACGAAGAAAGCATACAGATTATGCGAACAATCGGGGCTGATAGCGCTCTTCCTCTAGCATTGAGTTTGTTAGGCTTGGTGGCCGTCGATCAGGGCAACTATGCTATGGCCCACGCGCGGTGTACCGAAAGCCTGGCCATGGCCGAACGAGCCATTGACCTTGACATGATCAGCACGAGTCGGGCGTATTTAGGGATTATTGCCCTAGAAAGTGGTGATGATGTGGGAGCAGTCGCGCAGTTTAACACGATCCTGGCCCACTATCAGAATACGGATATGCTCGCAGACCAAATCTGGACGATGGTGTGGTTAGGGTATGTGGCGCTGGTGAACGGTGACCTGACGGAGGCAGAGACCTGGCTGACCCAGGCGCACACGTTGGGCGATGGCATGAGTTCCAATCAGTACGCTGTAGAGTTGGCCCTTGAGTGGAGTCGGCTGGCCAGCGCCCAGGGGGATGCTCGCACGGCGTGGAGCCGGTTGCAAAGCATTATGCAGGAAGTCGTGGACAATAGTCGGCGCCTGCTGAGGCCGTCCCTTGCCGAACAGGCCGCCCTGCTTCTGCTTCACCAGGGGAACCTCACCCAGTCCACACGCCTATGGCAGGCGGCTGACGCAAGCCGCGCAGCGATGGGCATGCCCCGTTCGCCCAGCTTGCTCCGCTGGTACAGCGATCGGGTATCGATCCTGGTGGCGGCCAGTGCGGCGCACCCGCCTTGCCCCCCGCATACCCTCAGCACGCTCCTTTCCGCCCTGTTCCTGCCCATCGCTGCGCGGGAAACGGCTTAAGAAGCTGTCCTCACCAGCCTGACGGGGCGGAGCCATCTCGACCGCGACGAATCGCAGAAACGGCTAGTTTGACAATGTTAGATTACCCGGCCAAGCGATTCTGAGCGCACAGGGCCATTGTGCGCTACCCTACAATACCCTCGCCAAAATAGAGCCTGATCAGCGGGTGCGCTGACCGATGGACACATATGGACGTTTGTCGTAGAGTGCGGGTAACGACAACCACAGCGCGGAGACAAACGTCCATGGATCCTAGTGTAGCAGTGTTGGCCTGCCTTAACAGGGAGTCTGCCTACACGTTACGGCGGGACATCTAGAATGGGACGCGGTGCAGACCAGACGGTGAGGATGAGCTGTCGCCCATCGGGGAGTCGTGGTGCCTTGGCCGCGATCTGCGCA
>DAOTUS010000132.1:0-2018 GCA_034437415.1 Herpetosiphonaceae bacterium
GGATGGGCTGCGTGACAGCGCTGCCGATGGGCGCGTATGCCGGCGACAGCGTCCGCCGCCAGCTCCACGGCCAGCCGATCGACGAGTTTCGCTTCACGTTTATGCTGCGCTGCATCAGCCTGGGCCGCGCCGACGGGCTGGTTCAGTTCACCCAGGCCGACGACACGCCCCGCGAGGCGGTCTGGGCTGGCCGCCGGGCGACCTACACCAAAGAGGCGATCTGCCGGATGACCTACGCGGTTGTGCGCAACGAGCTGCGCACTGGCATGCGCCTGTATCACTGGGCGCAGCGCAATTAGCTGATCAAGCATCGTTTAAGAAGAGAAACTCTATGAATGAACAACCGCTCTCCGCCAGCCCGCTGTCCGCGTTTGAGCCGGAGCGCCGTCGTCTGTTTGCTATCGCCTACCGCATGCTGGGCAGCGTCAGCGAGGCCGAGGATGTGCTGCAGGACGCCTATCTGCGCTGGCACGCCCTCGATCACTCCCAGATCGAGCAGCCCGCCGGATACCTGGTGCGGCTGGTCACCAACCTGTGCCTGGATGCGCTGGGGACGGCCCAGCGCCGCCGCACCGAGTACATCGGCCCGTGGCTGCCCGAGCCGCTCATCGCGGCGCCCGACCACGATCCGGCCAGCCTCCACGAGCTGTCCGACGATCTCTCGATGGCGTTTCTGCTGGTGCTGGAGCGCCTGACGCCGCTGGAGCGGGCGGTGTTTGTGCTGCACGAGGCGTTGGATTTTAGCTACCGCGAGATCGGTGAGATCGTGGGGAAGTCCGCGCCGAACTGCCGCCAGATCGCCCGCCGCGCCCGCCAGCACATCGCCGCCGAGCGCTACGCCGCGCCCGCCGACCTGGCCCAGCACGACCAGCTGCTCAGCCACTTTCTGCTCGCCACCCAGACCGGCGATCTCCAGGGGCTGCTGGAGCTGCTGGCCCACGACGCGCTGCTCTACTCCGACGGCGGCGGCAAGGTCACGGCGGCGCTGCGCCCGGTGCTCGGGGCCGAGCGGGTGGCCAGGTTTATGCTCGGCGTGGTTGGCAAGGTGGGGAGTGTGGAATATCGCCTGAGCCAGATCAACGGCCGCACCGGGGTGCTGGTGCTGCTCGACGGCCAGCTGATCAGCACCGTCTCGTTTCACGTTGTCGGCGACCGCGTCCACTCGGTGTATGTCGTCGTCAATCCCGATAAGCTGGCGGGCGGCGCGGGGATTTAGGGCGAACCCACGGCAGCGCTAATTATTTGAGCGGGAGATAGTTAATTTGACCATCCCATTCACCCTCCACGCTGCACTCAATAAGCGTGAGTATTTCGTCGATTGCTAGTCCAATACTCACGCTGAGGGCTACTTCAAAGACTCCGGGCATTGGTAACGATTGTCGAATCCGATCGTAAGCAAACGCCGTTATAGTATTTACATCGTGGGCAAGCAAAATTCGGTTTTCACTAGCGGCCCAGGCTAGTATGGTTGGATCATCAGATCCTTCCAATCCTACATCCTGGACGCGCACGAAATCCGTATCTGGTCTACGCCGTAGTACACCGTTGAGGATGTTGCTATTGAAGTTTTCATCCACTGCGAAGCGTATCATCTCAAACATCCTCAGAGCGTGCTCTAGCCAAGAGCCGATCACGGATGCCAAACTGGGAAAAATGCAGCTCGTTCTCGGATTTGACCCGGCTGGCCGTAGCTTCACGCTCCCGAATGTACTCGTCAACCTCCTTGCGATGGTACAGGTAGTAGTTGATAACCGCATACACATCAGCCAGATGCAGCGTCGGATAGGATAAAACGATGGCCTCTGGTGCCAAGCCTTGATTGAATGTGTAGACCACTGTATCAAGCGGAACACGGGTTGTTCCAACGTAAAAAACGCCATGTTCATCAACCCGCAGCGGGACCAGGGCAATCGCATCTAAATCTATAGTGTCCATTTTTGAGCAAAAAAGCCCCATGATAGGCGAGCAAATGCTTATTTTTAGCATGAATGAGCGATACTGTTCCCGTCTTTTTTGGT
>DAOTUS010000133.1:0-9344 GCA_034437415.1 Herpetosiphonaceae bacterium
GCGTTGTCCTGGAGGGCGCGGCGCAGATCGGCCCCAGGCAACACCGCGCTGGCATCGACCAGATACAGGGTTGCCCCCGCCAGCAGCGTCGTCCAGATCTCCGACACTGAGGCATCGAAGTTGAGCGGCGCAAACTGCAGAACCCGGCTGGCCGGGGTTAGCGCAAAGGCCGCAATCTGGCTGTCGATCAGGTTCATAATGCCGCGGTGGGTGACTAAAACGCCCTTGGGCTGCCCGGTCGAACCCGAGGTATAGATCGTAGGCCAGCTGATCGCGGTCGACGCTGACCGCTGGCGCCGCGCTCGAAGCCCGCGCAAACGGCGCCGGATCGGCGTCAAGCAGCAGGGTCGGAATCGGCTGGGTTGGGAGTTGGGCTTTGAGAACATTTTGGGAGAGAACTATGCTCAGCTCGGCGGCGTCCATCACTGTCTGCAGGCGGGCGCCTGGCTGCTGCGGATCGAAGGGGACATAGGCGGCCCCGGCTTTGAGCACGCCCAAAAGCGCCACAATCATCAGCGGGGAGCGCTCCAGGAACAGCCCGACCCGTTGCTCGGCGCCAATCCCAGCCTGGCGCAGATAGTTGGCCAGCTGGTTGCTGCGGGCGTCAAGCTCGGCGTAGGTCATGCTCTGCTCGGCGTGGCGGAGCGCCGGGGCGTGCGGGGTTTGCTGGGCTTGCAGCGTAAACCGTTCGTGGACGAAAGATGCTAGACTCGATGTCAGATTGATCTGGGGTATACGTTCTTGCAGCATAGAGCCTCCCTAGTTGTTTACTTTGTATCGTGAGACAACAAAGTAATAGGCCAAAAAAAGAGCCTTTTTGTTGAAAGTGACTACTTTGTTCTCTGGCCAAACAATCAAGCTCGTGGCAGAATCATACGGTACAAAAAGTAAAATGTCAATAATAAATTAAGCGGAATCTTACAGCGGAATATAGATTTATGTCAACTTATTCCACAGGCGGATTTGCTCCCGATTCAAGCCCAGCGCGAGGGCCATCCCATAGCCGAATCCCCTCACGAACCGAGCAGCTCGGCGATCACCGCCGCGCTATCCAGCCGAGCGCCGGCGGCCTGGGCGGACTCCAGCTCCGCCGCGCCGAGCTGCTGGCGAAGCTGGCTCACAATCCGCTCCAGGGTGCGCTGATCGTCGAGGCCACGGGGCATTTCAAGCGCGGCCCGCAGCGTATCGGCCACGCCCAGCAGGGTTGCCGCCCGCTCGGCGTGGCCCTGGGCCAGCCGCAGCGCCGCCCAGCTCTCCAGCAGATAGGGAAACCGCCCCCGGTCGTTGATCGTCCGGGTGGTCTGCAGCGCTTCGCGGGCGTACTGCTCGGCGGCGGCCAGATTGTGCCGATCGAGCAGCACCAGCGCCAGGCTATTCTGCACCGTGGCCGCAAAGTGCAGATTCTCCAGCTCCTGATACTGGCCCAGGGCCTGCTCCAGCAGCGGCTGGGCCGTGGCGCTATCGCCGGTTAAGAAATAAATCCGCCCAAGATTGAAGCGCGACAGCGCCAGCGCGGCCGTCTGGCCAGCGCTCTCGGCCCGCTGGAGACACTCGGTGTAGGTTCGCATCGCGGTGGCATAGTCGGCCTGAAGCTCGGCGATCGTGCCGATATTGTTCAGCGTCGTAATAATCCGGCCTGGCTGCTCCAGCTGATGCGCGATCTGCAGGCTGGTGATGAGATAGCTCTGGGCCTCGGCGTAGTGGCCCTGGTCTTTGGCTATCACACCGAGGTTGTTGAGCACCGCCGAGGTGCCGACCAGATCGCCGACCTGCTGATACAGATCCAGGCTGGCCTGAAACGTCGCCATCGCCGCCGCCGCGTGGGCCTGCATCCAGTAGAGCACCCCCAGCCACTTGAGCACCAGCGCCTGATCGGCGGCGGGCGCAGTCGCCATCAGCGGCCGAATCTGCTCGAGCCAGCGCTGGCCCTCGCTCCAGTAGCCCCAGTGGTACCAGAAAAAGCCCATCGCCCCGGCGAGCCGGGCGGCCTGGTCGGCCTGATCGTGATCGACGAACCAGCGCAGGGCCGTGCGTACATTGTGGTACTCGCGCTCGAGGCGCAGCTTCTCGCGCCGATCCGGGACCTGCTCGGCGCTGGTGATCAGGCTCAGGTAGTACATCGCGTGGCGCCGCTTGATCTGGCTGGCCTCGGGCAGCTGGGCCAGGCGCTGGCGGGAGTAGTCGTTGATCGCATCGAGCATAACGTAGTGGGCCACCTGGTCGGGAAACACCTCGTGCAGAATCAGATGCTTCTCCAGCAGCACGGCCAGATTCTCGGCCACAGCGCTGCGATCCGGCCCGGCGCCACAGATTTCGCTGGCCGCCGCCAGATTCCAGCCGCCGCCGAACACGCTGAGGCCCAAAAACAGCTCCAGGACCGCCGGCGCCAGGGTCTTCGAGCACCAGTCCAGCAGCGGGCGCAGAATCTGCTCGCGGCTCAGGTCGGTGCCGGGTGTTTTGGGCAGCGGCAGATAGTTGCGCAGCAGAAAGAGCAAATCCTTGGGCGCCATCTGGTTGCTGTGTGCCGCCACCAGCTCGATCGCCAGCGGCAGCCCCTGCACCCGCGTACAGATCTCGACCACGGCGGCGGCATTCTGGGCCTCCAGGGTAAAGCTCGGCTGGATGGCCTGCATGCGATCGACGAAGAGGGCGATCGAGGGGAAACGTAGCAGCTGGGCAGGCGCCAGGCGCTGGCCATGCTGGGGCAGCAGCAGCGGGGGCACATTGAAAATCGTCTCGTGGGCGCCCTCAAGCGGCACCTGGCTGGTAACCAGCAGCTTGAGCTGCTCGGTCTGGGCCAGCAGCAGCTCAAACTGGGCGGCGGCGGCCCGCACCTGCTCGACATTATCCAAAATCAACAGCACCGGCGCGGTTTTCAAAGCCGCGACCAGCCCCTCCAGCAGCGACTGGCCGACGCTTTGGCGCACGCCGAGCGTTTGGGCGATTGTCGCCAGCACCAGATCGACATCGTTGACCGGCGCCAGGCTGACGAACGTGCGCCCGGCCGGGAAATCGGCGGCCAGCAGCGCGGCAACCTGCAGGCTTAGGCGCGTCTTGCCGGCCCCGCTGGAGCCGACCAGGGTCAGCCAGCGCAGATCCGGCTGGCGCAGCCGGGCCAGAATATCCTGGGCCTCCAGATCGCGGCCGATCAGCGGTGAGTCATAGTGGGGCAGATTGGTTGGGAATTCGCTTGCAGACATCCAATTATCTCCTTCCAAGAGTGTAATGCTGTCGATTCCGCTGGCACGGATGATAGCCCGATTCGCGCGCTCTTTGGGGGGTTGGCCTATTGTCTACGACATTGCAGATACTGACAACTGTGTGAAATTTATTGCAACATTGCATCGCGTCAAAGATGTGGCTATAATAAATGACGCAGCATGTCATAAATGCTGAAATCCGCATAATTGTTAGCTACATCAATGCAAAGGAGCAACCCTCGATGGCAGAGAACATGGAAACGATCAGCGTCCAGGACTACATTGCGAACGTACTGCCGGGCCAATTGACCGCACAGGGTGGCCTGGGCGACGGCGAATTCGCGGTCCAGTACAACATTGATGGCATCCTGTATGCCACGAAATTTGGCGTTGGCAGCACCGAAGTCGTCCCCGGCAGTGTCGAAAACCCCCTGGTTCTGATCACAATGGATGAGACAGCCTGGCGCGCAATGATTAACGAAGAAGTCCCCGCCACCAACGCGCTGGTCAGCCCCGATAAGATGAACTTCAGCCGTCTGGAAAAAATCCAGGCCACCAAGGGCACGTTCAACCTTGAACTCACCACCGATGATGGCAGCGTTGTCAGCTCCACCACCGTCTTCAACAGCACCGAAACCCCCGAAGTCACCCTGATGATGAAAGCCGAAGACTACGCCAAGATCCTCAAAGGCGAACTGAATAGCCAGATGGCGTTTATGACCGGCAAACTGAAGTTCAAAGGCGATATGAACTTCCTGATGAAGCTCGGCGGACTCATGTAACATCACAAGCTCACCATCCAGCGGCATTTGCTAGCTGGCCGACTGACTTCTGATTTACTCCAAAGGAATACAACAATGATTTCTTTTTCCCCGACCGAAGAACAATCTTTGATTGTTGACACGCTCAAACGCTACGCCAAAGATCGCCTGCGCAAAGTTTTTCGTGACGCCGATGAGGATGGCGAGCTGCCGGCCGACCTGCTGGCCAAGGGCTGGGAGCTGGGCCTGGTTGGCGCCTCCATCCCCGAGGCCTACGGTGGATTTGGCGAGCTTTCGGCCGTCACCGGAGCGCTGGCCCTCGAAGAGCTAGGCTGGGGCGATCTCGCCACCGCCCTGGCGCTCGAGGCCCCGGCGACCTTCGCGCTGCCAATTCTGGCGACCGGCACCGAGGAGCAGAAGCAGCAGTGGCTGGCCGAGTTCAGCGATGAGACCTATCCCAACGCCACCGCCGCCATGCTCGAGCCGACCATTCGCTTCAACCCACGCCAGCTCCAGACCACCGCCACCGCCAGCGGCAGCGGCTATGTGCTGAACGGCGTCAAGGCCTATGTGCCGCTGGCTAGCAGCGCCGAGCACGTGCTGGTCTACGCCAACGAGGCTGGCAAAACCCAGGCATTTATCGTCCCGGTCAGCGCCAGCGGCGTCAGCGTCGGCGAGCGCGAGAAGCTGATGGGTGTGCGCGCCCTCGATCTCGGCCGCCTGACCTTGAAGGACGTTGCGGTTGGCGCCGAGGCCAAGCTTGGCGGCGCCGATGGCATCAACTTCGATGTGCTGTATGCCCGCTCGCAGGTGGCGCTGGCCGCGCTGGCGGTCGGGGTTGCCCGCGGAGCCTACGAGTATGCGCTGGACTATGCGCGCAATCGCCAGGCCTTTGGCGAGGCAATTGGGCAGCGCCAGTCGATCGCCTTTATGCTGGCCGAAATGCTGGTGGAGACCGACGGCACGCGCCTGATGGTCTGGGAAGCAGCCTGGAAGCTCGACCAGGGCGAAGACGCGCTGCGGGCGGCATTGCTGGCCAAGCGCACCGCCGACAAAACCGTGCTGATGGTCTGCGACCGGGCGGTCCAGATCCTTGGCGGCCACGGCTACATCCGCGAGTTCCCGGTTGAGCTCTGGCTGCGCAACGCCCGTGGCTTCGCCACCTTTGATGGTCTGGCAATTGTTTAACATTATCAACACGGAGGTGAGCTATGGCGATCGAATTTAATCTTCCCGAAGCGATTGCAACCCAGCAATCCGCCGCCCTGATGGTGGCCGAGCACATGATGCGGCCGGTCTCACGCCATTTCGATGAGCACGAGCACGACATTCCGTGGGATTTCATCAACGGCCTCTGGCCAGTGATGCGCGCCAACCCAATGTTCGGCGCCGGCGAGGGCAAGCCCAAGAACGGCGACGGCACCGATACGCCCAAGCGCACCCCGATCGGCAACATGACCATGATCCACCTGATCGAGGCGCTCTCGTGGGGCGATGCCGGGATCTACCTGGCCGCGCCTGGCGGCGGGCTGGGCGCGGCCGCGATTGCGGCGGCTGGCACCACCGAGCAAAAACAGCGCTTCCTGGCCCGCTTTCGCGAGAGCGAGAAGCCGGTCTGGGGCTCGATGGCGATGACCGAGTCACAGGCAGGCTCGGACACCTCGGCGATTCGCACCACCGCCGTGCGCGATGGCGAGGAGTGGGTGCTGAACGGCGAGAAGATCTACTGCACCGCCGGTCGGCTCTCGCTGGAGGAGTCCGAGGGGCTGGTGGTGGTCTGGGCCACCATCGATCCGAAGGCCGGCCGCGCGGGCATGAGGGCCTTTGTGGTTGAGGCCGGCACGCCGGGCATGAAGGTGGCCAAGCTGGAGCACAAGCTCGGCATTCGCGCCAGCGACACCGCCGCGATTGTGTTCAGCGACTGCCGCATTCCGCTGAGCAACGTGCTCGGCAGCACCGAGGTCGTCACCGCCGAGCAGGCGGCGCAGCCAAGCGGGCCAAAAGGCTTCCAGGGCGCGATGAAAACCTTCGATGCGACCCGCCCGGCGGTGGCCGCCTCGGCCCTGGGGATCGCCCGCGCCACCCTGGAGCTGCTCCACGAGAAGCTGCTCGAGGCTGGCTACGAGCTGCGCAGCGATGTGCCCTACCACGATATGAGCGCCGTCGAGCGCGACTTCCTCGATCTGGAGGCCCAGCATCGCTCGGCCTGGCTGCTGACCCAGAAGGCCGCCTGGCTGATGGATATGGGCGAGCCGAACACGGTCGAGGCGTCGGTCTGCAAGGTCAAGGCGGGCGAGGCCGCCACCGTGATCACTCAGAAGGCTGTCGAGATGCTCGGGCCGCTGGGCTACTCCCGCGAGCTGCTGATCGAGAAGTGGATGCGCGATGCCAAGATCAACGACATCTTCGAGGGCACCGGCCAGATCAATCGTTTGATCATCGCCCGCCGGATCCTCGGCTTCTCTTCCCGCGAGCTGAAGTAGTTCGTCGCTCACCCCTAAAACACGCCCAGCCCAGGTGAAAGCCTGGGCTGGGTGTGTTTTAATCGTCCCACATCCGCCCATCGGTGATACCGGCGTGAGACCAGCAGCAGCGGCGTCCCGGCGCCCCACACCTCGTAGTAAAGCTGAGTCCCATTACTAGTTTGCGTCGGCTGCATACAGCTCCTGGTTTGAAAATGATCTCGGTCATGCCACTGTAGGGAGTTGCGTTGAGCCTGACACCCTCTAAAGACCGATTTTGCGCCCGGTCCTGGGCGTGGCCGTGGCCGCAAGTCTGCTTTCTGCAAAGGAACGGCAGTGCTACAATAGATCAATTCCCGTGTAGCAGCAGGAGAACGTGTATGTTCGAAGCCTTCAAGAAAAAACATGACCGCACCCCGGAGAAGATGGCCGATCGGGTGCCGCCCGGCCAGTATGTCACCGACAAATTCCCGGTGCTCCACTACGGCGACGTGCCCAGCTATCCCAATCTGGAGCAGACCTGGGATTTTCGGGTGTTTGGCGAGATCGAAGCGCCCAAAACGTTTTCCTACAGCGAGTTCCGCAGCCTGCCGACCATCACCCTCGCAAACATTGATATCCACTGCGTCACCCGCTGGAGCAAACTGGGCACCACCTGGACTGGCGTCGCCTTCAAGGAGCTGCTCAGGCATATTCCGCCGCTCAATCCCGGCGCCCAGTTTGTGCTGGCCCACTCGGAGGCCGGCTACACCGCCAATCTGCCGCTGGAGGTGCTGCTGGACGATGATGTGCTGCTGGCCTACCAGTTTGACGGCGCGGAGCTGCCCCCCGACCACGGCTATCCGCTGCGGCTGTTTGTGCCCAAAAAGTACTTCTGGAAAAGCGCCAAGTGGCTGCGCGGCCTGGAATTTATGCCGCGGGATCGCCTGGGCTTCTGGGAGCGCTACGGCTACAACAACCACGCCGACCCCTGGCAGGAAGAGCGCTACTCCGAGTAGATCCCGCTGCCACGAGCTGGCCCCATTCTGATTATTCGTAGTTCGAGGTAAACAATGCAACAGTTTGCCCACATCGATCTCGAAGCGGCGATCGCAATCTCCGATGTGCCAATGCATATGCTGGAACGCACTGGCCAGGGTGACAATCTGGTGATTCGGCTATATCCGCTCAATCAGGCGGCCATCGAGGGCTATGCCGATTTTCGGCGGGCCCAGGGCCTGACCATCGAGAAGTATTTCCAGTCGCTGCCCAAGCTGTTGCCGATCTTTCGGCGCTTCTGGCAGGCGGTGCTGGAGGATGGCGACGCCTTTTCGCAATACCGCATCACTCTCCCCGACGGCGCTGGTGTGCTGCACGATTTTATCTCATCAGTGTATCGCGTCGAGTGGACTCCCGATCACGCCCTGGCCCTGATTGTCTCGCAGGATGTCACCGAGCAGAATCAGGCGATGGAGGCGCTACGGCAGGCCAACGATAGTCTCGCCGCCCAGTCCCGCCTGATCGAGGAGCTGTCGGTGCCGGTGGTGACGCTGTGGGATGGCGTGCTGAGCGCGCCGATTATCGGGGCGGTCGATAGCCACCGCTCAGCCCGGCTGACCGAGGCCCTGCTGAACGCGATCACCCACCAGCAGGCCGCGTTTGCGATTATCGACATCACCGGCGTGCCGATTGTCGATACCCAGGTCGCCAACTACCTCATTCAGATGATGCAGGCGGCGACGCTGCTTGGCTGTCAAAGTATTCTGGTCGGCATCAGCCCGGAGATCGCCCAGACCGTGGTGCAGCTTGGGCTGGACCTGAGCGCAATTCGGACGGCGCCGACGATGCAGCGCGGTCTGGAAATTGCGCTGATGAGCCTGGGCTATCGGGTTCAGCGCCCAGGCAAAGGAGGATAAGCTATGCGTGCAGTTGGGATTATTCCGAAAACCAGCCGGCTGGAGCTGCTTGATGTGGCTCAGCCAGCCGTGCAGCAGCCCGACCAGGTGCTGCTCAAAATTTTGCAGGTCGGCGTCTGTGGCACCGACCGGGAGATCGCCCACGGCGAGCTTGGCGAGGCGCCGCCCGATGGCGAGCATCTGATTATCGGCCACGAGATGCTTGGGCAGATCGCGGCGGTTGGCGCGGGCGTGCAGGGCTTTCGCGAGGGCGATCTGGTGGTGGCGACCGTGCGGCGCGGCTGCGGACGCTGCCCGTCGTGCCTCCACGGCGCGGTGGATTTCTGCACCACCGGCGGCTATATCGAGCACGGCATCAAGCAGCTCAACGGGTTTATGACCGAGTACATCGTTGACGGCGCCCAGTATCTTGTGCCGCTGCCCGCCGAGCTGCGCGATATCGGGGTGCTGCTGGAGCCGCTCAGCGTGGGCGAGAAGGCGATCGAGCAGGCCCTGCGGGTGCTGCGCCGCCTGCCACAGCCGCCGGGCCACCCCGAGCGGGCGATGGGCGCCGACTGGGGCGTGGGCATTCGGGCGCTGGTGGCCGGCAGCGGGCCAATCGGCATGCTCGGCGCAATGATCCTGCGAGCCCACGGCGCCGAGGTCACCGTGATCGATCGCTCCGATGAACGCGCGTTCAGCTCGACGCTGCTCAAAACCATCGGCGCCCACCACATCAATAGCGCGGAGATCGCCACCGAAAAATTCGATGACCAGCTTGGCCAGGTCGATCTGATCTTCGAGGCCACCGGCGCCGCCGAGTTCAGCTTCAAGCTGATCGACGCGCTTGGCCCGAATGGCGTGTACGTGATGACCGGCGTGCCCGGCGGCGATCAGCCCGCCAGCATCCCGGCCGCCAGCCTGATGCGCCAGATTGTGCTGAACAACCAGGCGCTGTTTGGCACCGTCAACGCCAGCCGCGAAAACTTCGTCCAGGGCGTCGCCGATCTGGCGCGGTTCCGGGCGCTGTGGGGGGACACGGTCGAC
>DAOTUS010000134.1:0-3927 GCA_034437415.1 Herpetosiphonaceae bacterium
GGCGATGTGGTGGCGCTGGAGGCCCGCACCGAGGGCTGGATCGCCGGGCTGCATCTGGCGGCGCTCTCGGCGCAGGGGCGCGATGATCTGGCGGGCTTTGTCGCCGCCTTCACCGGGAGCCACCGCTACGTGCTGGACTACCTGGCCGAGGAGGTGCTTGGGCGGCTGGACAGCGCCACCGAGCTGTTTCTGCTGCACACCTCGATCCTCAACCGCCTGTGCGGGCCGCTCTGCGATAGCCTGCTGGCCGCGCCGGACATACAGGCGGGTCGCGACGCGCAGGCGATGCTGGAGTTTCTGGAGCGGGCGCACCTGTTTGTGGTGCCGCTGGATGACGAGCGCCACTGGTATCGCTACCACCATCTGTTCGCCGACCTGCTGCGCTACCGCCTGACCCAGCGCGACCCGGCGATTGTGCCGCTGCTCCACCGGCGCGCCAGCGCCTGGCACGCCGCCAACGGCCTGATCGATGCGGCGATTCAGCACAGCCTGAGCGCTGACGATGTCCCCGGCGCGGTCACGCTGATCGAGGCCCACGCCCGCGATAGCCTGATGCGCGGCGAGGCCCTGACGGTGCGCGGCTGGCTGAGCCACCTGCCCCCGGCGCTGGTCACCGAGTCGGCCCATCTGGCGGTGATCGCGGCCTGGGCCAAGCTGGTGACGGTGCAGATGCCGGGCATCGCCGCGCATCTGCAGCACGCCGAGGAGCGCGTGGCCGCCCTGCCGGATCCGCAGCAGCAGCAGCGGGTGCGCGGTGAGATCGCCACGATTCGGGCGATTATGCCGCGCTTCGAGGGCGATATGCGCCGCTCGATCGCCCTCTCAGAGTATGCCCTGACGATCATCGCGCCCAACGACCTGGTGCTGCGCGGCATTATCGCGGGCAACCTGACCGTGGTCGGGCGACTGGTTGGCGATGTCGCGGCGGCCAGCCGGGCGGCGGCGGACGCGGTCTCGATCAACCAGCAGAGCGGCAACACCTTTGCGGCCTTGCTGGCGATCGGCGACCTCGGCCAGCTCCAGGTCATCCAGGGCCAGCTCCAGCGGGCCGTGGCGACCTTTCGGCAGGGCCTGCAGCTGGCGGTCGAGCGCGGCTGGCGCAACGTCCCGGCGATCGGGCTGATCCACGTTGGCCTGGGCGAGGTGCTGTACGAGTGGAACGATCTCGACACAGCGACCTACCACATCAACGAGGGCATCGCGATCGCCTTCCAGAGCGGCTATCTCGATATTGCCACCGATGGCTATCTGGTGCTGGCGCGGCTGCGGCAGGCCCGCGGCGACCACGCCGGGGCGGCCGAGGCGCTGCGGGAGGCCGAGAAAACCGCCCAGCGCAACAATGTGGAGCGCTTTATCGCCCAGGTCGCCGCCCACCAGGCCCGCCTGGCGCTGATCAACGGCGATCTGGCGGCGGCCAACCGCTGGGCCAGCAGCCACAATCTGCACGAGCAGGAGGAGTTCGATCTGGAGCAGGCCTTCGTGGCCCTGACCCTGGCCCGGCTGCACATCGCCGCCAACCAGGCCGAGCGGGCCCTGCGCCTGACGGCCCGGCTGCTCGAGGCGGTCAGCCGCAGCGGCAATGTTGGGGCGCTGATCAAGCTGGCGATGATGCAGGCGCTGGCCTACGCCGCCCAAAGCCGCAGCACCAGCGCCCGCCAGCAGCTGGCCACGGCGCTTGAGCTGGCCGAGGGGCCGGGCTATCTGCGGGTCTTTATCGATGGCGGGCCGGATGTGGCGGCCCTGCTGCGCTCGCTGCCCGCCGCCGAGGCGCCAGCCTATGCGCGGACGGTGCTGGCGGCGATGCTGGAGGCCAACAATGCCACCGCCAAGGCCGCCCAGTCGCTGATCGAGCCGCTCAGCGAGCGCGAGCTGGAGGTGCTGCGGCTGCTGGCGGCGGGCCTCTCCAACGCCGCCATCGCCGAGAAGCTGGTGATCACGGTCGGCACCGTCAAGCGCCACCTCAACAATCTCAACGGCAAGCTGGCCACCCACAGCCGCACCGAGGCGATCGCCAGGGCTCGCGAGATTGGGCTGCTGCGGTAGGGGCGCTGGGAATCAGGGATCGGGGATCGGGGATCGGGATTAGGGGCTAGTGTCAATACCTTTCAAATAAGGGAACTGCGCCAGTTTTTACCCTCACCCCGGCGCTTCGCGCCACCCCTCACCCCGGCGCTTCGCGCCACCCCTCTCCCAGTGCGCGGGAGAGGGGAAAATGCCTACAAATGTGCTTATTTGAACGGTATTGGGATTAGGGATTAGCCTGTTTTACTTTTATCAGGAGTATTTGCAATGCTAGAACACGAAAAGATGATTGCTCAAGGTCTATCAGCCAATTTCGATCTCGCCAACAGACACGGGCAAATATTGCCAGAAAAATTAAGATATATGCAGCAGGAGTATCTCTCCAACAATTAGGAGGGAAGATGACAAGTAAATCTTTGGATATCATCAATATCCACGGCATTCGAGAGAATTGTCAAATTTCTTTTACAAGTGAGGAACCGTGGCTAATTACCTTCAATTCTCTAACTATAGATGCGCAAAAATTTACAGGAAATGATCTTTTTGAATGCTTACGTGGATTGCGCCAATATTTAGAACTCCAAGGGAGCCTTTTGCTCTGTAATGGCGCAAGAATTGATATCTATCCCTCAGGTATCTCTCGAGAAACAACGGGTGGACGCAAAGCATATATCCTCACAATAGGGCAACGAACATCCAAGAGTGATCTTGTGGATATTTTCGATCAGACGGAGAGTACAAGAATAGGCTCAGTTCGGGATCAAGAAATATATTATCAAGGTTGGCTAAAAAGTCTTGGGATATATGATATTTAGCATGCACCCATGATCGACACATTCTGCATCCTCAACGGCGCGCTGCTGCCGCTGGACGCGGCCCGGATCGCCCCGAGCGACCGCGGCTGGACCCTGGCCGATGGCTGTTTCGAGACCCTGCGGGCCAGCGGCGGCGGGGCGCTCTGGCTCGACCTGCATCGGGCGCGGCTGGACGCCGGGCTGGCCGTGCTGGGCATTGACCTGCCGAACCTGGCCGATCTGCCCGCCGCGATCGCTCGGCTGCTGGTGGCCCACGGGGCCACCGCCGGGGTGGTGCGGCTCCAGGTCACGCGCGGCCCGAGTGCCGAGCGCGGCCTGGCGCCGCCCGCCAGCAGCCAGCCAACCACGCTGCTGACCTTCGCGCCCGCCGTGCCGTTTCCGGCCGCTCCCTCCACCCGCCGCGCGATCATCGCCACAACAACTAGGCGCAACGAGTGGTCGCCGCTGAGCGGGATCAAGGCGCTGGCCAGCTATCCCGACCTGCTGATCGCGCTGGCCGAGGCCCGCCAGCGCGGCGCCGACGAGGCCCTGCTGCGCAACACAGCGGGCGATCTGGCCTGTGGCACGGTGGCGAATCTGTGGCTGGTGCGCGGCCGGACGCTGCACACCCCGGCGCTTGGCTGCGGGGCCACGCCCGGCGTGGTGCGGCGCAATCTCATCGCGGCGGCGGCGACGCTGGGGCTGGCGGTCTGCGAGGCTCGCATCCAGCCCGCCGAGCTGTGGGCGGCCGACGAGGTGCTGCTGACCAATGTGGTGCGCGGGGTCCAGGCCGTGGTCGCGGTCGACGGGCGCCCAATCGGCAGCGGGGCCGCCGGGCCGATCGCCCGGCAGGCGCTGGAGTGGATCCGGGGGTGTGCGGTGCAGGTGGAGTGAGCGGCTCACTTGCGAGAGTGAGACTTCGAGATTATCAGAGTTTAGTGAAGACCATCATACCTTCTTATGTTTCCTCCAAACGAAAAAGATACGCTATACTCAATACCCTCGCCAAAATAGTGGCAAGGCAGATTACTACTTTTGGGTTAATGAACTAACAGAGTATTAGGCTTGTCGAATTGAAATTGCCTCAGCAAAATCCAGATCGACTTTTAAT
>DAOTUS010000135.1:0-3441 GCA_034437415.1 Herpetosiphonaceae bacterium
GAGCGATTGCAACCACCCCCAGCCCGCGCTGGATCCGCCGCCGCCCCAGCGGCATTCCAGCGGCCAGAACCAGCCCGGCGCCCACCCCGCCGGCCAGCGTCCAGGCCAGCATTGTCTCCAGCAGGTGGTTGTGATGGGCGCCGATCTCCCCGGCGCCATACAGCGTCAGCGGCGCCAGCCCGGCATAGATCAGCGCCTGGCGGTAGGCGAAGTGCTGGCGAATCTGGGCCAGGCCGAGCAGCGCCAGGCCGAGCAGCGGCAGCGACCAGCGCAGCAGCTCCACGTATTTCCAAAATAGCGCAAAGCGCCACCACTCCGAGCGATGCAGCCCCCAGATATGCGCCGTCGCCATGCCGCCAGTCACCAGATCGAGGGTGAGATACGGCAGTCCCAGCGCCAGACCGTAGGTCAGGGCATAGCGGGCCGCCCGGCGCCAGTCGGTGATCAGCAGGTTGACCCCGACGGCGAACGGGGCGATCAGGGCGGTTTGTTTGGTGAAAAAGGCCAGGGCAAACGCCACGGCCGCCCAGTCGGCCCAGCGCCCCCGGCGGACGCTGGCCAGCGTCAGGCCCAACGTGGTCCAGAAGAGCGCCAGCAGATCCGGCTTGACCCTGGTCGCCCAGAGCTGCGCCGGGGGAAAGGCCAGAAACAGCAGCGCCGCGCAGCCGCCCAGCCACCACCAGCCGCTATGCCCGCCAACGAAGGCCACCACCAGCAGCGCCACGCCGATCAGCGCGGCTAGGGAGATCGTCCGGCCGGCGGTAAACGGCCGCGCCTGATCGAAACTGGACGCCGCCAGCGCAACGGTATACAGCGGCGTGTAGGGCGCCGAGACAAATTCCTCCGGCACCAGCGGGCGATACAGGGCCTGGCTCTGCCGAATAAGCTGTGCCTCGTGGACCAGCGTGCCCTCCAGCCCATCGTCGGGCGAGGGGGTTGGCAGGGTGTAGCGGACGCGCTCGATGCCGCGGCTGAGCGCCGGCCAGAGCGTCACGCCGACCAGCAGGAAGAGGGCTGCGCCGAAAAGGTGGGGGATGAGTGCGCGTATCTTCATAATGATCTCGCTGCTATGATTGGTTCAAACGGCCGCTATCATACCAGCAAATATCCCCCGGCGCTCAATTGAGGGCATAAACCCCCCCTGGCGGTGCCAATTCCGGTGCGCAAATCACGCAGGATTCTGTCGGACATCGCGATGCGGTCAAGCGAGATTGCTGAGCGCCCACTCGATCTCCTCGCGCACCAGCGGCTCTGGCTCCTGCGGCAGCCGGGCCGCCAGGGCCGTTTGGGCGACAGGGCCGCCGATGCGGCCGAGCGCCCAGGCGGCGTGGCCGCGCACCAGCGGGCTGTGGTCGTCGAGCAGGGCGCTGAGCAGCATCCTGGCGCTGGGATGGCCCCAGTTGCCGGTGGCGATACAGGCGTTGCGCACCAGCCGCTCGCGCTTGATCCGGCTGAGCGGCGTGGCGGCATAGCGGGCGGCAAACGTCTCGTCGGTCAGCCGGAGGAGATCGAGGAGCGCCGGGGCGGCTCGCTCGAGATCGCTGGGGAAGAACGCGGTCTCCTGAGTCTGGATGGCGAAGCGCTGCCACGGGCAGACGGCCTGACAGACATCGCAGCCCATAATCCAGTTGCCCAGCAGTGGGCGCAGATCGCGGTCGATCCAGCCGCGATTTTCGATGGTGAGATACGAGATGCAGCGCCGGGCGTCGAGCACGTATGGCGCGGGAAACGCGCTGGTCGGGCAGGCCGTCTGGCAGCGGGTACACGAGCCGCACATTGTCTCGCGGTGGGGCTGATCGTACTCGTCGAAGGCGAGGTCGGTGATGATCTCGCCGAGGAAAAAGTACGATCCCCGGCGCGGGCTGATCAGCAGCGTGTTTTTGCCGACAAAGCCCAGCCCGGCCTGCTGCCCGTGCGAGCGCTCCAGCACGGCCCCGGTATCGACATAGACGCGGTGGCGAATGCTGTGCTGGCTCTGGGCGCGCAGCCACTCGGCCAGCTGCTCCAGCCGGGGCGCCATCACAGCGTGGTAGTCGACGCCCCAGGCATACGCGGCGATCCGCCCACGGGCCGGGTCGTTGACGACGTGGTCGGGCAGATTGAGGGTGTGATAGTCGAGGCCGACCATCACCAGCGAGCGGGCCTCGGGCAGAATCACCGTGAGATCCCGGCGGCGGGCCTGGCGATCCGGGCGGGCCAGATAGCCCATCTCGCCGTGGTGGCCGGCGTCAATCCAGCGAAAGTAGGCGGCGAGGTGCGGCGAGGGCACGGCCGGCGTGATCCCGACCAGATTGAAGCCGAGCGCCTGGGCCTCGGCCTTGAGCTGTGCGGCTGAAAACGGCATTGATTTAGTCGAATCTAGCGCTCAAGCGGGGCAGTGATCAGGCAGATTGCTGCCCCGCTTGAGGCGAATATAGGTTTACTGATTGCGATATTCCGGCTAGGCCAGCCCGCGATAGGCCCCGCCATCGACGACAATCGTCTGGCCGGTAACATACGAGGCCCGCGTCGAGGCCAGAAACGCAATCACGGCGGCGAGCTCCTCGGGCTGGCCCATGCGCCCGACCGGGGTGCGCTCGGTGATTGTGCGCATCTCGTCCTCGGGCGTGGTCTGGTTGGCGGCGGCGCGGGCGGTGAAGATCTCGGTGACCCGCTCGGTGCTGGTGAAGCCGGGCGCGACGTTGTTGACCGTGATCCCCTCCGGCCCCAGCTGGCTGGCCAGCGAGCGCACCAGCCCGACGACCCCCGGCCGCACGGCGTTGGAGATCAGCAGGTCGTCGAGCGGCTGCTTGACCGTGGTGCTGGTGATCGTGATAATCCGCCCCCAGCCGGCCGCCCGCAGATGCGGCAGCGCGGCCCGGATCAGCTGGACGGCGCTGAGAAAGTTCAGGCGCCAGCCTTTCTCCCAGGCGCTGTCGTCGAGCGCGTCAAAGCGCCCGGCCGGAGCGCCGCCAGCGTTGGTGACCAGAATATGCAGGCCGCCCCAGCGCTCCACCGTGGCGGCGATGGCGGCGGCGACCTGGGCCTGGTCGGTGACATCGCAGACCAGCGCCAGCACCGGGCTGCCGGTCGCCGCCTGAATCTCCGCGGCGGCGGCCGCCACTTTGTCCGGCGTGCGGGCGCAGATGGCGACCTGCGCACCCTCACGCGCCAGCTCCAGCGCCGCCGCCTTGCCCAGCCCCTCGCTGGCCGCCGCAACAAACGCAACTTTATCGTTCAGTCCGAAATCCATCGAATCCTCCTTATCATCAGATGGGGATCGGGGATCAGGAATAGGGTATTCCACTGCGCTAATTCCGATCCCTGATCCCCGATCCCCGATCCTTTCAAGGGTAGGTATCGCGTGGCTCAGGCCAGGGATCCGGGATAAATCGGCCACGCGGCAGGGGTTCTTGGCGCAGGAGGGCGACCAAAATTCGCAGCACGCCCCGCCGAAAACAG
>DAOTUS010000136.1:0-11236 GCA_034437415.1 Herpetosiphonaceae bacterium
CTCGTCGCGCAAGGCGCGATTGTCGGCCGAGAGGTCCTCGACCAGGTTGAGCAGCCGGACGATTAACGTCCGCACTCGCTCGTCCGCAATGGTTGTCAGATCGATATCGTCCAGCATGAACACCCACCTCTAGCGCAGAACCGTCGAACCCAAGTATACTCGAACTCTGCGAGAGTGCGGCGGGTCGCCCAACCCCGACCTACCCTGCTTTATTGAGCAGATACCTCTTTAGCTGGAATGTATGGAACCGTTCTCATAAAAATGCCTAAATATTTTGCCTGGCCAAGGGTGTCTAGTGGCGGAGGAGGATCGGCAGCGCGCTGCGTGCGCCGACGCTGAATGTTGGTTAAACCAAAGCGCACTGAGGCTTTTCTCAGTGCGCTTTGGTGGCAGGTGCTTGCATCGATCAGGGGGGCTTTGGGCTGGACTGCGGCTGCCCGATCAGCCCGCCGGGCTGCGGCCGAGTGGCCGCCCGCGAGCGCCAGGCCCGGCCGCTGTTGGCCAGCAGGCCCAGGCCCGCCAGCGCGATCAGGCCACTGCCAGCCCGAATCAGGCCGCTGCTGCCGACGGCTACCCCGCCACAGGTCAGGCTGACCCCAAGCATGTAGCTCCCCACGGTCGCCTGGGCTAGCCGGGCCGAGAACAGCGCCCGCGCCAGCGGCGGCGGGGCGGATTTGTCGGCGACGCGCATAATCCAGATCAGAAATGGGATGATTTTATGCAGCAGCGCGACGATCGCCAGCCCGATCCAGGCCTCCATGCCCAGCATAAAGATCAGCTGGATCTGCCTGGCCGCCGATCCAGGCAGCCAGCCTAGCGCCGCGCTCGCCGCCAGCCCGCTGAGCAGCAGCAGGCCCAGGCCGCCGAGCAGGAAGATCACGATCGGCAGCTCTAGGCGGCGGCGCACGCGCTGGCGGATCAGCGTGCGGAGATCGAGCAGCCAGAGCAGCGTGCTGGCGGCGGCCAGGATCGCGCAGCCAGCCAGGACGGGCCGGGGCGCGCCCAGCCACAGGCCCAGCCAGCTACCGTAGGCGGCCAGGGTCAGCCCGCCCAGCACTAGGCTCTGATAGCGGCAGACATAGCCGTGGGCCAGCGTGAACATCGCCACCAGCCGATAGCTCAGGGCCACCGTCAGGACGCTAAACCAGCCCACTAGCCCCAGCACCGCGTGGCCCGCCGCCCCGTTCAGCCCCAGGCCCGGCCAGAAGCCCAGCCGGCGGTTGAGCACCAGCAGCACCCCGGCGGTGACCTGCACCACCAGCGCGGCCAGCGCCAGCATGATCCCGACCGTGGTCACGTTCCACTCCCGTGCGGCAACCAGGGTTCGGCCAAAGCCCCAGACCATCCCCAGCAGCCCGAGCGACACCAGGGATGCCCCAGCGATCAGCCAGGCCGCTGAGTGGCTGGTAAAGGCCCAGCTGAAGAGGCCGCCGCCAAGCACCAGCGGCCAGTAGCTCAGCTGCAACATCCGGCGCTGGCGTAGCGGCTGCTGCAGCAGCACGGGCAGGAGCTGAAACAGCACGCCCAGGCAGGTGGTGGTGGCCCAGCCCAGCACCAGCAGGTGGGTCAGCGCCAGAATCCCTGGGCTGTAGGGGAAGCCGACCAGGTCGGGCGCGACGAGCGCCTGGGTGAGACCCCAGGCCACCAGAAAGAGCTGGGCGGTCAGGACAAAGCGCAGCGAGTAGCGCGCCTCGTCAAATTCACTTGAGCGTGGGTTCATCCATAGTTCCTCGGGCTAGTCGTCGCCGGGCAGCGTGGGCCAGAGCCCGCCGCGGCGCTGGTGGCAGCTGAGATAGGCAAATTGGGCGCTGGTGGCCGCGATCGCTCGCTCGGATCCGCAGGGCAAGAGCAGGATTGCGCCTGGGCCAACCGGGTGGGTCGCGCCGTCGAGCGTGATCACGCCCGTGCCGGCCACAACCATAATTAGTACATCGACCCCGGTGTTGCGGTGTAGCGGGATCCCGTCGGCACGCTGAAAGCGCAGCAGGTTGAGGTTAAACTGCGCGCTGGTGTGGCTCCAGATCACCCCGTCGTGGGTGGCGTCGGCGAGTAGCGCTGGCAGATCGAGCGGCGCAGTTGCGGCGGCCAGCAGGCTAAATTCAGGCTGATTGTGGTCCATAGATTCTCCATATCTGTCCGATCCAGCTCAGCTTGTATCCTACCAGCCCCAGCCCGCTGCCGGTGTGACTTTTCTCTCAGCTGGCCCGGTTTTCGCCCACGTTGACAGAAACCCATGATCCATATACAATCCTGATTAGTCAAAAATGACTAGTTAGGATTGTATATGGATCGTGAACTCCTGCTGCTTGGGCTGCTGCGGCGCAGCGATATGCATGGCTACCAGCTCCACGAGTTCATCGAGCGCGATCTGGCCACGTGCACGGACCTGAAAAAACCGACCGCATATTTTCTGCTCGCCAAAATGACCAAGCTCGGCTGGATTGTGCAGCACGAGGAGCGCGAGGGCAACCGTCCGCCCCGGCGGGTGTACCACGTCAGCGCGGCGGGCGAGGCCCAGTTCCAGCAGCTCCTGCGCGCCAACCTGAGCCAGCCCAGCACCAGCCGCTTTGGCGGCGATATCGGGCTGATCTTCGCCGACTCGCTTGCCGCTAGCGCCGTGGTGGCCCTGCTGGAGCAGCGCCGGGCCATAATGGTCGCCGATCTGGCGGTGGCCCAGGCGGCGCCAGCCCATGTCGGCAGCTTCCACCTCGTCATCGAACATCGGATTATTCATCTCGAATCAGAGCTAGGCTGGCTAGATACGGTGATCGCGCGCTTCAACGCATCGGCCAGCGCCCAATGAGGACACTATGATTGACAATATCCTGATTTCTTCTTCGATCCACGTCGTGGTTGGCACACTTGTCCTAGCCATCACGCTGCTCGCGGCGCTGACCACCGCGTGGCTGGCCTGGCGCGGCCGGGCGCTGACCGGCCGCATCCATCTGCTCCTGATCGCGACCCAGCTGATCCTGATGCTCCAGGCGCTGATCGGGATCAAGCTGCTTGACCAGGGCCAGGGCGTGGCGCAGCTCTTTATCCACTATGTTGGCGGTCTGGCGCCGCTGATGTTTTTCTCGCTGCTCTACTGGCTGCCGCTGCGCCAGCCCCGCACGCGGACGCGCCTGGCGGCGGCGGTGACGGCCAGCGCCTTTGTCTTCGCGCTGATGACCTTTACGATTGGCCAGGCCTATGTGCGGGGCAATCTGTAGGCCAGCAGCCGAGTTGACAAAGCCGGGCACTCTCATGGGTGTCCGGCTTTGCTATGTCCGCCAGCCCCGGCGATGTGAGAAAAGTCACAGCGCGGCATGATTCAATCGCCTAGACTGATCGGCAGAGAAGAGGGAGGCTATCCACATAAGGAAACTTCACTATGAAGAGGATTACACCCAGCGATATCATCGATCTTGATGTCCGCGAGATTATGCCCCGCGAGCGCCACCCGCTGATTTTTCAGCTGCTGGATGCGCTGGCCCCCGGCCACGTGATGCAGCTGATCAACGATCACGACCCGATTCCGCTGTACTATCAGCTGGAGGGCACCCGCCCGGACCAGTTCGCCTGGGACTATCAGGAGCAAGGCCCGGAGATCTGGCGCGTCTATATCACCCGCAAGCCAGCGCCGGAGACCGATCTGGTCGGCCAGACGATCGCTAAAATCGTTGAGCAGCACCCGGAGACAATGCCGGTCTTTAGCAAGTTCGGCCTCGATCTGTGCTGCGGCGGCGCCCTGACCATCGATCAGGCGGCCACGGCCCACGGCCTGCTGCCGCAGACCATTCTCAGCGCCGTCCGCGCCCAGCTGGCCCAGAAATAAGCGGGGGACCCCAATGATCAGTGCGACAATGAGCGTGGCGGAGGTGCTGGCCGCCCACCCGCAGACGCTGGACGTGTTCGCCGGGCAGCATCAGGCCTTCGAGCGGCTGCGCAACCCGCTGCTGCGCAAGATGTTCGCCCGCCTGGTGAGCGTGGAGCAGGCCGCCGCGATCGCTGGCGTCGATCTCGCCCAGCTGCTGGCCGCGCTCAATGCGGCCGATCAGCCCCAGGCGCACCCGTGCGCTGCCCCGCCGTCGCCAGCCGGCCACAGCGAGCCAGCGCCGGACTGGTACGACCTGGCGCGAGTCAGGCTCACCCTGGATGTGCGCGACGACCAAGCGCCCTTTGCGGCGATCAGCCACGCGGTGAAGCAGCTGCTGCCGGGCGAGATTTTGTGCCTGCGCAATCGCTTCGAGCCGCTGCCGCTGTATGCGGTGCTGGCGCGGCGCGGCTTCGCCCACTGGGCCTGCCAGCAGGCTGAGGCCGACTGGGAGATCTATTTCCTGCACACGGGAGCGGAGGAGGAGCAGCCCGCCCAATCCAGCGCTGTCCCCGCGACCGCCGCGCCGCTGGTGCTGGACAATCGCGGGCTGGTGCCGCCGGAGCCGATGATGCGAACCCTGGCGGCGCTCAAAACGCTGGGGCCGGAGGGGTCGCTGCTGGCCCTGACCGACCGCCAGCCGCTGTTTCTGTACGAGGCGCTGGCCGAGCAGGGCTACGCCTACCAGACGCTTGAGGCGAGCGATCATGGCTATCGCACGCTGATCACCCGGTTGGCGCAGGCCGCCTGATCTGCGAGGGATGCTCGTCTGAGTGAGCGGTTGTCCCACACAGCGATGCCTGGGCATATGCCCAGGCATCGCGGCTGCAGTGGCGCTCAATTCAGATGCTGCCAGGATCAAAGGCATCCTGCACATCCTGGCGCATCAAGTACCAGATTACCACCCCATTCAGCGCGATGCCCAGCGGCAGATTTAGCTCCCCGGCGAGGCACATTCCGACAACTCCAAGCCCAACCGATAGCCAGGCGATCGCAAGTGTCCAGGTACGCGCCCAGCGCCGCATCGTCCATAGGCCCCAGGCAAGCAGTAGGCTGAACGGGATCTCCAGCCCGGTCATAATCTGGGAGAGCCAGAGTGTACTGATACGATTTTGCTGCATGTCTTCGAGCATGTCTTGCACCCCAGCGTTCACCACCACGGTGCCTGGAGGCGGGGCTGGCTGGCTGCGGACTGTGGCCAGCTCGGCTTGCAGGCTCTGAATTTCGCCCTGGTACAGCCAGATCAGCAGGACGGCCAGGACGACGGACAGCAGCTTCAGAATTGCCAGCACGGTCACGCCGGTTGGTCGCTGAGGGACAACTCTGGCAACCTGGTAGTTCGGCTGTGCTGGTTTGTTGAACGAGCTATTGCTGGATGGGAGCATTGTAGATTCCTCTTCTATCTATCAAGCTGTCCACTCCTACGCTCTTGCGATCTAAAAAGTTACCAGGCCGCGCCAAATTGCGATGCTCAGGGACTGAACGTATACTGCTGCTATCTATGGCTTTAGGACGGAGGATATCTGCATGCCCACAACCTTTCCAACCAACTTTGTCTGGGGCGTCTCCACCGCCTCGTATCAGATCGAGGGCGCCTGGAACGAGGACGGCAAGGGGGAAAATATCTGGGATCGCTTCTCGCACACGCCGGGCAAGGTCGCCAACGGTGACACCGGCGATGTGGCCTGCGATCACTATCACCGCTCCGGGGAAGATGTGGCGCTCATGGCCCGGTTGGGCGTGGCCGCCTATCGTTTCTCCACCAGCTGGGCGCGGATTCAGCCGGCGGGCAAGGGCGCGGTCAACCCGGCCGGGCTGGACTTCTACCGGCGGCTGGTCCACGATCTGCACCAGGCCAATATCGAGCCGTGGCTGTGTCTGTACCACTGGGATCTGCCGCAGAAGCTGCAGAACTCGGGCGGCTGGGCCAACCGCGACACCGTGCTGCGCTTTGGCGAGTACGCCGAAATTGTCGGCAAAGCCCTCGGCGACGGCGTCAAAACCTGGGTGCTGATCAACGAGCCGAACGTGTTCACCACGTTTGGCTATCTGGAGGGCCGCATGGCGCCGGGCGTCACCGACTTCAGCGATTTTATCCGCGCCACCCACCACACCAACCTGGCCCAGGGAATTGGCGCGCAGGCGCTGCGGGCCTCGGTGAAAGATAGCTCGATCGGCAACGCCCTCAGCATGGCCCCAATCCACCCGCGCTCCGACAGCCAGGCCGACCTGGAGGCCGCCGACCGGATGGACCAGTTCTGGAATCGCTGGTATCTCGATCCGCTGTATCGCGGCAGCTACCCCGATGTGGCCGCGCCAGTCATGGAGCTGATGGGGGTCGAGTCGGGCGATCTGGGCTTGATCAAGGGCTGCACCGACTGGCTGGGCGTCAACTACTACTCGCGCACCGTGGTCAGCTACGACCCGAGCATCCCGCTGATCCAGGCCCGGCCGAACCCGCCGCCGGAGACCCCCAAGATGGCGCTGGGCCTGGAGATCTACCCGCAGGGGCTGGAGGAGATTCTGGTGCGCGTCGCCAGGGACTACGGGAATCCAATCATCTACATCACTGAGAACGGCATGGGCCGCCACGAGGAGATGCAGGACGACCGCCCGATTGCGGACAGCGCCCGGATCGCGTTCCTCAGCGAGAGCCTGGAGTATCTTGGGCGGGCGATCGCCAGCGGGGCCGATGTGCGCGGGTATCTGGTCTGGAGCCTGCTGGACAACTTCGAGTGGGACTCCGGCTACGCCGAGCGCTTCGGGCTGGTGTATGTCGACTATGCGACCTGCGCCCGCACGCCCAAGCGCTCGTTCGACTGGTACACCAGCGTGATCGAGCGCAACGGTCTGGAGTAGAGGAGAAATCATCCACGAAGGGCACGAAGAGACACGAAGAATATGATTTCTTGATCGTACTCTGCGGCGGGTACCCGACGAAGAATATGATCGATTGCTCGGTCTTTAAACTTCGTGCGGGTACCCGCGTGCGGGTGGCGTGCCCTTCGTGGATAAAAAAAGCAGCTGCCGCTCGCCAACTTCGTGCGTCTTCGTGCGCTTCGTGGATAAAAAAGCTGCCGTTCGCCTCAGCGATGCCTACCTGTGCCACATCATCGGAACAGAACTTGCAATCTCGGTCCCCAATAATCACAACAGGATGGAGAACTATGTCGAGCTTGAATACTTCTGAGGCCGCCCAAAAAGTGGAGCAGGTCGCCAGCGATGTCGCCCACAGCCGCTGGGTTGAGTGGCTGGCCCGTGGCGGCTACGTGGCCAAGGGCACCGTCTACGTGCTGATCGGCGGGCTGGCCGCGCTGGCGGCGCTCCAGTCGCCTGGTGGCGAGACCACCGACCGCAGCGGGGTGCTGCAGCAGATCGCCCAGGAGTCATATGGCTGGCTGCTGCTCGGCCTGATCGCGCTGGGCCTGGCCAGCTACGCGCTCTGGAATCTGGTGCGGGCGCTTGTCGATGTCGATGGCCGGGGCAGCGACGCGAAGGGCCGCCTGATTCGGCTGGCCTATGTCGGGGTTGGAATCTCGTATCTGCTGGGCGCCGCCACCGCCGTGCGCCTGCTGCTCAACGCCAACCACCCGGTCGACGACGACCAGGCCCAGACCTGGACGGCCCGCCTGCTGAACCAGCCGTTTGGCGTCTGGCTGGTGCTGGCGGTGGCGGTGATCGTGGCCGGATTGGCCGTCGCGCAGCTGTACCAGGCGATCAGCGCCAACTTTGAAAAGCGCCTGCAGATCGCCGCCGATGATCTGGTCGACCACACCTGGGTGGTGCGGATGGGCCGCGTCGGCTATGTTGCCCGTGGGATTGTCTTTGGCCTGATCGCGCTGTTTCTGGCCTTGGCCGCCCTGCGCCATCAGCCGGAGGATGCCAAGGGTCTGGACGCAGTCCTGGCCGAGATCACAACCCATACCTACGGGCTGTTTGCGCTGGGTCTGGTGGCCCTGGGCCTGGTGGCCTACGGGCTGTTTGCCCTGGTGCAGGCGCGCTATCGGCGGATTGGCTGAGGCCCTTCGCCTGTTAACCAGCGACGGGCGGACAACCCTCAGGTCGCCCGCCCGTCTGTCTGATCACAGTTCCAGGTTGCCGATCGCTTTGCCGCGCTCAGCGCCGCCGCTCGGTTTTGACCAGCGCGTACTCAATTCCCATCTGCAGATTGCTGCGCGTCACCACCTGGCCCAGATCGACGCCCAGCGCCACCAGGGTTTGGGCGATCTCCGGGCGAATCCCGGTCAGGATAACCTCGGCCCCGAGCAGGCGGGCGGACTGGGCGGCGCGGATCAGCACAGCGGCCACCTGGGTGTCGACCACAGGAACCCCGGTCAGGTCCAGAATCGCCACCTGGGCCTGCTGGCTGCTGATGCCCTCAAGCAGCGAGGTGATCACATGGCCGGCGCGCTGGGTATCGATGCTGCCGATCAAGGGCATCATCAGGGTGGTCTGGTTGAGGCGGATCAGCGGCGTGGATAGCTCGGCCAGCGCGTTGGCCTGAGCGTGGATCAGCTCCTCCTGCAGGCGCACCCGCTCAAGCTCGGCCCGCCTGCCGACGGTCCCATCCATCAGCACTCCATCCCAGAGCGTGCTGCCATCGGCGAGGCGGGTTGGGCGCGATTTGCCCTCCAGCCACTTTTCCCGCGTGCCGATCAGCGCCCGGCCTTCCCATTGCCAGGGGCTCAGCGTGGCGGCCGACGCGGCGATTGAGGCGCTGAAGTCGGCGCGGTCGTCGGGATGGATCAGGTCGATTATTGCGTTTGCATCACGATAGATATCCTCGGGCGCGAGCCCGTAGATCTCGCGACAGCCCTCGCTGACATACGGAAAGCTGGCGGTGCCATCGGGCGCAAGCAAAAACTGATAGACCATCCCCGGCACGTTGGCGGTAATCCGCCGCAGCCGCTCCTCGCTGGCCTGCAGCGCGGCGGTCATGCTTTTCTGGTCGCTGATATTGCGCGAAATCCCCAGCGTCCCGACCGTCGCGCCCTCCCCGGAGATCGGCACCTTGATGGTGCTGAAGCTATTGACCTCGCCATCGTGGCGGGTGACCGGCTCCTCAATCTGCAGCGTCTCACCAGTGCTGAACACCTGCTGATCATCTTTAATATATTGCAGGGTGTAGTCCGGCTCATTAAACGGCGCATCGATCATGTTGTGCAGCTGATCCATGGACATGGCGTAGTAGTCGCGAAAAGCTTTGTTGGCATAGCGAATGTGGGAGTGCGGGCCTTTGTACAGGATGAGATCCGGGATTGCGTCGAGGATCTGGCTGTAGAGCGCAACCTGCTCTTCGAGGTCGCTCATCCGTTCGCTGGCATCAGTGCCTGACGTTGGTTGGGGCGAGGTGGTGAGATTATCAGCAGACATTGAATCTCCTTATCACTACGTGCCCGAATCGACACGCTATTCAGCCGACTTGGCCGAATCACTGCTAAGACTATACCCTAATTGTTAAGCCTTGTCATTAGGTATTGCCTAGTTTATGTCCAGGAATTGGCAATACTATCGAGCGCCGATTGCTGCAGAATTATCTGAATTGACATAATAAAAATAGTATTTGACCGCGCCTGGGCTCTGCGCTACACTCAGCCTGAATCGATAAGGAACCGTGTATGCCGCAGCTGATTCTGTTCAACAAACCCTACAACGTGCTGTGCCAATTCACCGCCACCGCCGGCCGGGCCACCCTGGCCGACTATATCGCGGTGCCGAACGTCTACGCGGCGGGGCGGCTGGATGCCGACAGCGAAGGACTGCTGATACTGACCGACTCAGGCCCGCTCCAGCACCAGATCGCCGACCCCCAGCACAAGCTGCCCAAAACCTACTGGGTGCAGGTCGAGGGCATTCCGACCCCGGAGGCGATCCGCCAGCTGGCCCAGGGCGTAACCCTGCGCGATGGGCCGACCCGCCCGGCGACGGTGCAGCGGATCGCGCCGCCGCGGATCTGGGAGCGCACCCCGCCAATTCGCGAGCGTCGCGCCATCCCCACCGACTGGCTGGCGATCACCCTGACCGAGGGCCGCAACCGTCAGGTTCGGCGCATGACCGCCGCCGTCGGCTACCCAACCCTGCGGCTGGTCCGCGCCAGCATCGGCCCCTGGAGCCTGGGGGCGCTGCAGCCGGGGGAGTGGCAGACCGTCGCCGCCCCGCCCGATCTCCGTCAGCGCGCTGCTCCCCGGCGGCGCTAGGGATTTGGGTTCAGGCCAATCCCGTTTCAAAGACCGATCCACGAAGGCCACGAAGGTCACGAAGGTCACGAAGGCGATCAGGGCACTGGCCTAACCAGCGGACATTCGCCGTCTTTCCCGGCCAGCTTCGGGTTATTCGCTGAAGGAGCGCCATCACATGAGTCAGAAAAAATACACCAACGCCGAGATCACGGTTGTCTGGAAGCCCGAGCTGTGTACCCACTCGACCAACTGCTGGAAAGGCCTGGGCGCCGTTTTCAACCCCAAGGCGCGCCACTGGATCACCATGGCCGGGGCCAGCAGCGCCGAGATTAGCGCCCAGGTCGAGCAGTGCCCCTCGGGCGCGCTCTCCTGGTACCGCAATGACGCGCCGCCAGCCTCGGCCGAGGAGGAGATTGCCCCGCCGAGCGCCACGGTAACTCCGGCGGCCGGCGCGTCGGTTGAGGTGCTGCCGAATGGCCCGCTGCTCGTGCGCGGCGGCACCCAGATCACCCACCACGATGGGCGGGTCACGGCCCACCCGCAGACGGTGGCACTGTGTCGCTGCGGCGGCTCGAAGGTCAAGCCGTTCTGCGATGGCTCGCACACCAGCGTGGGCTTTCGCGATGAGCCGCCGGCGGAGCCAGGCAGCTAGCTCCGAACGAGCGCTGGTGGATAAAATTTCCTGGTGAGAACACCTAAAGCTAGCCAAGCAGAATGGGGCACCCTGGATTGCCAGAGCGCCCCATTCTGCTGCAATCGGGGAGATTTAGCTGGGGCTGGGCTGGGGCATGGCCTGCGGCGGGCGAACCATGCGGGTCACGCCCCAGCAGACTACGGCGAAGATGGCCAGAGCGATAAAGCCGAACACAAACGACCCGGTGGTCTGGCGGATCGTGCCCAGGAGCAGCGGCGGGAAGAAGCCGCCCAGGCCCCCGGCGGCCCCGACCAGCCCGGTGACAATCCCCACCGACTGGGGGAAGAACTCCGGCACGAGCTTGAAGACGGCCCCGTTGCCCAGGCCAATCGCCGCCGCCATACCGAGCGCGCCGATGGTGAAGGGCACAATCTGGTTAAAGGCCAGCAGAATCGCCATCGCCCCGGTCAGCGGAAACACCCAGCCCAGAATCTTCTGGCCGCCGATTCGATCGGCGAGCGTGCCGCCGAGGGGCCGCATCAGGGTTGCCACCAGCCCAAACCCGGC
>DAOTUS010000137.1:0-10714 GCA_034437415.1 Herpetosiphonaceae bacterium
GATGTTTACCGATCTCGGTGGCTCCACCGCGATCTACGCCCGCAAAGGCGACCCGCGGGCCTACAGCCTGGTGCGCGAACACTTCAACCTGATCTTTGGCGCGGTGGAGGAGGCCGGCGGCGCGGTGGTCAAAACTATTGGCGATGCGGTGATGGCAGTCTTTCAGTCGGGCGCGCTCGCGGTACAGGCGGCGCTCGAGTCGCAGCAGCGGATCGAGCAGTTCAATCGCGAGCGCAACCTGGGCGATGACGAGCGGCTGCGGCTGAAGATCGGGCTGCACGCCGGGCCAACCCTAGCGGTCACGCTCAACGATCGGCTGGACTATTTCGGCACCGTGGTCAACGCGGCGGCGCGGGTGCAGGGGCTGGCCCAGCATGGCGAGACCGTCATCACGGCCCAGGTTCTGGAGGACAGCGGCGTGCAGGCGCTGCTCCCAGCCGACCTGCCCCGCGAGACCATCGTGCTGCGCGGGCTGGACGAGCTGCCATTCGAGGCGATTCGCCTGCGCGACTGATCTGGGAATCGGCGAGGCGCGCCTATATTGCTCAACCACAACGAAGCGGCAGCCAGCATCTGGCTGCCGCTTCGCTGTCCGTCCATCCACATTAATCGCAGGGCCTATGCGTTCTCGATTCTGAACACGCATGGGGTGTATCCACTAATCACCATTCCTCCATAAACTCGATTTTAGGGGGTCCAGGGGGATGAAAACCCCTTGGGTTTCCCTCCGGAGGAGGGACGGAAGGGAGGCGAATCAAAAGAACCCACTGATCGCTGGGAGAATGCACATGCCCTGCCATTTTTTAACCTCGGTTTGACATCATCTAGCGGCTATGCTATACCTTTTGTGACACAAACGATGTGCAGCGCAAATACGAGCCGTTCATTCCGAACGGCGCGTTTTCTATTCAAAAAGGAATTAATGCGATGTCGGCAATTGCCACTCACGATAGCACTCCTGAAACCCCAACCACCGATCACGGACGCATCCCGGCCAAGCGACGGGACGCGTTTCGCGCAACGGCGCTCCTGGCCCTGCTCCTCAGTGTGGCAACCCTGCTCAACACACTCTGGTGGGTGTATAGCGCCGCCCACTCGTTTGCCCCAGTGCTGCAGGCCTGGCTGACCCTGAGCGTGCTGCTCGGCCTGCTGTCGGGCGCTGGCTCCAGCCGCGCCGCCCACCCCAGCATTGGCAGGCTAATCCTGGCCCTCCAGCCGCTGGGGGTGGCGCTGGTCGCGCTGGTCAACACCACCTTCTCGGCAACGGTTGGCATGTGGATGCTAATCACCGCTGTGGCGACAACCGTCGGGACGTTGGCTCTGGCGGTGCTGGCCTTGCGCACCCAGCCGGCCGCGCCAATTGAAAAACCCGCCACGCGCTTCTCGGACTTCAAAATGTTGATGAAGTTTCGGATTATTTCGCTGCTGCTCCTGACCACGCTGGTGCCGATGTATCTGGCCAATGACAGTACCTGGCCAGCCTTTTATGTGGTACTGTTGACATTGCTTGGTGGAACGCTGGCCGCCGGTGGCGCCAATGCGATTAATATGTATATTGATCGCGATATCGACTCGGTTATGTCGCGCACCAAGCGGCGTCCGCTGCCAAGCAATCGCCTGAGCGGGCGCGAGGTGCTGGGCTTTGGCCTGGGGCTGAGCGGGCTATCATTCGTGGTGCTGCTGCCGGTCAACCTGCTGACCGCGGTCCTGGCAGTTGGTGGGATCTTCTACTACGTCGTCATCTATACCATGTGGCTGAAACGCTCGACCGTGCAAAATATTGTCATCGGTGGCGCGGCAGGCGCAATCCCACCAATGGTTGGCTGGGCCGCTGGCTCGAATATGAACCTGTGGACGGCCAGCCCAATCGAGTGGCTGCCGGCAGTGTTTTTGTTCGCGATCGTCTTCTACTGGACTCCGCCGCACTTCTGGGCGCTGGCGATTGTGCGTCGTGAAGATTATGCCCGCGCTGGAATCCCAATGCTGCCGGTCATCAAGGGCGAGGCCGAAACCCGCCGCCAGATCGTCCTGTACACCTTTGTGATGATCGCGCTGACCCTGATGCTGGTGGCGCTCCAGGTGGTTGGGATGCTGTATCTGATTGCGGCGCTGGTGCTGAACAGCATCTTTCTCTACTATGCAGTGCGGATGCTCCGCGATACTTCGCACGCCGCCGCCTGGCGCTTGTACAAATATTCGTTGCTCTATCTCGCCCTGCTCTTTGTTGCGATGGGGATCGATCGAGCGCTCCTAGGATAGGATCCAGGCATTGGGACGCGGTGACTGGTGCCGAAGTGCCAGCCCGCGTTCCGTATCGATGACCCGCAGGTGAATTGGTTTCTCTATCTCTGTTCGTAGCTTTGCGGTAGGCCAAAGGAGAGCGTTATGACACACGAGCCTGCAAAGGCCCAGGTTCACGATCTACCTCATCTCTTTCAAACTATTCAGCAGCATACGCTGAGTGGTCGATTGACCTGGACAGGCGTGGCTGAACATATGCATGTGTTTTTTCAGCACGGTACGCTGGTGCATGCCCAAGTCGATCCGCACGGTCAGATTAGCGAAGATGCCCTGGATTGGGTGCTGACCCATCACGATGGCGACCTGCACTGGGTGCCAGCCGATGACTCGTTTCGCCCAAGCCCCAGCATCACGCCCGAGATGGCGCTTAATTTCGACCGGCTGCTGACGATTATGGTCGAGGGCGGCCTGCTCCACCGTCCACCCAACAGCGACTATGATCCAGCCTTTTTTGGCCTGGCACCCGCCGTCGACGAGCCGGCCGCCGACCAGTCCAGCGTCACGGTTGAGATCGTGGCCAAAGCCCCGCTGCGCCTGATCTTTCCGCCCGCCGAGCCCGATGCCCAGCTGACCGCGCAGTTGAACCAGCTTGATCTGGCGGCGCAGCTGGCGATGTTGAGCGCGGCCAATTTCAGCGGCTATGTCTACTATCAGCCGATCTCAAGCACCAGCAATATCACCTTTGGCCTGATCGTTTTCGAGGCGGGGGCGCCAACTGCGGTGCGCCTGGTCGAGGGCACCCGCGACCAGATGCTGAGCGGCCAAGCGGCCTACGAGTATCTCGCGGCCCATCTCCATCGCGCCGAGGTTTTTCGGGGCGCTGGCCGCCTGCTGACCGCCTACCGGGCCTTGCTGGCCGCGCCGCCGACCACTCGCTTTCCTGCCAGCAAAGCGGCAATGCAGCAGGCGATCGCCGCCTTCAAGCAGCAGAGCAACACCGGCGCCGTGATGATGTCCGATGGCGCCGAAGGCCCGCCGCTGTATCTCCTGTTTGTGCAGGGCATGCCGATCTGCCTGGTCGAGCTTGAGCCAGCCACCGACCGGCTCAAGCTGGTGCCGCAGACCCGCCCGCTGCCGCTGGGCCAGCCCAAAGCCTATCTGTCGATCTGGATCGCCCCGGCGCCCGATCTGATTCAGCAGCAACGCACCACCGGCGCCTGAGCGAGAGTGCCACGAAAGCGCGAGCGGCGTGATCCAAGGGTTTGGATCACGCCGCTCGTCGTTTTAGGCCACCGAGGATCGTTCTGATTTTCCCAATCTTGACAAAGCATGACGCAGCGCGTATTATTTTGAACACGGACTATCCGCCCCCGTTCTATATTGACATTCAACCAAGCTTAATCACATAGCTACGAGGTTGTAGCCCTTGGACATGCACTATCACCTATGTTTTCAAGTTGGTCGGGTCGCCCGGCAGCTCGTCGGCCACTACAACCGGGTGCTGGCGCCGCTGGGCCTGACCACCACCCAATATTTTGTGCTGGCCGCGATCAAGCCCGGCGAAACCCCGCCGATGGGCGAAATCTCCGCGCGCACCTATCTCGACAACTCGACCCTCACGCCGATCATCGACCGGCTTGAGCGCGACGGCTGGATCGAGCGCATCCCCGACCTGGCCGACCGCCGCACCACCCGCATCGCACTGACCGCCAGCGGCACCGAGCGCCTGCCCGCCGCCCGCGCCCGTGGCAACGCCGTCGAGGCCGCCATGCGCGCCGAACTCGGCGACGAGCTGATCGATCTGCTCACCGAGGGCATGCGCAAGGTCGCCCGCGTCGAGTACACCGAACATAAAACTGGGAGCGCAGATCAGCGAATTGATGAAGCTTAATCGTTATCTTTTACCCTTCGTCTTCCTTCGTGTTCTTCGTGGATAATTTTATAGTCCTTCGTGGATCATACAATTTTTGGCTTATCCTAATTCACCCAAGGAGGTTCAATGACGTACCGAATTAACCGCGCCGTCGTGATTGGCTCTGGAACGATGGGCGGGGGCATTGCCGCCCACCTGGCCAACGCCGGCATTCACGCGCTGCTGCTGGACATCGCCCCGACCACGCTCACGCCCGAGGAGGAGAAAAAAGGTCTGAAGCTGGAGAGCCGGGCAGTGCGCAATCGGATCGTGCAGACCGGCTGGGACCGCGTCGTCAAGAGCAGCCCGCCCGCCCTGATGACCAAGGCCGCCGCCAGCCTGGTGAGCCTGGGCAACCTGGAGGATGATTTCGCCGCCGTCAGCGAGGCCGACTGGATCATCGAGGTCATTATCGAGAAGCTCGAGCCGAAGCAGCAGCTGATGGAGCGCATCGAGGCCGCCCGCAAGCCGGGCAGCATCGTCTCCACCAACACCAGCGGCATCCCGGTCAGCCAGATCGCCGCCGGGCGTTCGGCGGAGTTCAAACAGCACTTCCTCGGCACCCACTTCTTCAACCCGCCCCGCTACATGAAGCTGCTTGAGCTAATCCCAACCGGCGACACCAGCCCGGAGGTGGTGCAGTTTGTGCGCACCTTCGCCGAGGAGCGCCTCGGCAAGGGCGTGGTGATCGCCAAAGATACGCCGAACTTTATCGCCAATCGCATCGGCACCATGGGCGGCGCGGCGGCGATGAAATACGTCGTCGAGCAGGGCTACTCGATCGAAGAGGTCGATGCGCTGACCGGCTCGCTGATCGGCAATCCCAAGTCGGGCACGTTCCGCCTGGGCGACATCGTCGGCATCGATGTGATGGTCAACGTGGCCCACAATCTTTACTCGGCCGTCCCTGACGACGAGTCGCGCGAGTATCTGCTGGCCCCGGCCCCGGTCCAGGGTCTGATCGAGCGCGGCTTCCTGGGCCAGAAAAGCGGCACCGGCTTCTACAAAACGGTCAAGGGCGCTGGCGGCCAGAAAGAATTCTGGGTGCTCGACTGGGAGACTGGCGAACACCGCGCCCCCCGCGAGGTTGACCTGCCGATTATCCGCCTGGCCAAAAAGCAGGGCGACCTGCCGGCCCGGCTCAAGTTCCTGGTCAACCAGGGCGAGGATCGCGGCGGCAAGCTGATCGCCGACACGCTGCTGCCGATGCTGGCCTACGCCGCCCGCCGGGTGCCCGAGATCAGCGATCATCTCTACGATGTTGACAATGCGCTGCGCTGGGGCTTCGCCAAAGATCTCGGCCCCTTCCAGATGTGGGATGCCATCGGGGTCGCCGAGGGCGTCAAGCTGATGCAGGACCGTGATCTGCAGGTGGCCGACTGGGTTCACGCGATGCTGGCGGCGGGCAACCCCACGTTCTACCGCAAAAACGACGGTGCCGAGCAGGTATTCAGCCCGGTGACGCTGGACTACGAGACGGTGCCACAGTCGCAGTGGGCGATCGACCTGGACGAGCTGCGGGCCAGTGGCAAAGAAGTGGCGCGCAACGACTCGGCCTCGCTGATCGACCTCGGCGATGGCGTGCTGGGCTTCGAGTTCCACTCCAAGATGAACGCCCTCGATAGCGACATCAACGCGATGGGCATGCAGGCGATGGATCTGCTCAAGGACGCCAAGTGGGTCGGCATGGTTGTCGGCAACCAGGGCGGCGACTTCTGCATCGGGGCGAATATCTTTATGATTATGCTGGCCGCCCAGAGCGAACAGTATGACCAGATCGACGACCTCGTGCGCCAGGGCCACCAGCTGATGATGGCGATGCGCTACTCGCCCAAGCCCGTCGTGACCGCGCCATTTGGCCGCGTGCTCGGCGGCGGCGCCGAGGTGACCATGCACGGCGGGCGGGTGTGTGCGGCCGCCGAAACCTACATCGGCCTGGTCGAGGTTGGCGTCGGCCTGATCCCCGGCGCCGGCGGCGTGAAAGAGTTCGTCCGCCGCGTGATCACGCCAGCGATGAAGGCCCCCGACGCCGACCCAACCCCGTACCTGCAGCGCGTGTTCGAGCAGATCGGGATGGCCAAAGTTGGCGGCAGCGCCTTCGAGGCCCGCGAGCACGGCTTCCTCGGCGAGGCCGACCGGATTGTGATGAACGCCGACGATCTGCTGGGCCGGGCCAAACAGTTCGTGATCGACCTGGCCGAGTCCGACTACACCCCGCCGCTGAAGGAGAAACTCTACGCCGCCGGGCGCGATGGCCTGGCCGCGATGCGCGTGGGCGTCTGGATGATGCAGCAGGGCGGCTTTATCACCGAGTACGACGCCGCGATTGGCAACAAGCTGGCCTATGTTATCGCTGGCGGCGACCTGAGCGGCCCGCAGTGGGTCGATGAGGAGTATTTTCTCGACCGCGAGCGCGAGGCGTTCCTCGAGCTCGTCCGCGAGCCCAAGACGATGGAGCGGATCGTGTACATGCTGCAGAATAATAAACCTCTCCGGTCATAGGGATTAGGGATCAGTGATTAGGGATCAGTGGCTAGTATTCCGTCACGTGTGATGTGCTGAATACTCCGTTGGCTGAGCCTGTCGAAGCCCAGCAGTTTGGCTTGGCTCAGCCAACGATCAGCAATCCATGCGTGACAAGCCACTGAATCACGAGTCAACAAGGACCGTATATTTTTGATATTTTAACCAGTGAGTAGAGGCTCCAGAGCTGTGGTCGCCCAATCAAAGCTGACCACTAGCCACTAGCCACTAGCCACTTTTCTCCAAAGGAGAAACTCATGGAAGAAGCAGTCATTGTCGCTGGCGCCCGCACCGCTGTCGGACGATCCAAGCGTGGCACATTGCGCAACACGCGGCCCGACGATCTGGCGGCGGCGGTGATTCGCGAGGTGCTCAACCGGGCACCGGGCCTCGACCCACGCGAGATTGAGGACGTGATTCTGGGCTGCGCTATGCCCGAGGGCGAGCAGGGCCTGAACATGGCCCGGATCGCCACCCTGCGCGCCGGGCTGCCCGAAGAAGTTTCCGCCCAGACGGTCAACCGCTTCTGTGCCTCGGGGCTGCAGACCATCGCCCAGGCGGCGGAGCGGATTATGGCCGGTGGCGCCGACGTGATTATCGCTGGCGGCGCCGAGTCGATGAGCATGGTGCCGATGTCGGGCAACAAGTTCGCCCCCAACCCGTGGATGGCCGAGCACTATCCGCAGGTCTACATCAACATGGGCCTGACCGCCGAGAACGTGGCGCGGGAGCATGGGATTAGCCGCGAGGATGCCGACGCCTTCTCGTACCGCTCGCACATGCGTGCGCTTGAGGCGATCACGTCGGGCAAGTTCAGCGCTGGGATTGTGCCAGTGGAGGTTGAGTTCGCCGAGGCCCAGGCCGGTGGCGAGATCAAACGTCAGCAGGTGATGTTCGACACCGATGAGGGGCCGCGGCGCGATACGTCGCTCGAGGGCTTGGCCAAGCTGCGCCCAGTGTTTCACGTCAAGGGCACGGTCACGGCAGGCAACTCATCGCAGACCAGCGATGGCGCGGCGGCGGTGCTGCTGATGAGCCGCTCGCGGGCCGAGGCGCTGGGCCTCAAGCCGATCGCCCGCTTCGTCTCGTTCGCGGTCGGCGGGGTCGGCCCCGAGGTGATGGGCATCGGCCCGGTGGTCGCCATTCCGAAGGCGCTGAAAAAGGCCGGCCTGACCCTCGACGACATTGACCTGATCGAGCTCAACGAGGCCTTTGCCGCCCAGTCGCTGGCCGTCATCCGCAAGCTGGAGATGGACGAGGACAAAATCAACGTCAACGGCGGCGCGATTGCCCTGGGCCACCCGCTGGGCTGCACCGGCGCCAAGCTAACCGTCCAGATTCTCGACGAGCTCAAGCGGCGCAACGGTCGCTACGGCATGGTGACAATGTGCGTCGGCGGCGGCATGGGCGCGGCGGGCATCTTCGAGATGCTCTAGAAACCAAAATCGGCTGCACCAATCGCAGGGATTTGGTGCAGCCGACGTTGGTTGGCGGGGGTTTACTTGCTGATGTACGGTGTGAAGGTGCGGAAAGGCAGAATCGTAACGACAAACGTGTCCGTGTCGGTCTTCGCGCCGTCGCTGACTTTGACCACCACCGTGGCGGTGCCCCACCAGCCAGGCGCGGGATCGAGATCGAGGTAATCGAGCGAATCGATCGTCACACCAAGATTGGGATTAGAGATACTTTCAACCGTATAGGTGAGCTGGCCATCGGTTGACTCGGGATCGGCTGCATAGATCCACAGGTCGATCACATTGTTGAATGGGCCGCCGCCAGTGCGGGTAACATTGGGCAGGCTGGCGATTGTTGGCGCCGTATCATAGTCGATCGTATTTTGATAGGCCATAATCAGGCCATAGTGGCGGCTGTGGCCACGGGAGAGCCAGGCGGCCCAATACTCGGCAAAGTTGTTGTCGTTCTGGTTAAACGTCACATCCCAGGTTTCGCGGAAGCCATTGGGCGCGTTCCAGGCATCATAGCCATCGTTGGCGGTATCGATCGCATCCCACAGCGCGCCGGCGACCCGGCCTTCGACCGTCTCGCCATCGTCCCAGTTGGAGCTGGTCCAGTGGGGAGTTTCCAGATTGAGGGTGGCCCCGCTTGGCCAGGCGTAAAAGTTCTCGTTGCGAACCGCCATCGAGTAGAAGTTAGCCCAGCCTTCGGTCCAGGCACAGTTGGCGGCGCTGATATATTGAATGTAGTGGGGCGATGGGCAGCTGGTGACTGGCATCCACTCGCCATAGATATTCCACATCGCGTTATGGGCATACTCGTGGACAACCGTGCTCTTGGAGTTGCGGTCCTCGCCCTCCAGATGGATGTTGCCGCCCCGACTATAGTAGGTACCATCGGTGCTGGTCGGGGTCCACTCCGCAGTGCTGCCATCGGGCATCCACGAGCCGTTGGTCGTACACTCAGGGGCGCAGTTGTAGGGGTAGAAAAAGGCATCCTGCATATCGGTGTAGATCCACCAGGCGTAGCGCCCATCCCAGCTATCGGCCGGTCGCCAACTGCCAATATTATGAGTTCCATCGGCAAATGCACCAAACGGCCCGGCTGTCACATAGTAGCTGTTGGCCTCTGCAAACACGCCGGTGTCGCTGCCATTTGGAATAACCCGCAGGGCGCGAAGCACCATGCTGGTGTGGCGGTAGTAGGTGTAGGCCCGCACGTAGACTGCCTGACCTGGGTTGCTGACTGAAAAGCTGTACGTTCCATCCCAGTTGCTATAGGCCCAGGCCAGATGATTATTGCTGCTACCTACCAGCTGTGTCAGGAGCTTAACCGGCGTTGATGCACCCGCCCTATTAAGATAATTCCAGGTGCCATTGATCGTCAGGGTGCCATCAGGGGTCGCCTTCACATCAAGCTCCTGGGGGACAAAGCTCTCGGCGGAGGCGGACGCATCGGCTGGCGGCGCAGGTGTGTTTGGATCAAGCGCGATATGCAGTGCCGGTGGGTTCACCGACACATCCGACTCTGGGGCTGCGGCGGCTGTGCTGGAGACCGCCAAGGCCGGCTCGGTACCGTAGCGCCATTCCTGAGTTGTCGCGGTCGTATCGGCATGAAAGTAGATCGTCGCCTGATCGGCCCAGACACTCTTCTCGTCCACGGCGCGGCTAGCTTTCGCCTGAAGCTTGGCGTTGCCTGGCCCGGTTATGCGCACGGTGGCGCTAAATGAAACTGGTTGATCGGCGGCGAGGTCGCCCTGCCAGGTCGCCGCACCAGCGACAAGCTCCATATTCGAGGGCAGCAGCAGGCTGGCGGTGGTATCCGGCGCCGCCACCCCCGCGCTGCTAACTGTCACAGTCGCGGTGGCCTGATCGCCGACCCGTGGCAGCGCATCCATCGTCAGAGATACCTGGATCGGCGTGTGGGGATCGCCGCTAACCACGATTGGGCTGGTTGCCGCGACTGAGGAATTCACACCGAGGGTTGCTAACAATAGCCCGAACAAAATCAGAAAACAGCAATATTTGGATGCTCGCTGAATCATAATCGTCTCCTTTCAAAATAACGAACCTGCTCGTCTCTCAAAATACCAATCGACGTAGTCAAATCCATCGGGCCGGGTTGTGTGACGCAGTGGTAGGTTGGATGGCGGAGTGTGTTAGATGCAGGGCTAGGGCGAGGGAACAGCAGGCGGCGGAGTTGCAGTGAGATTGGGGGGCGCGCCTGGAGCTGCAATCGTCAGATAGATAACCGCCTGATCGCCCCAGATGTCGCCGTTGGCGAGCGTGTATAACGCCCGACCAGTGATGGTTACATCAGCGGCGGTGGTAAATCGCAGGGTGGCGGTGTGAACTAAAGGTTGATTGGGGGCGAGATCTCCTTTCATTGCAAGTGTTCCAGCAATCACTTCCACGCCATCTGGAACAAGAATAGTGGCGGTGGTGCCAGGGGCCGGTTCAATCGAACGCACGGTGAGGCGTATCTCAACCTCATCGCCTAGGGCGGGCCAGCGCGCCAATTCCAGCTCGACCGAAATTGGTGTGCTGGGGCTGCCGGAGGCCTTTGGCGGCGGCGGGGTTGCAG
>DAOTUS010000138.1:0-2657 GCA_034437415.1 Herpetosiphonaceae bacterium
CCCGGCGTGGTGGCGATCTACACCTGGCAGGATCTCGGCGATTTCTGGCAGCCCTCGCCGCTGCTGGTGCCGCCGCCGCCCATCCCCGAGGCCGTCTTCAATCAGCGCACCGCCGGGCAGCGTCCGGGCAGCGCCGAGATCGATGCTGGTGATCGTCGCGTGGGCGTGCTGGCTGCGCTTGAAGGCGGCGTGGAGCATCCCCGGCAGGGCCACGTCATCGGTGAACTGAGCCTGCCCGGTCAGCAGCTGGGCATCCTCGACCCGGCGAACCGGCTCGCCAATCAGCAGCTTGCTCATCGCGCCTCCTCGGGCGCCCGCAGCTCGGCGGCGGCGAGCTGGATGGCGTCCACAATATGCTGGTAGCCGGTGCAGCGGCACAGATTGCCGGAGAGCGCCAGGCGAATCTCGGCCTCGGATGGCTCGGGGTTGGATTGCAGGAACGGCAGCATGGTCAGCAAAATGCCCGGCGTGCAAAAGCCGCACTGCAGGCCGTGGGCAGCCTGAAAGCTGGCCTGGAGCGGGTGGAGCTGGGCGGGATCGCCGCTCAGCCCCTCGACCGTGGTGATCGCGGCCGCCTGCGCCTGGACGGCAAACAGCAGGCAGGAACGCACCGGGACGCCATCGAGCAGCACGGTACACGCGCCGCAGGCGCCGTGCTCACAGCCGACATGGGTGCCAGTCAGGCCAAGCTCGTGGCGTAAAAAATCGCTGAGCAGCAGGCGCGGCTCGATCAGCCGGGTGTAGGTTCGATCGTTGACCGTCAGGGTAATCTCAGTGTTCATCGGCCAGGTCCTCTTTGTATGATCCACGAAGAATTTAGATACCGATCTGATCCACGAAGGGCACGAAGAATGGACTTAAAAAATGTCGATTTTCCAGCCATTAATGGATCCTTCCCTTCGTGTCCTTCGTGCCCTTCGTGGATCGTTTTAAACGCCCCTGACCACCGCCGCCTGCCCGGCCCGCTCGACGGCGCGGCTGAGGGTTGTGCGGGCGAGCGCCTGGCAAAGATGGCGGCGGTAGGCGGCGGTGGCGTACATATCGGTGACGGTGGGAAGATCGATCGCGGCGGCGGCGGCGGCGATGGCGGCGGGAGTTGGCTGGTGTCCGACGAGCAGCGCCGCAGCGGCGGGGACCACCGCCGGGCGCCGATCGACGGCAAACAGCGTCAGGGTGCAGGCGCTAATCGAGCCATCGCGGCCCAGGTGGACCTGGCTGATCGCCCCGGCCTCGGCCCGATGGCTCTGGCGGCGGGCAACCTCGGCAAACGCGCTGCCGCTGCCGGCCTCGGGCAGGGGCAGCGCAATCGCCACCACCAGCTCGTCAGGCTCAAGCGTCGTGCTAAAGGGCGCCGCCATCAGCTCGGCCGCCGCAATCCAGCGCTCACCGCGAGCGCTCTGCACCTGAACTTGGGCCGCGTGAGCGACCGCCAGAGCTGGCAGCTCCGCCGCCGGATCGGCCCAGGCCAGCGAGCCGCCCAGCGTGCCCCGGTTGCGGGTCTGCGGGTAGCCGACGTGGGGCAGGGCCTCGGCGAAGGCCGGGAACAGCTGGCCGATCAGCGGGCTGCGCTCCAGATCGCCCTGGCGGGTCATGCTGCCGATCACCAGCGTGTCGGCGTGTCTGGTACAGCCGAACAGGTCAGCGATGCGGTTGAGGTCGATCAGCACGGCGGGCTTGAGGCGGCGAAAGTTCATGGCCGCGACCAGACTCTGTCCACCGGCCAGCACGCGGGCGTCGGGGCCGTAGCGGGCCAGCAGCGTCAGAGCCTCGGCGCGGGTCTCGGGGGCGTAGTATGTAAAGGCGGCTGGTTTCATGTGAGCCTCGGAATGCAATCTGCCAGGGGCAGCAATCGGCTGGATGAACCTAATTTGACCGTGGGTGGTTGGGGAAGCGCGACCAGACCGGCTGGCGACGCTGCTATCCTAGTATACCTTGCTGGTGTCGTCAATCGTTTTAGCGCGCCACGCCTAATCGCCCACTCCTTTCCTTTGGCTAAATCGGTGGCTGTTGCGGAGATGCTCGTTGGCTGAGCCTGTCGAAGCCCGTCATGTGGCTTCGACAGGCTCAGCCAACGGAAAGTAGCATAGCAAAAAAAGGCATGATTGGAGAGACACTAAAGTATTGTGTAGGGCATGATCAGGGATCCAGGCCAGTGGGACGGTTAGTACCGCGCTGCGCTGCTACGCGACCAGCGCGGCCAGAAAGTTGCCGCTCATGCCCTCGCGGTCAATGATGATGATCCGGGCGAAGCACTCGGTGGCGGTGCGGGGACCCTCTGGGTGCCGTCCACACGGCACCCAGACGGCGCTGTGAACCCCATACCACCGCCAAATCATCCCACCAGTCGTATGGTGGTGGCATCCAGCAATCTCGTGATCATGGGGACGGGGACCCGCCTTCCGTACCGCCACGGGGTTCGCCGACGGCATGGAGTGGCAGCCTGATCGTAAAGGTGCTGCCCCGCCCAACCGTGCTCTCGACCGACATCAGCCCGCCGTGGGCTACGACAATCAGCTGGCTACTATACAGACCCAGTCCGAGCAGGGCATGTGCAAAGTCGTTCGGGACCTCACCCCAGCCCCAAGCGATTGATGGCCTGATCAAAGCGGCGCATGAAGACCCGTTGCACTGCTGCCAGATTGCGTTCACCGTGCTGC
>DAOTUS010000139.1:0-4646 GCA_034437415.1 Herpetosiphonaceae bacterium
GCAGATCGCCGCTCAGCGAGGACGAGGAGAACCTGCTGGCCGCCCTGCGCTTCGCCTACGGCGAACACGAGCTGGCCTACGATCCGCAGCTGCCCGAGGAGACCGTGACCTACCAGGAGGCGCCTGCCGCCCTGCTGCGCATCACGCGCCAGCCCGCTACCGAGGAGCGGTTCTGGGGTGAGCTGATGCGCCATGGCCTCAAGCGCGGGCCACAGCCGGGCGTGGCGACCCTGCGCGCCGGTACGACCGCCGCTACTTTCCTGCTCAGCCATGTCCCGAAGCTGGCCGCCGCTGGGTTTACCATCTACGGCGAGGAGTCGCTGCTCAGCGCCCGGGTCAATCGCCACCTGCCGACCATGACCTTCCGCGTCGCATCCGGCCTGGACTGGTTCGACCTGGAGGCGGTGGTGCGCTTCGGCGAGACCGAGGTCAACATTGCCGAGCTGCGCCGCGCCATCCGACGGCGCGAGCGCTACGTGAAGCTGGCCGACGGCTCGATCGGCGAGATCCCCGCCCAGTGGCTGGAGCGCTACCGCCACATCTTCGCCCTCGGCGAGCTCCATGACAGCCAGTTACGGCTGCTTCCCCACCAGATCACTCTGCTGGAAGAGCTGCTTGAGGATACGGATGAGGTCGACGCCGAGTTCGCGCGCCGACGCGAGCGGCTGAGGACCGTCGACGGGATCGCGCCCCACGACCTGCCGCCGGGCTTCGCAGGCGTGCTGCGGCCGTACCAGAAGGCCGGCTACGACTGGCTGCACTTCCTCCACGAGTATGAGTTCGGCGGCTGCCTAGCCGACGACATGGGCACCGGCAAGACCATCCAGACCCTGGCCTTCCTGCAGTCGCTGCGCGCCAGCGGCCACACTACAGCCAGCAGCCTGATCGTGCTGCCGCGCTCGCTGATCTTCAACTGGCAGCGCGAGATCGCCCGCTGGACACCCGCCATGCGCGTGCTGGTCCACGCCGACCAGGGCCGCTCCGACACGGCGGAGGCGTTTGCCGCCTCCGATCTGGTGCTGACGACTTACGGCACGCTGCTGCGCGATATCGACCTGTTCAGATCCTACCGATTCCACTACGCGGTGCTGGACGAAGCCCAGGCGATCAAAAACCCCGCCGCCCAGACGGCCCGCGCCGCCCGCGCCCTGCACGCGGACCACCGCCTGACGCTGACCGGCACGCCGGTGGAGAACTCGACGCTGGAGCTGTGGTCGCAGTTTGCCTTCCTCAATCCGGGCATGCTCGGCAGCCTGGAGCACTTCCGCGCCGAGTTCGCTGGGCCGATCGAGAAGGATGGCGACGAGCAGACGGCGCAGCTGCTGCGCCGGATGGTCGGCCCGTTTATCCTGCGCCGGACCAAAGCCCAGGTCGCTCCCGATCTGCCCGAGCGCGACGAGCGGGTGCTGTACTGCGCGATGGAGCCAGCCCAGGCGAAGCTGTATGCGCGCTACCGCGATCAGTACCGCGCGCTGCTGCTTAACCTGATCGACACCGATGGAATAAACGATGTGCGTCTGCGGGTACTGGAGGGGTTGCTGCGCCTGCGCCAGATCTGCAACCACCCGCGCCTGGTCGAGCCGGATTTCCGCGGCCAATCAGCCAAGTTTGCGCGGTTATTGGATATCCTGGAGACCCTCCACGCCGAGGGCCATAAGGCGCTGGTGTTCTCGCAGTTCGTCGCGATGCTGACCCTGCTGCGCGAGCAGCTTGAGCAGCGCGGCCTGCGCTACGCCTACCTCGACGGGAAGACGCGCGACCGCGCCGCCGTGGTCGACACATTCCAGGCCGATTCGCGACTGCCGTTCTTCCTGATCAGCCTCAAGGCCGGCGGGGTCGGCCTCAACCTTACCGCCGCCGACTATGTCATCCATATCGACCCCTGGTGGAATCCGGCGGTCGAGCAGCAGGCCACCGACCGTACCCACCGCATCGGCCAGGAGAAGCCCGTATTCATCTATAAGCTGATCGTGCGCGACACCGTTGAGGAGAAGATGCTCGTGTTGCAAGAGCGCAAGCGCGCCCTGGCCGACCAACTCGTGAGTAGCGAGCGCGGCATCGTGAAGTCGCTCACCCGCGAGGACGTGGCCGATCTGTTCTCGTAGCGCGATGGCTGCGCCGAATTACCGCTGCTCTCCACATAGAGCTGGAATCGTTCGGCGGGCACACCGAAGGCCAACGTAGAGATTGCAACCGAAAGGATTAGCCTATGCACCCACAACTCCTCCTCACCATTGCTATACCTATGCCTGAGCTTATGCAGCCGATCGCCAACTCCGCGATCAAACCACGCGGCGGCCTGTGGACATCCACCTATCAGCCGGATACGGATACATCGGCCTGGGTTGATTTCTGTCGAACAGCGTATGGCGCTGAGAGTGTCCTGCGCAACCCCGACGATCTGTACTGGAGTGTCCTGACACCCAACTCGGTCGCTCGCATCTACACCATCGATCATGACGATGATCTGCGCGCTGTCATCGCCCGCTATCCGCTCCCACTCAATCTCGGTGAGACCCCACCACAAAGGATTGATTTTGTGCGGTTTAGCCAGGACTACGATGCGTTGCATCTGACGGAGCGCGGCGAACACGCTACGCGCTCCAGCGAGCCAAATCTCTGGGGCTGGGATTGCGGGTCAACGCTATGGATGCGCTGGTGCTTTGAAGCTATGCGAATTGTTCACTATCCGCGGCATGAGATTCTGTACAAACGGGCCATTTCGGTGGCGGGGTCATTCGCCAATAATAGGAGTATTTGATGAGCATTTTGAAGCCGACGACACACTTTCGCGTACTCCGTACGGTGATGATCTGTGGCCTGAGCGTGTTAGCGGTGCTGACCAGTTGCAAGAGCGCAAGTCCGACCGCGTCTCCTGGGGGCATCGACCACCTGGAGTACTTCGGGTTTTCGTTCGTGGATGTAGGCTGGGACGATCCGTTGGACGCCGTCCCAAAGACCAACTATAGCGATGAAGTGGCGGCGTTTTCCAACATCGCCGACGTTCTCGTTGTTAGCCCGACGCATACCATTGTGCCTAACATGGAGCTGTTGGTAGGGCAGGGGCTGAAGACCGTTCTGCATGTGAACGAGATCTTTTTCATCTATACAGGTGACGGTGGCCCGAGCGGCGCGCTCTACGACCTTCGTCCGGACTATCAAGCCCGCTGGAACGACTTCGTGAGTACGAACCACCTCATAGTGAACCACACTATGGTTCAGGCGTTCTACGTGGGTGAGGAACCCACATGGAACAGCATCACCTATGCGGAGCTGAAGGCTGCCACGGATCTGATCAAGGCAACATTTCCACAGGTTCCGGTTCTGGTCATCGAAGCATACCCGATGGTGGATAGCATCCAAGTGCCCACGAGCGTGGATTGGCTGGGGTTCGATCACTACTTCATCGCCGATCCGCAGCACAACGACCAGTTCCTGAACGAGCTGGGCGCACTCAAAGCCAAGCGGTCTACTGCAGCGCAGAAGATCGTTCTGGTGATGGATGCGCACCACATCCAGGAATTACATGGCGACTATGCGGGATTGACAGAAACAGGCATGAAGGATGTTGCCACAAGCTACTTCAATCTGGCGTCCTCGGACCGTGACGTGGTGGCACTCATCGGGTATGTCTGGCCAGGCGGAGTCGATGCCCCAAATGCGCAGGGTGCGCGGGAGCTGCCGCAGAGTGTCAGGGATGAGTACGAGCGAATCGGGAAGCTGATCACGGGGAAGTAGGGGTGATCAGGTCTGGGTTTAGTGGACAGGTCATTTGTCATGGTGCCACTGCGCCAGATAGGTCGCCGGACTCTGATACCCCAACGTTGCGTGGAGCCGTTGACGATTATAGAACACTTCGATATACCAGAACAGGGAGTCTGCCCAGGAGATCTGGTGGAACATCTGGAATGGGACGATATGCACGCTGCGCCGTGAACAGCCACTGCCGACCCGCTGGAACCCAATGCCGGGCTCCAGCCTACACCGCGAATCCATGGGGAGTCTCAGTCTAGATGTCACTCCGGGTGATGGAGGCCGACTCCCTGCCTGGTATAGCCCGGCAGCGTGATTTTCGCGGCGGCGAAGTGTTGCAACACGATCCGCAAGAGATAGGCAACTTTGGGGCTGAAGCGTGCGGCCCGCAGCGCAACGTGAAAGGCGGCCTGCCGATCAGCGGGCTGGCACCGCCGATAGCCGGTCAGATCGAGTATGCACTGACGCTGCTGCTGGAGGGTGCGGTTGTGCGGGATGCACACCGTGGAGAGATCAACGGCGAGACCATGATACTGACAAATCCAGGTCAGATCGGGGAGGACATCCGCGAGCGTGGTGATGCTGAACAACCGGGGTTTGGCCTTGAAGTAGCCCAGCAGAAGGATGAAAAAGGCTTGGAGGGCGGGATCGGGCCAGGTCGTCAGCAGCACCGCCTCGGCGGGAGTCAGGGCAAAATACATGCCCCGTTCCTCGTCCGTGAAGACGGGACGGTCATACAGCGCGGCCCGATCGGCGGGATCAAGCAGGCGCAAGCGTTTGGTGGATATCGGCGTTCCGCCACTCATCGGGAGGTCCTCGCTACGGAGCCACTGCGATCACATGGGCAGCGGTCCACTGGGGTGCTGCTCCAGTATACCAAAATGCCGCAAAAT
>DAOTUS010000140.1:0-9632 GCA_034437415.1 Herpetosiphonaceae bacterium
CCGGCAGCGATTAGTCGATGTATTTCGATCGTATACGGACACGATGCTGCAATCACTCACGGGGTATCCCTATTTTGTCAATGCCGTCAATGCACTATGTCTATAGCTGAATGGTATAAGTTATCCAGCAATCAATGCGAGTGATCTCGTCTGTTTGCATGTAGTTGAACCACCGCTCCCCGAGCAGCAGGCCATCGCCCGCTTCCTGGACCACAAAACCGCCCAGATCGACGCGCTGATCGCCAGGCGCAAGGCGCTGCTGGCCAAGCTCGCCGAGAAACGGGTCGCGCTGATCAGCCGGGCGGTGACCAGAGGGCTTGATCCGAACGCGCCGCTGAAGGATTCGGGCGTGGAGTGGCTGGGGGAGATTCCGGCGGGGTGGATTGCACAGCGACTAAAGTTCCTTCTATCTCAGCCACTTAAGTATGGTGCCAATGAAGCAGCAGAATTAGATGATCGTGACTTTCCGCGATATATCCGTATTACAGATGTTCGTGATGATGGAACTCTCCGCGATGACACGTTTCGCTCTTTACCCCCTGAAATTGCGCATTCCTACTTACTTGATGACGGCGATATTTTATTTGCTCGCAGTGGGGCAACGGTAGGGAAAACATTTATTTATCGAGAGTCATGGGGAGTGGCTGCGTATGCTGGATACCTCATCCGTGCTCGTTGCACCCCAGACCTAGATCCCGATTTTGCATACCATTTTCTGCAATCGACTATATACTGGGAATGGATCAAGAGCATTTTTATTCAAGCAACCATTCAAAATGTTAGTGCTGAAAAATATGCCAATCTGTGGATTACTGTTCCACCAGTACAAGAACAACAAGCCATTGTCCAATACTTAGACGAACAAACGGCCAAAATCGACCAGCAGAAAACCAGAGTCGAGCAAGCCATCGCCAAGCTCCAGGAATACCGCGCGGCCCTGATCACCAGCGCCGTCACCGGCAAGATCGACGTGCGGAACATCCCCATCCCTGAGAGCAACGCAGCGCAGGAGGCGGTCTATGCATAAAGAGAGCAACTTCGAGGACGGCGTCGAGCACGCCCTGATCGCCGAGGGCGGCTACATCAAGGGCGACCCGGCCGACTACAACGCTGAGCGGGCGCTGTTTCCAGAGGCGATTCTTGCCTTCGTCCAGGCCACCCAGCCCAAGTTCTGGAGCCAGTTCGCCGCCGTCAACCAGGCCAGGGCCGGGGCGCTGCTGCTGGACAGCCTGGGCAAAGAGCTGGAGAGCAAAGGCATGCTGACGGTATTGCGCGACGGCTTCAAGTGCTTCGGCAAAACCGTCCGGGCGGCCTACTTCGCCCCCAACACCGGGATGAACGCCGCCGCCAGCGCGCTCTACGCCCAGAACCAACTCAGCGTCACCCGCCAGGTCCACACGAAAAGCGGCGCCATCCCCGACCTCGTGCTGGCGGTCAACGGCTTGCCAGTGGCCAGCATCGAGCTGAAAAACCCCATGACCGGCCAGAACGTCGAGGACGCCAAGCAGCAGTATCGCGGACGCGACCCCAAAGAGCTGCTGTTCGCCTTCAAGCGGCGCTGCCTGGTCCACTTCGCCGTCGATCCCGACCTAGTCTTTATGACCACCAAGCTGGAAGGCGCCGACACCTTCTTCCTGCCCTTCAACCGCGGCGACAGCCAGGGCGCGGGCAACCCGCTGGTCTACAACGACGTGCGCACCAGCTACCTCTGGCGCGACGTGCTGGCCCGCGCCAGCCTGCTGGATATCCTGGCCCGCTTCCTCCACAGCGCGGTTGACAAGACCGAGGTGAGCACCGCCCAGGGGACCAAGAGCCACAGCAAAGAAAGCCTGATCTTCCCGCGCTTCCACCAGCTGGATGTCGTGCGCAAGCTATCCCGGCATGCCCATACGGTCGGAGCGGGACACAACTACCTGATTCAGCACTCGGCCGGCTCGGGCAAGTCCAACTCGATCGCCTGGCTGGCCTACCATCTCTCGACCCTGCACGACGCCAACGACGCCAAGATCTTCCACTCCGTGGTGGTCATCACCGACCGGCGCGTGCTGGATCAGCAGCTCCAAAACACCATCTTCCAGTTTGATCACAAAGCCGGCGTGGTCCAGAAGATCGACGAAAACACCCAGCAGCTCGCCAAATCCCTGGCAGATGGCGTGCCGATCATCATCTCGACCGTGCAGAAATTCCCCTTCATCACCAAAGCGATCGAGACTCTGGAGAAAAAGGGCCAGGGCGTCGCCATCAGCACGGCCGGCAAACGCTTCGCCGTGATCGTCGACGAGGCCCACAGCTCGCAGAGCGGCGAGACCGCCCTAGAGCTGCGCAAAGTCCTCAACAAAGACGGCATCGAATCCGCCATCGCCGAGCTCCTGCTCGACCTGGAGGATGACGCCAGCCTCAGCGACGCCGCCAAGGAGGCCATGCTGCGCGAACAGCTCAAGCGCGGCCGCCAGCCGAACCTAAGCTTCTTCGCCTTCACGGCCACGCCCAAATTCAAAACCCTGGCGGTCTTCAACGAACCGGGCGAGAACGGCCAGGCGCCCTTCCACCACTACAGCATGCGCCAGGCGATCGACGAAGGCTTCATCATGGATGTGCTGCAGAGCTACACCTGCTACCGGCGCTACTACCAGCTGCTCCAGGACATCGAGCACGATCCGGCGGTGCTGCGGCGGCAGGCGGCGAGGGCACTGGCCCGCTTCGTCGATCTGCACGAGTACAACCTGGAGCAAAAAGTCGAAGTCATGGTCGAGCACTTCCGCACCCACACCCGCCACAAAGTCGGCGGCCGGGCCAAGGCGATGGTCGTCACCAGCTCGCGCGAGCACGCCGTGCGCTACAAGCTCGCCTTCGACCGCTACCTTACCGAACACGGCTACACCGACATCAAAACCCTGGTGGCCTTCTCCGGCGATGTGACCCTGAAAGAACTGCCCGGCCACCCCTACACCGAGGTCGGCATGAACCAGGGCATCAAAGAAAGCGAACTGCCCGAAAGGTTCAACAGCCCGGACTACCAGATCCTGCTGGTGGCCGAAAAATACCAGACCGGATTTGATCAGCCGATGCTCCACACGATGTACGTCGACAAACGACTGGCGGGTGTGCAGGCCGTCCAGACCCTGTCACGGCTCAACCGCACCGCGCGGGGCAAGGCCGACACCTTCATACTGGACTTCGTCAACGCGCCGGAGGACATCTACGCCGCCTTCAAACCCTACTACGAAGTCACCCCGGTCGGCGACGAAACCGATCCGCAGCAGCTGAACGACCTGGCCCATGCGCTCAACCAGTGGCAAGTCTACTATCCAGCCGACCTCAACGCCTGGTGCGAAATCTGGTTCCGCAACCGCCTGAACCCGACCGGCAGCGAGCACCAGAGCCTCGACACCATCCTGGGCGCGGTGGCCGATCGCTTCAAAAAGCTCGAGCCAGAAGACCAAGAACTCTTTCGCAGCCAACTGGTCAGCTTCCGCAACCTCTACCTCTTTCTCTCGCAGATCATCCCCTACCAAGACTCAGATCTGGAAAAGCTCTACACCTTCGGGCGCTACCTGCTGACCAAGCTCCCGCGCCCAATCAACGGCGCGGCGGTCCAGATCGACGATGACGTGCAGCTCAACTACTTCCGCCTGCAAAAGATCAGCGAAGGCACGATCGATCTGAAGCTCGGCGAGGCCGAGGCGCTGCGGGGGCCGACCGAGGTGGGCACCGGGCAGGCGGATGAAGAGGTACGGCTGTCAACGTTGGTCGAAAAGCTCAACGAACGCTTCGGCACCGCCTTCACCCCGGCCGATCAGCTCTTCTTCGACCAAGTGCGCGAGACGGCCGTGGCCAACGAGCAGCTGCGCCAGGCGGCGACGGCCAACACCCTGGAGAACTTTGCGCACGTCTTCAACAAACAGCTGGAGAACCTCTTCATCGAGCGCATGGACGACAACGAAGGCATCTTCGTCCGGCTGATGAACGACGAGGAGTTCCGCACGATGGCCGCTGGTCACCTGGTGCGCACCGTCTACCAACAGCTTACCGAAGCAACGTGAGCGCAGGTCGGTCAAGCCCGAACCCTGAGCGAGGAGTGGGCCCGCGATAGCTATGGCGGCGTTGGCTTCCTGCCAACCTGGCGCACGTACCGCCAGCGGCTCAACCCGCAGGCCCAGGCCTTTCTGGTGACGATTTCACCCTACGGCCACGCCGTGGCGCCGCCTGACGAGCCGGGCGTGCACTTCATCTACGGCTGGGCCGACGATGAACGCCACACGCATGATCACGAGCCAGCACCCTCCGGCGCGGCGTCTGCGGCATGCCGTGGCAGCCGAATCGTAAACGTGCTGCCACGGCCGAGCGCGCTCTCAACGCCAATCCGCCCACCGTGGGCGACCACGATCAGCTGGCTGCTATACAGGCCGAGCCCGAGGCCTTCGATAGTGCCGACCGTGCGCGCACGATACTCCTTTTCAAAGATGTGGAGAATCTCCTCGGGATTGATGCCCACACCGCGATCCACGATCGTAATGAAGGTCAGTTCGTCGCTGCCGAAGACCCGCACCACAATCGGACTGGCGGCGGGCGAGTACTTCAGCGCGTTGCTGATCAGATTAACGACCACCCGCTCCAGCCGCCCCGCGTCGCCGACCATGGGCAGTTGGTCAACCCCTTCCAGCGCAATCCGCTCCCGATCCGGCAGCGGCAGCTGCTCCACCATGCGGCGCACTAGCGACACCAGATCGAGGGACGCCCAGGTGAGCGCCGCCGGGCCGGATTCCAGCGCACTTTGCTCCAGCACCAGCTTCAGCATGCGCTCCATCCGCAGGCTGCTCTCGACAATCACCCGCGCCTTCGCGGCATCTTTTTCCTGGCCGGGCACCCCGAGCTTGCGGAGCAGCTGTTGCCCATAGCCCAGAATAACCGTCAGCGGCGAGCGGAGGTCGTGCGACAGCAGCGCTAGGTACTCTTCACGAGTCGCCTCCAGGTGGCGGATCGCGCTCAGATCGCGAAAGACGACGACCGCGCCCAGCACCTGCGCATCACCCTGGATTGGCGCGATCGTATAGGAGATCGGGAAGATCTGCCCGTCGCGATGGCGGGCATACGCATGGTCATTGCGATAGGCATCCCCCGTCTGCACGACCGTCAGAAACGGATCAGGCTGGGGCACGCCAGCCCGGTCTCTGGGCGGCTGCGTCTGGAGGATCGCGCTGGCGGCGCTCCCCAGCAGGGCGGCCTCCCCATAGCCCAGCATGGACTCGGCGGTTGGATTGACATAGGTGACATGGCCCGCCCGATCGAACGCATAGACCCCATCACCCAGGCTGCGCGTGATTGCGCTGATAAACGCCAGCTGCAGCTGCAGCTGCTCCGCCAGCTGCTGCTCGCGGATCCCCGCGAGCAGCAGATGCTCGTTCATGGCGCGGGTTTCCTGCGCCAGCCGGGTGGCGTGCTCCTGGGCCGTGGTGTCATCGACCTGGAGGAGTAAGCCCAGCATGGCGGCGGTCTCGTCCAGAATCGGCCAGATGGTGGCGGTCCAGGTCACGGTGTTCCCCAGCCGCTGCGCGTGGGCCTGATCGCGCAGCGTGGTCGGCTGCCCACTGGCGTACACCTCGGCGCAGCGCATGAGCAGGCTAGCGGTCCCTACCCCGGCCAGGGCTGCGGCCAGGGTCTGCCCTTCGATGGCGCTCGGCGGGACGCCCAGCATGGCCGCGAACGCGGGGCTGGCACAGGCGATCGTGTGCTGTGGCCCCTGCGTCATCACGAGAGGGAGCGGTGATTGGGCGGTGATCGATTGACAAAGGGTCATCACCCGCGCCTGTGCGCCTATTTCGGTCACCGCGGTCGTTGGGTGCGTGTCATCCTGATCAGGTGTCGAGAGCATGGCATCGTCCTTTGGTGCGCGGCTTGGTGCGCTTAGTGAAGCAGTTGGGTCACGGAACGATAGGTGGCCGGGTCGGACAGATGCTCCAGCTTGACGGCGTAGTTCAAGGTGATCAGCCGATCCAGCGCCGTAATCAGCAGCATATCGGCGGGCAGGCCAGTCTGCCGGGACAGATCAGCAACCGTGCCCGCCGACAGCTGAATCAGGGCCTGGAGCACGATGATTTCCGAGGCGGTCAGCCCGGGATACAAGGACGGCCCAGCCGACTTCTGGGTCACACCCGGCTCGTCGCTCGGACGGCTAAGGCGGGTCGGGCGGACGACCATGCCCTGCGCCGTAATTTCGTACAGGCGTTGATCTTTACTGTGGGCGCTGTTGCGCATCTTGACCACCATGAGCGTGGTGTTGAGCTGGCCGGCAATCTCGATATAGCGCAAGAGAATGATATTATCCGCCAGGAAGGAGATGATGAAGGGGCTGAGGCGCAGATCACGGAAGGTCTCGGTTATCTCCATCGTCATCACCACCGTAATCCCCAGCGCGGTCAGCCGATTGACCAGGCGATACATGGACTCGCGAAAATCGGTGCGAAACGTCGCCGCCAGGGCCAGCTCAAAGCCCGACAGCGAATCGATCACCACGCGCCGGGCACCAATCTGCTCCGCCGCCGTGCAGATTTCATGGAGAATTTCGTCTGGCGACAGGTCAAGCGGGCGCAGATACAGGATGGTGAGGGTGCCGTCGCGCTGCATCTGGTCCAGGTCAAACCCCAGACTCTGGGCGCGGCGCATGTAGGCATCGGGGTGCTCCTCAAAGATGGCGATAACCCCCGGTTCGCCCTGCTGCATCCCGGCCGCAATGAACTGAGTCGCCAGCACCGATTTGCCGGACCCGGAGGGGCCGCTGACCACCACCGCATCGCCGACGGGAATCCCGCCACCCAACAGCTCATCCAGGCCAGGAATCCCGCTGTCCATCCGTTCCTGCGGACGCATATGGGCGGACGCCTCAAGGGCCGCCAGACTGATGCGCGGGAAGACGCGCAAGCCCGCCTTGGTGATGCGAAAGGTGTGTAGCCCCGGCACCGAGGCGATCCCGCGCGACTTAACCACATGCAGCTTGCGAACCACGGAGTTGTGGTGAGCGCTCTGCGAGAGGGCAAAAATGCCATCGGCAATCGTCAGCACCGCGCTGCTGCTCGGCTCGTCATCCAGCTGTTCGCCGACCAGAAAGGTCGTGGCGTGGGCCACTGCGAGATGGACGGCCAGGCGCTGGACGAAGCTTTGGATATCATCGGGCGCCGGAGAGGTGGCGCGGATGGTGCGGATCATGGCCTGAAACGAATCGACCACCACCAGGCCAGGCTGGCGATCGCGCACCTCTTGGAGAATCTGCTCCAGCACCGCGCTCAGGCCGTGCTCAACGACCACGGTGTTCAGATTGATAAAGTGAATACAGCTGCCAACTTTGTCCGGGTCAAAAAAGGCCATTTGTTGCTGGTAGCGCAGCATCTTAATTGGGGATTCGCCAAGCACCGTGAAATACAGCGCCGGACGGGCTGACGAGGCGTTGGCAAACATAATCTGATGGGCCAGCGTGGTCTTGCCAGCGCCGGGCATGCCCGTGATCAAGTTGAAGGAAAACTCCGGCAAGCCGCCCCCAAGCACCGTATCCAGGCCGACGACCCCGGTCGAAAGCAAGGTCAACGGGACATGGTCAAACGTCGTCATGGTCGGACTCCTTCTGGTGCATGCGATCTGCCGTGGAGGCACGCAACGCGGGCCACAGCTGGTCGATAATGCTGAACATCAGCGGCTCGCCAATAAAGGTGGCTAAGGCATGGAAAAAACTGGCGAAGACATCGAGCAGCAGCGCCGCCATCTGATCGGGATCGCAGCGGCTCACCAACGCCCGCAGCGCCGGAGGATAGGGTGCCGATGGCGCCGGAACAGGTGGCGTGATCCGGCGAACCGCCAGGTGGATCGCCCGCGCCCAGAGCGCCTCGAAGCCAAGCTCACCCAGCGACACCACCAAGCGGGCGCGCAGCTGGTCATAGGCCGCCTCAGCCGCCACCAGCATAGGCTCGGCGGTGGTGGCGTCCGGGGGTGGCGTGTCCAAGAGCCACCGGGCAACCTCGTGTACCGAGGGGCGGGGTGGATGTGCAGAGCCCATCGGTGGTCTCCTTCGTGGTGGGGCGAATGCAATGTCGGGAGCTTAGGATTCAGCCCGGTGCGTCACAAGCTCCTGGATGGCCGCTTCCAGATCCTGGGCCGAAGCCGTGGCGTAGCGCCTGGTCGTATTGATATTGATATGGCCCAAAATATCCGCCGCCGTCACAATATCCTGCCGCTGGACCAGCGCCGTGGCCACGGTGTGGCGAAACGCATGCGGTGTCACCTGCTGGCGCTGGGCGGGCGTTAACATGGCCCGCTGCGCCACCTGAGCGACCGTAGCGGTGATCGTCGCCCGGGTAATCCCACCGCGCTGGCCAACCAGGAGCGGGCCGGTTGTGGGGATCGCCCCATCAACCGCTGGCCGCGTGGCCACATACCGATCAATCAGTGGGCCGAGATGCGTTGGGAGCGGGATGCGGCGGACTTTGTTCCCCGTGCCCACAATACGGACCCACACCGTGCGTTCGCGGCGCTCCAGAGCCTCGATCTGAATGCCCGCGACTTCACTGGCCCGCATCCCCGACGAGGCCAGGAGTTCGATGACGAGCGCATCGCGCAGATCGCCGGTCTGATGCGCAGCCTCGATGAGGCTCTGCACGACGTGCGGATCGAGCGCCCGCGGCGGCGGCGGCGGCTCGACGTGGGCACGGATGCGCAGCGCCGGGTTGGTCCGCAGCTGATCGGTTTCCACGAGCCAGGTCCCAAAGGCCTTCAGGGCGGCGACCGCTTTCATTTGCGTGGCGGGTGCGCGCACGAGGGTGACCTGCAGATACTGGAGATAGCTCGCGATCCGCTGGGCGGACACGGACTCAGGCTGCCACGCCACCCCCAGAGTATCGGTCACCCACTGGGCGAAGGCGGTGATCTGGCGGGTATAGTCCCGAATGGTACTTGGTGCCAGGGGACGGTAGTTCTCCTCCGTACGGAGCCAGGCAAGAAACTGATCAACCATCGAGCAGTCCTTCCTCCCAAACGTTGTGGGGTGCGTTTTTCGCAGCGAATACATTCATTATATCGTGCTGATTGTCACAGTATAGCACGCATTGATGCAAAGTGACGGCAGAAGAATTCTTCTGTCTTCGCTTTGCACAGCGATATTGATAGCGGTCAGGTCGCTCGCTACGTCGATCACCCGGACCGAAAAGAATTCCCTATGCTGAAGCAGGGTTTCACGCTTCTGGATCAACGCTACGCATCTGAGAACGGAGCCGGCCAGTGATGAGCCCTCAACGCTCCGACCCATCCTCCTCACCCTCAGCCACGCCCTCGGTGGGCGCCACCGGCCGCAGGGCGTCGAGGCGGCTGCCGACCAGATCGCGGCCGTCGAGGCTGAACTTGGGGGTGTGGATGCGCTGGGCGGCGTAGATCCCGCGGTGCCCCGAGGCCAGATAGGCCACAAACGTGGCGATCGCCACCGGCACCAGCACCGCGCCGCCAAACAGCTCAACCCCCATGAAAATGCAGGCGACCGGCGTGTTGGCCGCCGCCGCAAAGACCGCGATAAACCCCAGCGCCGCCATGAAATCGGTCGGCACGCCCCACCAGCGGCCCAGCGTCGCCCCCAGCGTGGCCCCAATCACAAACAG
>DAOTUS010000141.1:0-2132 GCA_034437415.1 Herpetosiphonaceae bacterium
GCAGCCGCTGGTCGGGCAGGCGGCCCTCGCGGGCGAAAAACAGCGCAAACTCAGCGTGGCCAGGCTCGTCCGGCCCTTCGCCTAGCGGAATCACGCTGCTGTACCAGCCAGCCAGTAGAACGAAGGCCAGCAGCAGTGCTGGGATGGCCGATTGGCGCGATCTGAATATCCTCATCATGGAGCTCCAGCGCGGCAGCGCAGCGCAAAAAAAGCGGGCTAGAGGCGCCCAGCCCCTAGCCCTCACGTTCCTACAACCGACCGCCAGCGCTACCCAAACTGCTCCAGGAAGCGGCCATCGTTGGAGAAGAACCAGCGGATATCGTCGATATCGTAGCGCAGCATCGTCTGGCGCTCTGGCCCCATCCCGAAGGCAAAGCCACTGAAGATGGCCGGGTCGTAGCCGCCGTTGCGCAGCACCGTCGGGTGGACCATCCCGGCGCCGAGGATCTCCAGCCAGCCGGTGTACTTGCAGATCCGGCAGCCCTCGCCGCTGCACAGATAGCACTCGATATCCATCTCGACGCTTGGCTCGGTGAACGGGAAGTACGAAGGGCGATAGCGCGCCTTCACATCGGTCTCGAACATCCGGCGGGCAAAGTTGGCCAGGGTCCCCTTGAGGTCGGCCATCGTAATATTGTGGCCGATCACCAGGCCCTCGACCTGGTGGAACATCATCTCGGAGCGGGCCGAGACCGGCTCGTAGCGATAGCACTTGCCGGGCAGGATCACCCGAATTGGCTCGGGACACAGCGCCCGCATCACGTGGATCTGGCCGGGCGAGGTGTGGGTCCGCAGCACCACTTTCTGCTCGGGGTCGTCCGACTTGATATAGAACGTGTCCCACATATCGCGGGCCGGGTGGTGGGCGGGCATATTCAGCAGCTCGAAGTTGTACTCGTCGGACTCAACCTCGCGGCTCTCCCAGACCTGAAAGCCCATCGCGGCGAAGATGCCCTCGATCCGCCGCAGCGACTGGGTGCTGGGGTGCAGCCGCCCAACCGGCACCGGGCGGCCGGGCAGGGTCACATCGACCGCGTCCTCCTCCAGCTCGCGGTGGAGCGCCTCCGCGGCCAGGCGCTGCTCGATGACGGTCTCGGCCTCGGTCAGCGCGCTTTTCAGGGCGCCAAAGCGCTGGCCGAAGATTGGGCGCTCCTCGGTCGAGAGCTTGCCAATCTGCTGGCTCAACGTGGCGAGGGTGCTTTTCTTGCCCGTCCACTGCTGGCGCCACGCCGTCAGGTCGTCCAGCGTGTTGACTGCGCCTAATGCTGCGCGTGCATCGCGCTCGATGATTTCAAGTTGGTCAATCATAAAAGCCTCAAAAGACAAAATAGATGCTGGCCTAGTATAACATTTAGATCGATTGATTCACGAAGGGGAACCGGTTTCTCCACGAAGGGCACGAAGGGACACGAAAAATATGATATGGGATCCCCTTCGTGGATCAAAAAAAGATTCGCTCAGGCCACCTACACCTCGCGCAGGTCCACCTGATATCCCCTTCGTGATCTTCGTGCCCTTCGTGGATCAAAAAAGAGATCGCTCAGGCCACCTACACCTCGCGCAGGTCCACCTGATCGCCGCTGGCCACCGCCACGTGGCTCAGACCCCGGCGGCGCGCATCGCTGAGATTGGCCGCCAGCGAGCGCTGCCGCAGATCAAGAATGGTGCGAAAGCCCTGGGCGCGCAGCTCGGCCGCGGCCCGAATCGTGGCCGCCGGATCGGCGCCCATCACCAGCGCCTGCCTGACGCTTGGCAGCTCCGGGGCGGGCGCGGCCGCAATCACCCGCTCCAGACCGTAGGCGCAGCCAACCGCCGGGGTCGGCCGGCCGCCCAGGGCCGCCACCAGATCGTCGTAGCGCCCGCCGCCGCAGAGCTGCAGGCCATCGGCGCCGTCGATCTCGAAGATCAGCCCGGTGTAGTAGTGCAGGCCGCGGCCCATCCCAAAATCCAGCACAATTCGCGCATCCGGCACATTGTAGGCCGCGAGCAGATCGAGCATCGCGGCCAGCTCGTCGAGCGGGGCCGGATCGACCTTGTGCTCCAGCAGCAGCGCCCGCACTGTCGGCAGGACCTCGGTGGCGGGGCCACGGGCGGCGCTCAGGGCGCTCAGCAGGGTCCAGGCGCGCTCAAGC
>DAOTUS010000142.1:0-10202 GCA_034437415.1 Herpetosiphonaceae bacterium
CGCCAGCGGCAGCGGCGGCATAGCCAAGGCGGCTCGGGTGCCGTCACCCGTCGGCCCATCCGCCGATCTCGGGCGGCTGCCCAATGGCGATGGACGTGACAAGTGACCCACTAGTGCACGCCAATGCCTTCTGTAGCGCAGAACCACCGCGTTTGATCAACCCAGGGCTGCCTCTGAAGACCCGCGTATTATAGCATTGCGCTCGGCTCGGGGGTGCGGCGCCGCTGTGTACCATGCCAAATGCCCGCTGCATTCCGCAGCGGGCATTCTGGGGCTCAGGGTTGGCGGCGGCGGCTGGCGAGCTACGCCACCACCAGTGTCTCGACTCCAGTGAACAGGCTGGGCAGGTCGGTGATCCGCACCGTGCCGACGAACGGTGCGGCGGCGGCGGCGGCCCGCACGACCGAGGCATACGAGCTATCAATCACGCCCTGTTTGATGTAGCGCTCGAACTGGCGGGCCGAGATGCCGGTTACCCGCTTGCCAGCGGAAAAAACGCCTGGTGTGTTGATGATAAATGTCAGCTCATCGGCGCCCAGCGCGCTGGCAACCATATGCGCCGCCAGATCGGCGTTGAGCACGATGCCGCAGCTGCTGGCCAGATCGAGCGCGATCGGCGCAATCACCGGCAGCCAGTTCTGATCGAGCAGATACTTGAGGACCTCAAAGCGGACGATCGGCTCCTGCTCGCCGGGCTGAATATACATCAGCTCTAGATCAACCCCACACAGGCCAATCGCCTGGATGCTCCGGCGGCTCAGCGCGGCCACCAGCCGTGGGTTGATGCCGCCGCGCAGGGCCATGGAGGCGATCTCGGCCGCCAGGGGGTTGCTGACCCCGCCAATTGCCGCCAGCGTTTTTGGCAGCACGCTGCCACCGCCGTGAACCAGGACAACCTCGCCAGACAAGATGCTCAGCGCGTTGGCTAACGTCTGCACGGTTTTGGGGCGATCTATCTCATGGCCGCTGATTTTAATAACGTGGGTCATACCTGCTCCTGCTGTGAACTACTAGCCTTGATTTTAGCGCCCACGTATCTCAGCAACAAGCTAGCAGGATGACGGTCGTGTGACAAAAGGGGTTGCTGTAACCGAGTAAACGCCTCAATGGGCAATCTAGCGCTGACCGCTCCATAATTTTCCCCGTTCCGTTTAACATTTCGATACGGCGTATTTCTGAGGGGGCTTTCGACTAAAGCTGGTTAAAGCCGGGCATTTTTAAGCATATAGTCGAATCCGACTCGTGATTCAGTCACGTTTGCGCATAAAATTGGTCAATTGACCAACATCCTTTTAGCCGCCTGCAACGGTATATAGATTAGGCTCAAAGTTAAGGACGGGCGAACGACGTAGCATTCTGGAGGAAACGCCAATGAGCACAGTCCTAATTGTTGATGATACTGAGGCCAATCGGCGTTTGACTGGAATGGTGCTCCGCAAGGCGGGCTACACGATTCAGGTGGCGCGGGATGGCATCGAGGCACTCGAGATGATCAGCCAGGAACGGCCTGATCTGGTGCTGCTTGACCTGCATATGCCGCGAATGAATGGCTGGGAGCTATCGGCGCATCTCAAAACCGATGCTGATCTGCAGGCAATTCCCCTGATCGCCCTGACTGGCTATGGCAATCTCAGCGATGCGGCCGAGTACAGCAGCGCGAACTGGGCGGGCTATATCAGCAAGCCGTTCGATATTTTCGATCTGGTCGAAACCGTCCAGCAGTTTATCGGGGCTCAGCCGTATTCGCTGAACCTGGCGGCCACGTCCTAGCGCGGGTGGGCCACAACCCAGGGCGCCTCATACCAGCCCAGCGCAGCATCGCTCGCCGCGAGCTGGCTTAAGATTAGATGGTGAAAGATCGCCAGCGGCGGATACTCACTGGCCGCAAACCACCCCATCTCGCTGACCTCCAGCGAGGGCCGAAAGGTTCCCCCTCTCACGGTCGCCCCGACGACAAACTCCAGCTTCGGTCGATCCGGCGTGGTGCCGAGCAGCAGCAGCCGATCGGCCTTGACCACCAGCCCCGACTCCTCCAGCACCTCGCGCTCCAACGCCTGTAGCGGCGACTCGCCGCCCTGCATCCAGCCTCCCGGCATGCCCCACGGGTGCGAGCGCCGATAGGTATGTTTGAACAGCAGCAGCCGCCCGGCGGCGTCGGTGATAATCCCGGCCACCCCAAGCAAAAACCGCGCGTTGACCGCCTGGGCCAGATGCCAGTGTAGGCGCGGCGGAAAGCGGAAGCTCCGCAGCAGCGGGTACATAAAAGCGGGCAGGTTCATCGTAGAGCGTACCTCAAAGCCCCAGCGTGGATGCAAGGGCTAAAGAATGTTAAAATATGTTAAGTATTATAAACGTGATCGCCGCAATCGTGTTTTAGGATCCTTGGCTAAGCCAAAGAATATTACAACAACACCATCAACAAGAGTATCACTATAACAGCCATAAACATCATAATAACAAGTGGGTTAGATGCTGAGGTGCTGCGCTGCGATGATCGCGGCAACGATTGCGAACGACTCTTCTCGCTTATTGCGTCACTTGGTTTGATTGGGCTTCTGACCGGGCGCCGCAGCTGTTTGCGCTCACCCTCAGTCAGCTGAATATCCTCGGGGCGCACCCGCGGGCGGTCGATGTAGGCCTGCATCTGCGCCTCCGAGATCGTATCATCCAGCTGCGGCGCGTCATCAAGCAGCTCCTCAACCGGGCGCATCGGGGCCAGGCTGCCGGGGAGCGGGGCCGCGCGGCGCTGGGGCTGGCGGGGGCCGCCGCTGATCTGCTGGCGCAGGCTGGCGACCTCGCGGCGCAGCGCCTGGATCTCGCCGTCCGGATTTTTGGCGCTGCGATCTTCCTCTCTGGCGGCCTTAAGCTCGTTCAGATCGCGCTGGAGCGCCGCGACCTGCTGGCTCAGCCCGGCGATAACACTATGCAGGCCCTGAAGGTTGGGCTGTGGGTTGGCGGTTGGGGTGGTGCCAGCGCCTGGCTGGAGGGCGGCCAGCTCGTCGGCCAGCGCAACAATGATCGCCGATGTCGCTTTTTCGCTGCTTGAAGGATAGGGCGAGAGCGCGGCGCGATACTCGGCCAGTGCCTGCTGCAGATTTGTCGATGTTGGTGAGGTAGACATGGCTCTCTCCTTGATTATATTCAGTCACATGCCCAAGCGGGCGCGGCACTCACCCTCTACGCATCAGCATACCACGGTGTTGCGTGCGTTGGTCGGCGGATCAGGCTGGTGTATAATCGCGTCAGCAATGATGCTTGAAAGCAACGACGCTCCGAACCTTCACGGAGGATGAACCCGATGAAAAAGATTTCTGTTGGTGTGCTGGGAGCGACTGGCATGGTCGGCCAGCGCTTTTTGAGCCTGCTGCTCGATCACCCCTGGTTTGAGGTGAGCGTCGTGGCGGCCTCCGACCGTTCGGCCGGCAAGACCTTGGGCGAGGCGGGCCGCTGGCTGATTGGCGGCGAGATGCCGGCCCAGTACGCCAAAATGATTGTTCAGCCGGTCGATCGGGTTGGTGATGTCGGGGTGGTGTTTAGCGCCCTGCCTGGCGAGGTGGCGGGTGAAACCGAGATCGCCTGGGCCAGATCAGGCGCGATTGTCTTCTCCAACGCCGGGGCGCATCGCCGGGATCCGCTGGTGCCGCTGCTGGTGCCCGAGGTCAACCCCGACCATATCGATCTGCTGGAGCTGCAGCGCCGCCACTACGGCTGGAGCGGCGGCATCTTGACCAATCCCAACTGCACGACCACCCACGCCGTGCTGCCGATGCGGCCGCTCCACGATGCCTTTGGGCTGCGCAAGGTGCTGCTGGTGAGCATGCAGGCCATCTCTGGGGCGGGCTATCCCGGCGTATCCAGCCTGGATATTATCGACAACGTGGTGCCGCTGATTGGCGGCGAGGAAGAAAAAGTCGAGTGGGAGCCGCGCAAACTGCTGGGAACCCTGGGCAGCGCCGGCATTACCGAGGCCGAGATCACAATTAGCGCCCACTGCAACCGGGTGGCGGTGATCGATGGGCACACCGAGTGTCTGTCGCTGCAGTTCGAGCGCCCGCCCGCCGACGAGGCCGAGCTGATCGCGGTGCTGCGGGCATTTCGCGCCGCGCCGCAGGAGCTTAATCTGCCCAGCGCCCCGGCCGCGCCGATTATTGTGACCGCCGCGCCCGATGGGCCGCAGCCCCGCCGCGACCGTGACGCCGCCCGCGGCATGGCCACCACGGTTGGCCGCGTGCGCCGTTGCCCAATTTTGGACTACAAGCTGGTGCTGCTGGGCCACAATACCATTCGGGGCGCAGCCGGCGGCTCGTTGCTCAACGCCGAGCTGATGGTTGCCCAGGGCCAGATTAAGTAGCTGGCGACTAAAGAATGCGCCAGGTGGGCACGGCGATTGGCCGGCATACCTAGCGCATTTGAGTGTCTGGGCGCTGGCGACTTACTTCTTGCCCCACCAGCGCTGGCGGGCTTTGGTGGTGAGCTGAATCGGCTGCGGGCTGAACACCGGCAGCGGGCCATCATTCATCAGCAGCTCGGGAATTGTGTGGAGCAGATCGTGGGCGGCTGGCTCGCCGATTAGGCTGCTGGCGTAGACCTGGGCGGCCTGCATCGCCGGGGCGCGGACGCCGAGCGCGGCGTGGGAGTCGCTGGCGATAATCTGGGCCATCCCGCTATACAGCAGCTGCGTGGTCAGCTGTTTCAGCCCCTCGCCGTGGAGACCGACAAGGCTGGCGGCGGTGATCTGCATCAACACGCCGCGCTCGATCAGCGGAATCAGGAGATTGGGGTTTTCCTGGAACAGGCGGGTCCGCTCAGGGTGCGCCAGCACAACCCGATAGCCCGCGAGCTGAATGTCGAAGATCGCCCGCTCCAGATGCTCGATCACAACGTGGGTTGGCGGCTCCAGTAGAACGGAGCGAGTACTGGTATAGGGCAGCACATCCCCAGCGCGGAGCAGCTCAACGATGCCAACATCAAAGGCGATCTCGGTGCCCAGGCAAACCTGCAGCCCGATCCGGGCGCGCTGCAAGTGCTCCCGCAGCTGTGAGATCAGCTCCCGCAGCAGCGATGGCGCATAGTGCCGCGACTGGTTCGAGCCGGGCCCGTGGGGGGTTGCCGCAACAAAGGTTACGCCTTCGGCGACCAAAACTCGGGCGAGATCAAGCGCGGCGCTCCAGCCAGCAGGTCCGTCATCAATTCCCGGCAGAATATGGCAGTGTAGATCATACATAGGCATGGCCACCAAGCAGAGAATAAGCGAGAATCACCTGTATCATACGCGAAAGTAGGCCGAAATCAACCAAGCTCTGCACACCGTTGCGCTGATTTAGGACCTATTAGTAGCTGCCGTAGCCGTCTTTTTCCAGCTTCGCGTTGGTCAGCACAACCCCCAGCACATGGGCGTTGACCTTTTGCAGCAGCTGAACCGCCTCGCGAGCCCGGTCGCGGCGGGTGCGGCCAGCCTTGGCGACCAGCAACACCCCATCGAGCTTGGTGGCCAGCACGGCGGCATCGGTCACCGCAATCACTGGCGGCGCGTCGAACAGCACAATGTCGGCTTCGGCCTTGAGCCGCTCAATCGCCGCCTCCATGCGCCGCGAGCCAAGCAGATCGGCCGGCCGGGGTGGCAGCGGGCCGGATGTGAGCAGGCGCAGGCCCTCGACCTCGGTGGTCTGAAACGGAATTGGCGCGGCCGTATCGAGCAGCAAGGTTGTGAACCCCGCCTCATTCGGCACGCCAAAAATGGTGTGGAGGGCTGGGCGCCGAAGATCGCAGTCGACCAGAATGACCCGCAGCTCCGCCTGCGCCATCGTCACCGCCAGGTTGGCCAGCGTGGTACTTTTGCCCTCATCGGGGGCGCTGCTGGTCACCATCAGGGTGTGCAGCGTGCGCTCAAGGCTGGAAAACTGAATATTGGTGCGCAAGGTGCGATAGGCTTCTGCCGCTGGCGCCCGTGGATCGCGGAGTGTAATTAAATCTATAGCCACAAATAACCTCATTGACAAAGCAAAAAACCAAGCCCGAGCGGCTCGCGAATGGGGGTGTTTTCTGCTAGCTGCTTATCCCTCAGTGGTTGGGATGGTTCCCAAGGTTGCCAGATTGGTCCAGCGCTCAACGTCGCTGGTGGTTTTAAGCGTGTCGTCGGCATATTCCAGTGCGAAGACAACCAGAAGGCCGATAATGCCGCCCAAAATCCCGCCGGCCAGCACGTTGATTTTCGTTTTCGGCGAGGCCAGCTCCAGAAACTTGGCCGGCTGGATCCGCTGAATATTAATCGCGTCCGTGCTCAGGCGCAGCGTGTTGAGCGCCGCCACCTCGGCCTTGAGCGTCTCGCCAACCGCATCGGCCAGCTTAACCGCGGTCGCCGCGTCGGGGTAATCGACATTGATCAGCAGCCGCAGATTGCCTGGCTGGGGCTGGATTTTAATGTACTTGCGCAGATAGTCGGGGGTGCGATCCAGCTGGAGCTGGTCGCTGATCTCCTGCAGCCGGGCATCGGTGAGCTGGTCGGGCCAGTTGTTCATGACGCTTGGGAGCTGCCCCTGCAGGCCCAGGTCGTAGCGGCTGGTGATGACGTTGTAGCTGGTGCTGGCCCGAAACAGCGGCGTTTGCAGCTTGCTCACGCCATAGGCAGCGGCGGCGGCGGCGAAGCCAATCAGGGCAATCACCCACCAGCGGCGCAGCAGGACATTGATATAATCGCGTGCTTGTACCATTAAACTTCCTTCGGAATAGCGGCCAGCATTGGCACGCCCACTGCATCAAGATCGGTGCGCTCGCGCACAATTCGGTCCAGATAATGGCGCAGAAACGTTAGCCCGACGCCCGCCACAACCGCCAGCATCAGCCGCAGGGCCAGGCGCGTGATTGGCTGGGGCCAGCGGCTAAGGGCGCTGGCGCTCTGGGGCAAATCCAGCACGCTGACGGCCAGACCATCGGCGGGCGCCCGGTTCCAGAAGCGCAGACCCTGCTCCTGAAGCACCGCCACGCTGCCGGTGGCAATCGCGACGGCCTGCTCGGGCGAGTCGGCGTTGATGATCAGCGAGATAATCCGGTGCTCGCGCTCGACATCGAAGGTGCCTTGAATTGTGGCGCTGTCCAGCGTCATGCCCTGATTCTGGCCGATCCACTGGCTCACCGCGCTGGCAAAGGCTTGGGAGCGGACGATCACTGGTAAATCATCGACAATAAACTGCGAGCTTTGCCACGAATTGTACACGTTCATGTCGGGGAGAATTTCGTTGCCGCCGATGGCGTCCAGGGTTACCGCGATTTTCGCCGTCACCCGGTAGCGGCTTGGGTCGGGGCGAAAACTAATCAGCGACACCGCCAGCACCAGCAGCGGCACGCCGACGACGAGCCACCAGGCCCGCTGAATAATTGATAGATAGTGTCGTAGTTCCATAGCACCTCGATTGGGCAGGCCAGGCAGTGTGATCACTGTTCGTGGGTGACGACCTGCTCCACAATTGCGCGAAAGTGTTGTTCAAAAATCGGCCGGGCGAAGGTTTCGGCGTGAGCGCGAATTGCCTCGGCCGCGTAGATGTCGGTCTGGCTGGCCGCGATCGCCTGGGCCAGCGAATCGACGGTCTGCTGGGCGAAAAAGCGCCCGGTCACGCCCTCGACGATCGTGTCCAGCGCCCCGCCAGCCTGATAGGCGATCACCGGACGGCCGGCGCCCATGGCCTCGAGCGGCTGAATGCCAGCATCTTCTTCGCCGGGCATCAGGTAGGCGCGACAGCGCGCATAGAGCGTGTGCAGCGTGGCGGCATCGACCCGGCCGACAAAGCGGATGGTTGGCCCGGCGATCTGCTCCAGCTCGGCGCGGTCACGGCCATCGCCGAACACCACGAGCGGCAGACCGAGCTGGTTACAGGCCCGAATCGCCAGATCGATCCGCTTGTAGGGCACTAAGCGCCCGCCGGCCAGATAAAAGTCGGCTGGTTCCTGCGGCACAAAGGGCTGTAGCTCAACTGGTGGGGTCAGAATGGTCGCATCACGCCGATAAAAGTGCTTGATTCGGGCGGATACGGTGTGGGAATTGGCCACAAAATAATCGACGCGCTGGGCCGTTTGCACGTCCCACAGTCTAACATACGTCAGAAACAGCGGCAAAAGCGCCCCGAAAATCCCGCCAATCTGTTCGCGCTCGACATAATCCGCCGAGCGCCAGGCAAAGCGCATCGGGGTATGGCAGTAGCAGATATGCTTGGCGCCCGGCCGGGTGATTACGCCCTTGGCATAGGCGCTCGACGAGCTAATCACCAGGTCGTAGTCGCTCAGATCGAAGTTTTCAAAGGCGCTGGGGTAGAGCAAAAAATACTTGCGGAAGTGTTTGCGCCAGCCAGGCAGCTTCTGCATAAACGACGGGCGAATATCCCAGCTCCGATACAGCGCTGGCAGCGCCGCCGGATCGTAGATCGAGGTATAGATTGGTGCGCTTGGATACAAGTCGTGCAGCACTTCCAGCACCCGCTCGGCCCCACCATATTGATTGAGATAATCGTGAACGAGTGCGACGCGCATAGATCCTCTGGGTTTAAATCAAGAAAAAAGACCATCGCTGGACTGATAAAGATCAGCGTTGGCCTGCTAGAGACCAGCGCTGGCCTGATTGCGTGGGCGATTATACCGCAGTTTGGCGCCGCCGGGCAGCGGCAGGCGGGCTGGCTCAATTTGTCAAAGCCCAATATCGCGTGTAGCATGAAGGCAGGCCAGCTAGCCACGCCCGGCCCCAATCTTCGCTTTCCTTCCTGTGTAATTTACGCGTTATGTCTCACCTAAGGAGCTACTCGATGACGAGCCGAACCGATTTTCACATGGTCGCCCATTCCCTGGTTGAGCAATTGATCACGGATCGGCGCGACCTGCACCAGCATCCCGAGCTGGGATTTCAGGAATTTCGCACCGCCAAGATTATCGCCGAGCGTCTGCGCGAGCTGGGCTACGATGTCACCGAGGGCGTGGCTGAGACCGGCGTGCTCGGCGTGATTCCACCCAAACAGGGCGGCAAGCTGGCGATGCTGCGCTTCGATATGGACGCCCTGCCGATTGAGGAGCAGAACCACGTCGAGTATCGCTCGCTGACCGAGGGCACAATGCACGCCTGTGGCCACGACGGCCATGTGGCGATTGGCCTGGGCGTGGCGGCGGCGCTGATGGAGAACCGCGCTGCGCTTGGCGACGGTGGCGTCAAGCTGCTGTTCCAGCCGGCCGAGGAAGGCGGCGGCGGCGCCGAGCGTATGGTCCAGGCCGGCGCGATGGAAAATCCGCGCCCCGATGTCTCGCTGGGACTGCACATCTGGGCCGACCTGCCGCTTGGCGTTGCCAACGTGCGCTCTGGCCCGATTATGGCCTCGGCGGACGATTTCACCATCAAGGTGACCGGCAAGGGTGGCCACGGCGCCCAGCCCCACGTGACGGTTGATGCGGTGCTGGTGGCGTCCCAGATGGTCGTCGCGCTGCACACCATCGTCAGTCGCAACATCAACCCCGAGCAGCCCGCCGTGCTGACGGTCGGGGCGGTCCACTCCGGCACCGCCCACAACATCATCGCCCACGACGCCGTGCTGAAGGGCACGATTCGCTCGTTCGATGCCGATGTGCGCGAGACCGTCCGGCGGCGGCTGTACGAGGTCGTGACCGGGATCGCCAGCGCCTACGCTGCCCACGCCGAGGTCGAGTACTCGGTGACCTGCCCGGCGACCGTCTGCGAGGACGACGCGACCCTGGTGGTTCGCGGGGCGGCCGAGGCAATTCTGGGGCCGGAAAATGTAATCGACACCCAGCGCACGCTGGGCTCGGAGGATATGGCGGTGCTGCTGAATGACGTGCCCGGCTGCTATTTCTTCCTGGGCGCCAAAAACGAGCAGCACCAGCTCGGCGTCTACGCCCACCACCACCCGCGCTTCGATTTCGATGAGGCGGTGCTGCCGCTCGGCGTGGCGATTATGTGCGAGGCGACCACGCGCTATCTCAACGCGGCCAAGAACTAGGCTGGCCGACCTCAACGCAAAAACAGGCCGCCATCAGCATAGTTGGCTGATGGCGGCCCGTTTTTGCGCGATAGTTTCGGTTCACAACCCTTATCAGGGATTCAGCCCACACAATACGGGGTGACATCTAGACCGAGATTCTCCATAGATGCGAGCTGGGGGGTGCTTCGGCTGGCCACCGGCATCGGTTTCCTGAGTGTCGGCGGCTCAAGG
>DAOTUS010000143.1:0-18696 GCA_034437415.1 Herpetosiphonaceae bacterium
AAGGGATCCGTTGGCTGACGACTCACGGTACACCTCCATGCTGGATACTGATAATGCTGGACAAAGCATAGCACAGGGTACGAACGAATGCCAATGGACATGGCAAGTGACCCACTAGGTTGCGTAGCAAGAAGCATACAGGTATACTTGGGGCACATTCCTATTCAGTGATAATGGCCTTCACATCCCTCACATCATCGGTTCAGGAGATGGCACATGCATTCGCTGTGGCAAGCCTACCTTCCTAATTATGTCAATGTAGACCTGGCCGCACACCCGGATGAGTCACCAGTGGGCCGCGAACAACGCCTGACGGTGGTGGCTCTTTTTGCCGACATCACCGGCTTTACGCCGCTCAGTGAGGCGCTGGGCAGGGCCGACAAAACCGGCACCGAACAGCTCACCCGGATTCTGAACGTGTGTTTTGCGCCGCTGATCGAGGCGATCCACAGCTACGGCGGCATTATCAGCACCTTCAGCGGCGACGCGCTGACGGCGCTGTTCCCCTACAGCCCCGAATCCGCCGCCCCGGTTCACCTGCGCACGGTCGAGTGCGCCCTCGAGATGCAAACCCTGATGCAGCAGTTCGCCACCCTGGAGACCGACGTCGGGCGATGGCCGCTGACCCTGAAGATTGGGCTGGCCGCTGGCGGAGTCCTGCATACCACCGTCGGCGATCCGAGCGCCCGCACGGTCTCGGTGGTGGCTGGCGAGGTGCTGCTGCGCTGCACCGAGGCCGAGCGCACGGCCGAGGCTGGCGAGGTGATCATCCATCGCCCATCGCTGCTGGCCACGGGCCTGCTGCTGGCCGATGCGGGAACCTCGTTTGTCCGCGTTCTGGCGCAGACCGAGCGCGCCGCGCCCAGTCGGCCCGCGCCGAGCGTAACCCTCACCCCGAGTGTGATCGACCTGATGGCGGCCTACCTGCACCCGGCGATCGCCGGACGGCTCCGCGAAGGCCAGACCACCCTGATCAACGAACGGCGCAACGTGACCGTGATGTTTGTCAGCTTCGAGGACTTTGCCTACGACGACGATCCGCTGGTCGGCCAGCGCCTGAGCCACTACTTTGCCGAGGTGCTGCCGATTGTCCAGCGTTACGGCGGCTACCTGAACAAGATCGAGATCGGCGACAAGGGCAGCTCCTTCCTGATTCTATTTGGCGCGCCGGTCGCCTACGAGAACGATATCGATCGCGCCGCCCACTGCGCCATCGAGCTGCGCGCCCTGACCGACGTTGAAGCCGCGATCGGCATCAACAGCGGCTTTGTGTTTTGTGGCCTGATCGGCTCGGATATTCGGCAGGAGTATACGGTCATCGGCGATGTGGTCAACCTGGCCGTGCGCCTGATGCAGGCCGCCCAGCCCGGCCAGATTCTGCTCTCCCGCCCGACCCACGATGCCCTCGACGATGATTTCCTGACCGCCCCGCTGCCGGCGCTCAAGGTCAAGGGCAAGGCCGAGCCAGTCGAGCTGTTCGAGCTGACCGGGCTGCGCCAGACCATGGTGCGCGGCCAGGAGCCGACCTACTCGCTGCCAATCGTCGGGCGGGTCAGCGAGCTGGAGCTGATCGGCGAGCGGATTGCCCAGGTCAAGCGCGGGCGCGGCCAGATCATTGGCATCACTGGCGAGGCCGGCATGGGCAAGTCGCGGCTGGTCGCCGAGGTGCGCCGCATCGCCCGCACCAATCGGCTGGCGGTCTACGGCGGCGAGTGTCTGTCCTACGGCACCAACATCAGCTATCTGCTCTGGCACAACCTCTGGCGCACCTTTTTCAACGTTGACCCCTCGTGGCCGGTCGGCCTGCAGATGCTGCAGCTGCGCGCCCAGCTGGCCCTGATCGACGAGCAGCTGCTGGAGTGGATGCCGCTGATGGCCAACGCGCTGCGCCTGCCCATCCCCGAGGAGACCTTATCCAGCCTGCTGGATGTGAAGTCGCGCAAGCTGCTGCTCGAGTCGCTGCTAATCGACTGTCTGCTCTATCGCGCCAACGAGTCGCCCCTGCTGCTGGTGCTGGAGGACTGCCACTGGATCGACCCGCTCTCGCAGGATTTGCTCGATCGGGTGGCCCAGGCGATTGCTGGCGCGCCCGTGCTGCTGGTGATGCTCTACCGCCCGCCAACCAGCGGCGAGGATCCTAGCCTGCTCCAGCGAATTGCCCCGCTGCCCTACTGGACCGAGCTGCCGCTGACCGAGTTCACCCTGGAGCAGACCGAGCAGCTGATTCGGCTCAAGCTGGCCCAGCTCGTCGGCAGCAACAACCCGCTGCCAGAGCCGCTGGTGCAGCGGATCACCGAGCGCGCCCAGGGTAATCCGTTTTATATCGAGGAGCTGGTCAACCTGATCGCCGACCAGAAGCTCGATCCCACCAACAGCGCCAATCTGGCCACGCTTGATCTGCCCGACAGCCTGCATCGGCTGATCATCAGCCGCATCGATCAGCTTGATGAGGGCCCGAAAAATATCCTCAAAGTGGCCAGCGTCGTCGGGCGGCTGTTCAAGGCCAGCTGGCTGTGGGGCGCCTACCCGCAGCTCGGCGGGGTCGCGCAGGTCAAGGCCCATCTGGCCACCCTGAGCAGCCTCGACCTGACCCCGCTGGACCGCACCGATCCCGATCTGGAGTATCTGTTCAAGCACGTGGTCACCCAGGAGGTCGCCTACGAGAGCCTGGCCTATGCCACCAGGGCCACGCTGCACGAGCAGATCGGCGGCTACATCGAGACAACCTACGGCGAAGAGGGCGCGATCGATCTGCTGGCCCACCACTATGGCCTGAGCAAAAACGTGGCGAAGCAGCGCGAGTATTTCCGCCAGGCTGGCGATATCGCCGCCGCCCGCTACGCCAACAATGCCGCGCTCGACTACTACAGCCGCCTGCTGCCGCTGCTGCCGCCCGCCGAGACATTCCCGGTGATGTTTGCGCTGGGCAATATCTGGAAGCTGCTGGGGTCCTGGCCCAGGGCCGAAACGCTCTACCAGGAGATTCTGGATCTGGCGCTGGATCTCGACGACCCGATCAGCGCCGGGCAGGCCTGGAGCGATCTGGGCGATATCCAGAGCAGCCAGGGCAACCATCAGCTGGCGCTCCAGAGCAGCGCCGAGGCCTTGCGGTGTGCCGAAAAGGCCGGCTCGCTGCTGCTCCAGGTGCAGGTGCTGCTGCGCAAAGGCTGGATTTTATCCTACTGTGGCCAGATCGCCGAGGCGCTCGCGATTAGCAATCAGGCGCTGCGCTTGTGCTCCGACCTCGGCGACGAGCGCATGCTGGCCCTGAGCCTGAAGCTCCACGGCTATATGCACGTTCTGCTTGGCCACTACGATCAGGCCGAGCGGAGCTTTCATAGCTCGCTGGAGACCCATCGGCGCCTGAACGATCGGGAAGATATCGGGCGGGTTTTGAATGTGCTGGGCGAGAACGCCCGTATGCGCGGCGACTATGCCCAGGCGGTCGAGCACTATCAGGCGGCCCTGGCGATTGGCCGCGAGCTGCGCCACCCCGAGCGGCTGATTATGTTTCTCAGCAATCTGGGCGGGGCGCTGGTCGGCGCCGGCGACGCTCTGGAGGCGGTCGCGGTGCTCCAGGAGGCCTTGCAGCTGGCCCGAACCACCAATTGGTATGGCCTAGATGAGACCTATCGTTTCCTCGCCGAGGCCAATCTGCACCTCGGCAGCAGCAGCGCCGCCTTCGAGGCGGCCTGCCAGGGCCTGAAGCTGGCCCGAACCTATCAGCAGGTGCTGGAAATTGGCAATCTCCTACGGGTGATCGGCACAATCCTGCCCCAGCTCGATCTCGCGACGCTGAACCTCGGCGCCAGCGAGATCCCACCAACGCCAACCGCATGTTTTGCCCAGGCGCTGGAGATTCTCACCGACATTGGGGCCAGGGGCGAGCAGGCCCGCACGCTGTACCAGTGGGCCCGCTACGAGCTGCGCAATGGCGACTCGGGCCAGGGCGCGGCGCACTGGGCCGCCGCCCGCGACCTCTTTATCCAGCTGGGAATGTCCGGCGAGCTGGCCCGCATGGAGGCCGAGCCGGCCCTGCATGCCTAAATGCTGCTGGCGCCGCCGATCAGAATCCTCTCCACCACGCTGCCTGAATCAGCCAACCCCGATCTCCTCAACAGCGCCGTAGTAGTTCGTTAGCCATGGGTTGATGATCGTTGGCTGAGCCTGTCGAAGCCAAATGACGGGCTTCGACAGGCTTAGCCAACGGAGACACCCGATCGTCACCAGACGCTTGACGCACCACTAGTACGACCCAGCATAGTATTCTTGACGTTGAATGGGGCATCCTCTACACTCATTTGTAGCGCTAACAGCCCCACACACTCGCGAACTTTTTGGAGGGAATTATGAAAAATATTGTTGTTCTGACCACTGGTGGCACGATCTCAACCAAGCGCGGGCCACAATGGAGCGGCGCAGTTCCCCTCCTCAAAGGCGATGATTTTCTGGCGATGTTGCCACGTGGCGAATACAATGTCACCTTTCAGGATTTTACCAATCTGCCAAGCAGCCACATCACCCCGACCATGGCCCTCGATCTGGCCCAGCGGATCGGCAGTATTTTGCTTGGCGACGCCGATGGCGTGGTGGTCACCCACGGCACCGATACGCTTGAGGAAAGCGCCTATCTCTGCGATCTGCAGATCGATTCGCCCAAGCCGGTTGTCTTTACCGGCTCGATGCGGATCGCCACCGATGTTGGCTACGATGGCGTCTCCAACCTGAGCGGGGCGATTCGGGCGGCCGCCTCGCCGAACACCCACAATCTGGGCGTGCTGGTGGCCTTCAACGACCGCCTGTACGCCGCCTCGACGGTGCAGAAGATCGACTCGCAGTCGCCCGATGCCTTCGATGCGCCCGGCGTCGGGCCAGTCGGCACGCTGACCGGCAATCAGGTCCGCATCGGCGCGCTCCCCACCGGGCGCCAGTATATCCCCTGCTCGCGCCTGGCCGAGCGCGTCGATCTGATTGTCGCCACCCAGGGCGCCGACGATCGGCAGCTGCGGGCGGCGATCGACACCAACGCCTCCGGGATTGTGATCGCGGCGCTTGGCGGTGGGCGCGTGCCGCCGTGGTGGCTGCCGACCATCCAGGAGGCGCTCTCGCGGCGGCTGCCCGTGGTGCTGACCACCCGCTGCCTGACCGGGATCTGCCACGATGACTATGGCTATGTCGGCGAGTATCACGACCTCAAGCGCCTGGGGGTGATGTTTGCCCAGAACCAGTCGGCGGTCAAGGCCCGCATCAAGCTGATGGTGGCCCTCGGCGCCTCCCAAAGCCCGCAGGAGCTGCGCGAGTGGTTCTCGGATTTTTAACCAGCAGCTAGCAGTCAGCAGCTAGTAGCTAGTAGCTAGGTTGTTAGGAAGCCCTAAAACTCACTAGCTAGTACAGCCGGGCTTCAATCAATCCATTGTTTACAGCCGAATTTGAGGCCAAATAACCCGAGATGGACTCAAGCTCGGCTGTACTAGTAGCTGCCAGCTAGCATTTAGGTTATTAGGAAGTCCTAAAACCCGCTAGCTACTAGCTGCCAGCTACTAGCTACTAACACGGAGCACAGCATGCAATTGACGCTTGAAGATGGCAGCGAGGTTCGCAATCCCACCCCTGACGAGATTGCGACAACCCTGAGACTGGTTGATGGTCGCTCCAACAGTTTCGCTATTCTCGAATCTAGTCCGGCTACCTTTATTCAAATCGCGGGCGCTGCCGCAGCTGGTTTTGTGATCGAATATCACACCGCCAGCCCAGATCAGCACTATCAGCTGGTCGGCCCGGCCAGCCTGGAGCAGGCGGTCTGGCTGTTTCAAGCCTATGCGCGTGGCGACGAGGCCTGGCGCAGCGTGGCGCAGTGGCAGCCGATCGAGCTGTAGACCTGGAGGGCGGGCGCACTATCTGGTGCGCCCGCCCTTTTTTCAAACCCCATCAAGCGCCGCCAGCAGCCAGTATTTATGGCATCAGGAAAGCCTAAAACCCACCAGCTATGAGCTGCCAGCGGCTAGCTACTCGCCATCCCATCGAGCGCCGCCAGCAGCCGGGCAACATCGCTCTCGTCGTTGAAGCAGTGCGGCGCCGCCCGCAGCGAACCCTCGCGGATCGTCACCAGCACATCGGCGGCGTGCAGGGCGGCGGCCACCGCGTACAGGTCGCGGTCGGGGTGGGTCCACGCCACAATCCCCGACCAGTGCTCGGCGTCGCGCTGCGAGCGCAGCGTGGCCCCACGCGCCGCCAGCCCGGCCACCAGCAGATCGGTGACCTGTTTGATCTGGGCGGCAATATTGGCCTGGCCCAGCTCGGCGACTAGATCCAGCGCCTGCTCCAGCGCGGTGATACAGACGCTGACCCGCGTCCCCTCCTCGTACTGCGCCGCCCGCTCATCCAGCGGCGTGGTCGGGTCGAGGGTCTCGATATCGCTCCAGGCCACGCCCAGCCAGCCAACATTGGCGGGCACAAGCTGGTCGCGCAGGCGTCGATTGACGTATAGCGCGCCGGTGCCCTGCAGCGACAGCATCCATTTGTTTCCGCCGAACATACAGAAATCCACCGGGGTTGCGCTCAGATCGAGCGGCAGCGCCCCGACGCCCTGGATGGCATCGAGGCAGAACAGGGCGCCAGCCGCGCGGCACAGCGCCGAAATCGCCCCAACATCGCTGCGCCAGCCAGTGTGGAACTGCACCCACGACACGACAACCAGCCGCACATTGCCGTCGGCCAGCGCCGGGGCGAAGGTCTCGGCGGTGATGCGCTCGTTTTGATGCGGCACAATCCGCACCTCCACGCCCTGGCGCTCCAGCATCTGCCACGGGTAGATTGTCGCCGGAAACTCGTCCTGGGCGACCAGCACCACATCGCCGCGCTGCCACGGAATCGCCTGGGCCACAATGTTCAAGCCCTCGGCCGTGTTTTTGACATAGGCGATCTCGTCGGGCTGCACGTTGAGCAGCGTGGCAACTTTGGCGCGGGTCCGCTCGATCGTGGGCATCCAGGCCATAAACGCTTCGGTGCCACCAAGCATCGCGTCGCGGGTGTAGGCCTCGACGGCGCGGGCGGCGCGGGCGGGCAGCGGGGCGATCCCGCAGCTGTTGAAATAGGCGTAGCGCTCGGTGATCGGAAATTCGGCGCGGCGGAGCGCCGCAACATCGTAGCTCATGGTCATCCTCCGGCAACAAGGCGATCCATACGGGTTAATATCTATCCTACCATCACTCGCCACGCTGGCGTGCGCAGACATCCGCCTGCTGATGGACACACTATGGAACAATCAATGCTATAGTTTAATAATGATGAAATAGAATCTATTGCCGCTGTTCACTGTGTTCGCTTCTCATGTTTACACTAGGAGTCGTATGAGTTCTGAAAAAAGAAATGGCCAACAGATGCACCAGACCCAGGCCCCCAAAGATCGGGCGCTGCTGGTCGGGGCCGAAGTATATGCAAACCGCGATGCCTGGCACGTTGACGACTCGCTCGATGAGCTGGCGCTGCTGGCCGATACCGCCGGGCTAGAGGTCGTCGGGACGATCTCGCAGAAGCTCGATCATCCCAACCCGAAAACCTATATCGGGCCGGGCAAGCTGCGTGAGATCGCCGAGCTGCGCAACGAGAGCCCCTACGATCTGGTGGTGTTTGATGATGAGCTATCGCCATCGCAGACCCGCAATATCGAAGAGGTGCTGAAGCTGCGGGTGCTCGACCGCACGACGCTGATTCTGGATATCTTTGCCGCCCACGCCCGCACCAAAGAGGGCAGCCTCCAGGTTGAGCTGGCCCAGTACGAATATCTGCTGCCGCGCCTGCGCCGGGCCTGGACCCACCTTGAGCGCCAGTCGGGCGGCGGCGGCGGCGGCTCGGGCGTGGGCGTGGGCTTGCGCGGGCCAGGTGAGACCCAGCTCGAGACCGACCAGCGCATCATCGGCAAGCGGATCGTGATCCTGAAGGAGCTGCTGGCCGACGTCCATCGCCACCGCGAGCTGTATCGCCAGAATCGCCAGGCCTCGGGCCTGCCGGTGATCTCGCTGGTCGGCTACACCAACGCCGGCAAATCCACCCTGCTCAACGCGCTGTCGCAGGCCGATGTGCTGGCGGTGGATCAGCTGTTCGCGACCCTGGACCCAACCACGCGCAAAGTTTCCATGCCCGGCGGACGCTTGGTGCTGATGACCGACACCGTCGGCTTCATCCAGCGCCTGCCCACCGCGCTGGTGGCGGCCTTCCGCGCCACGCTCGAAGAGATCGCCGAGGCCGATCTGCTGCTGCACGTGCTTGATCTGACCCACCCGAACGCCGAGGAGCAGGCCCAGACCGTGCTGAAAACCCTGGCCGATCTGGAGGTCCAGGATAAGCCAATTCTGACCGTGTTCAACAAGGTCGACAAGCTGAGCGACTCGACCGAGGCCGAGATTCAGCAGCTGGTCAACGAACTGGGCATTCCGGCCGCGCCGTGGGTGGCGATCTCAGCGCAGACCGGCCAGGGCATCGCCGAGCTGCAGGCCAAGATGGAGGAGCTGCTGACCGAGCGGATGATTCCGATCGAGGCACATATTCCGTATCGCTCCAACGAGCTGGTGGCGCTGTGGCACGAGCGCGGCGTGATCGAGTCCGAGGAGTTTGGCGCCGAGGGCACCACCGTCCGCGGCGCAGTCCCCCGCCGCTACGCCCATCGCTACGAGGAGTATCGGGTCAAGTAGGGTTTTCACAGTCCATAGCGTTCAGCGCGGGGGCGGATGATCTAGATCGTCCGCCCCCGCGCTGATTTTTAGGCGAATTTGAGCGTGGGCCGCTGTGGCAGCCGTTGTCACACCCCTGCGCTAAGTGTATGGGCAGTGTAAGGAGCAGAACGATGTGGCGACACTGAAAAAAATCCCCCTCAACTTCTCCGACAGTCTATGGTAGCATAGCAGCACTCCAACAAAGGAACGTGCCATGAACGACCCTGCCTCATCACAGACAAACATCAACTTTGGCGCCAACAACAACCTCCAGCAGGCCGTGATCACCCTGGAGCATGTCGCCGGACGCGATATTATTATCAACCACGACCCCTTCGATGTGAGCCTGCTGCGTGACCTCAACCCCTACCTGGGGCTGGAAAGCTTCACCTATGCCAACCACCCAACCTACGCCGGTCGCGACCCGCTGATCGCGGGCACGGTCGCCCAGCTCACCTACCCAGGCAGCGAGCAGACGTTTTTGCTGGTCACAGGCGCCAGCGGCAGCGGCAAATCCTCGTTCGTGCAGGCGGGCGTGCTGCCCCGGCTCAACCGCCACTACCGCGAGCAAAACATGGTCCTGGCCTGGGATGTCTTTCGCGCCTCGGCCGACCCGATCGCGGCGCTCAGCGCGTGTCTGCGGCGGCTCGGCGCCACGGTCCCGCCTGGCCAGCGGATCGACCTGGTCAGCTGGCGCACCACGCTGGCCGCCGCCCTGCCGCCGCGCTACATCCCCGCCATCGTGATCGATCAGTTCGAGGAAGTCTTTGGGCCGCAGGTCAGGCCGGAGGATCGGCTGGCGCTGTTCGAGATTCTGGCCAGCCTGCCCGCTTTTCACGAGTTCCCGCTCCACATTATCGTCACGATGCGCTCGGATTTCCTGCCTGAGCTGTTCGCCTATCCGGCCCTGTACGCCCACACCAAACAGGGCATTGATGTGCGGGCGATGCGGCCAGACGAGCTCCAGCAGACGATTGAGCGGCCGGTGACGCACCTGCTAGGTGAGATTGAAACCCTCAGGCCGCAGCTGGCCCAGCGGCTTGGCCCAAAACAGTGGGAGGGCGCGGTGCTGGAGTGTCTGGGCGCCGATGCGGCGCAGGACGCCTCATACCTGCCGCTGCTTCAGGTCACGCTGCACGATATGTGGCATAAAGGTCAGCTCAAACGGAGCGCCTACACCTCGCTCACCGCCGCCATTCAGGATCGGGCGGAGGAGGTCTGGCACTTCAGCGACTACGATGGGATCAAGCAGACTCCGCGCTCGCCGGAGCAGCAGCAGGCCATTCTGGTGCTGCTGCTCGACCTGATCGATGTTTCGCTGGATAACGACTCCCGGCGCGATGTTCGCCGCAGCTGCACCATCGACGACCTGATCGCCGGGCAGCCCGAGCGCGAGGCGCTGATTGATGATCTGGTGCGGGCGCGGCTGCTGAGCAAAAACACCCGCAGCGACGGCCCCGAGCTGATTGAGCATGTCGATATCATTCACGAGAGCCTGCTGCGCAACTGGCCGCGGCTGATCGACGCGATTCAGCAGGCCCGCAACACGCTGCAGCGCCGGGCGCGCTTCCGGGACGATCTGGTCCAGTGGAGCGCCTCGGGGCACCTGCTGGAAGGGGTTCGGCTGGCCGCCGCCATCGCGCTGGCCGAGAACGGCGATGTGGTCGCCCAGAGCGAGTCGGCCCGCAGCCTGATCGCCAGCAGCGTGGCGGCCCGTGATGCCGAGCAGGCCGAAAAAGTGCGCCAGGCCGAGCTGGCCGCCGAGGCCCAGCGCCAGCGCGCCGAGGCCGAGAGTCAGCGCGCCGAAACCCAGACCCGCCTGACCCAGCGCACCCGGCGCTTCGCGGCGCTGCTGCTGGTCCTGGTGGTCTTCTCGCTGATCGCCACAATCTTTGCGGTAAACCGGCAGCAGGTCGCCCAGGCGCAAGAGCGGCTGGCGGTGGCCAACGCCGCCAAGCTCGCCACCCAGCTGAATGTCTCCGACTCCCAGCGGCTGGCGTTTGCCGCCCAGAGCCAGACCGAGCGGGCGCCTGAGCTGGCGCTGCTGGTGGCCTACGAGGCGGTGCTGCGCGATAACAACAGCGTCAGCAGCAGCGCCTTCCGCAATACTCTGGATAATATTCGCTGGCGACCCACCACCTTGCACGAAGGCGCCAGCCCAATCAGCAGCGCCAGCTTTAGCCCCAGTGGAACCCGTATCTTAACCGGGTTCAGCAGTGGAGCCGCCCGGCTCTGGGATAGCGCCGGGCAGCCGCTGATCAGCCTGAGCGGCCATAGCGCCGCCGTGACGAGCGCCGTCTTCAGCCCCGATGGCACACGGTTTCTGACCGTCTCCGACGATACAACCGCCCGTCTGTGGGATCGCCTGGGTCAGCCGCTGGCCACCCTGAGCGGCCATAGCGCCGCCGTGACGAGCGCCGTGTTCAGCCCCGATGGTCAATTCATCCTGACCGCCTCCAGCGACACGACCGCCAGGCTGTGGGAGCGCAGCGGCAGGCTGCTGGCCACCCTGAGCGGCCATAGCGGGCCGATTAACGGCGTCGGGTTTAGCCCCGATGGCCAATTCATCCTGACCGCCTCCAGCGACACGACCGCCAAGCTGTGGGACAGCGCCGGAACCCTGCTGAAAACCCTCAGCAGCCATACCGACAGGGTCATGAGCGCCGGGTTCAGCCCCAACGGCCAGCGCATCCTGACCACCTCGGTGGATAAAACCGCCCAGCTGTGGAGCAAGACCGGCCAGCCGCTGGCCACGCTCAGCGGCCACACCCAGGCGCTCCAAAACGGCATTTTCAGCCCGGATGGCCAGCTCATTCTGACCGCCTCAAACGATGGCACCAGCCGGCTGTGGAATTTCGCCGGGAAGGAGCTGATTGTTTTCATCGGCCATACCGACCAGGTGTATAGCGCCGTCTTCAGCCCCGATGGCTCGCGCATCCTGACCGCCTCTGAAGATGGGGCGGCGCGCCTCTGGGATCTGAATGGCAAATCGCTGGCAACCTTCACCGGCCACACCGACGCGGTCACCACCGCCGTCTTCAGCCCCGATGGCACCCGAATCCTGACCGCCGCCACCGATGGCACCGCCCGCCTCTGGGATCAGGTCGGGCCGCCCCTCGCGCCGCTGCTTGGCCATACCGACGATATCTATACCGCCGTCTTCAGCCCTGACGGATCACAGATTGTGACCGCCTCGATCGATAAAACTGCGCGCCTGTGGGACGCCAGTGGCCAGCCGGTCGCCACGCTCACGGGCCACAGCGATGTGGTGCGCATGGCGGTGTTTAACCCCGATGGCACCCGCATTCTGACCGCCTCTGAGGATGGCAGCGCCTATCTGTGGGATCTGAGCGGCAGGCAGTTGGCTCGGCTGGGCGACCACACCGACGATATCTATCGAGCCGTCTTCAGCCCCGATGGATCGCGCATCCTGACTGGCTCACGCGACAAAACCGCCCGCCTGTGGGATCGCGACGGCCAGCTGCTGGCTATTCTCAGCGGCCATAGCCAGTGGGCCTTTAGCGTTGCGTTCAGCCCCGATAGCCAGCGCATTCTGACCGCCTCTTACGACACGACCGTCCGCCTGTGGGATCGCCAGGGGCTGTTGGTCGCGCCGCTCACTGGACACACTGGCAGGGTCAGGAGCGCCATCTTCAGCCCCGATGGCCAGCGGATCCTGACCGCCTCCGTCGATAGAACCGCACGCCTGTGGGATCTGAGCGGTCAGCCGCTCGCAACCCTCAGCGGCCACACCAATACTGTCTGGAGCGCCGGGTTCAGCCCCGACGGCCAGCGCATTCTGACCGCCTCCGAGGATGGCACCGCCCGTCTCTGGAACCTCAGCGGCCAGCCAGTCGCGACGCTCAGCGGCCACACCCTGGCGGTGCAGCAGGCGGTCTTCAGCCCCGACGGCCAGCGCATCCTGACCGCCTCCGAGGATGGCACCGCCCGCCTCTGGGACCTCAGCGGCCAGCCGATCACGGTGCTGACCGGGCACAGCGACGTGGTGTGGGGCGCCGAGTTCAGCCCCGACGGCACCCGCGTTCTGACCGCCTCGGCCGATGGCACGGCGCGGCTCTATCTGATCAATCTCGCCGAACTGCTGAACCTCGCCACCTGTCGGGTCGGGCGCGGGCTCACCGAGGCCGAGATCGCCCAGTTTCAGATCGGCGCGCCGCGTTTCGACTTCGCGCAGCGTCAGTGTCCGCCGCCGCAAGGTTTAGCCAAGTAGCGCCGGGGCAGCCAGCCAGAGTGCGGCCCAGAGAGGCTGGAGGGAATGGCCCAGTCGTCAAGGCCGCTGGGTCAGGTAGAGCCTGCCCGCAGTGTCGATCTCGCCATGATAGGTGCTGGGCACACCTCTGGCATTCAGAAAAGCATACAGGGGCGCATGCGGCGTCAGCATCAGCAAGGTTTCCAGCTGCGACCGATTGACTTGAAAGCCGACCTGATCATCGCTTGGCTCCAGGACAATCGGCTCGTCCGCCTGCGGATCGGCCTCGGGGTTCACCCACGCCACGTGCTGCGGCAATCCCCAGCGCTGGTCCATCTCAGGATCAAGCACCACCACCAGATACGAGTCTTCGTATCGCACAGAGCATTCGGCTACTAACATAGTGTCCTCCTTGATAGACGGCCATCATCACATTCGATAGCAGGATGTGGCCCAGGAACAGAGGCGCCACACGGGCAAAAAATCTGCGCCGACGGCTCAGGGCTTAGGGTGGCTGCGCCAGGAGCCGAGCGACGATTTCAGAATGTGCTGGAGTCAGCCAGCGCCAAAACCCCGCCTACTGCACGCCAAACATCTGGGTCCAATAGTGCCGGTATGGCCCAAAGGTGTCGTTGGGATCGAACACATAGCCAACGCCGGTCGAGCGATGTGAGCAGTTTAGGATGCTCGCTCGATGTTCGGCGCTCGCCATCCAGGCATTGAACACCGCCTGCGGATCGGGCTGGCCGGCGGCGATATTCTCCGCGACCGAAAGCATGTACCCGGCGGCGATAGCCCGGCTGCTGGGAGTTGAGCCATCGGAGCCAGTATGCCCAAAATAGTTGTTGCTGGCCATATCCTGGCTATGGCCCTCGGCGGCGGCGGCCAGCTGCAGATTATGATTCAGCGCCGGGCAGTTGGCAATTTTGGCGCGCTCAGCGTTGGCCAGTGCAATCACCTGCTCCTCGAAGGTTGGCGGTGTTGGTGTCGGCATTGGCGTCGGCGTCGGCGTTGGCGTTGGCGTTGGCGTCGGCGGTGGAGCGACGAGAATTAAAGGCAAATAGACTGGCACCGAACCTGGCAAAATGTGCGGTTTGGCCAAAGTTACGGCGGCGGAAGCGACCAGCGCGATCAGCAGCAGCAGGCTCACGACGATCCGAGACATAGGAAAGCTCACTTTCTGTATGCTGTCGCTTGATCGGAACCGGTGCGCCACAGCAGACTTAAGCATATCACCCGGTTATCTGAAACCCTACCTGACAGAGGATGACTTTGATCCCAACTTTGGCCCGCCAGCTGGCGTCCGCCCAGACCAGGGGCTAAAAAGCCGTCGAGCTTGAGATTTTTCTCAAGCTCGACGGGAATTTGTCTGGGTGCCCCAGCAGGACTATGGGTAGCGGGGCGTCGCGATGGTTACCCCTGCTGGCGGCGTAACGCCGGGGCCATACAGGAAAAAATCTTCCCAGGGAGAGTAGCGGGTGAAGAACTTCTCACGGGTCACTTTGCCATCGGCCTTGGTGACAACGCGATACATCGTCACATCCATGCCCGAGCGACCGTGGACCAGCTGCGACACCGCGCCCTTGCCCATCGTCTTATCGTACTGCCAGACGGCTTTGCCTGGCTTGACCTCGTTGGTAACGATTGGGGTTTCCATTTTGCTGCTGCGCCCATCGCCGTAGCCCCACAGCGTAAAGGTGACCCGGCCAGCTTTGGTGTCGGTATCGGTCCACATCCAGATATCGGTCTGGAAATCGTTGCGCCAGCGGAAATCAACCTGGGGCAGAAACACGGTTGCATCGAACCCAAGCACATTTTCGTAGTAGTTGACAATATAGCTATGGCCGTAGCGCTCAACAATTGGCAGGCCAGCGTTGAACACCGCACGATACATGGTTGTTGAAACCTGACATAGCCCACCGCCGACGACTTTTTCGAGCTTGCCGCCAACGATCGCATAGCCATCGGTAAACCCGGCCTCGGCCGAAACATCCCCAACATTGGCGTTGAAGGAAAACGTCGCGCCAGCCTTGATAGTAATGCCGTTGAACCGCGAGGCCGCCCGCGCAATATTATTGACCCGTTCAGACGATGAGCCTTTGTAGTAGGTCGTCGCGCTGCCGAGCTTCTGAATCGCCCGCGCCCGCGCCCGCACCGTGGCCGAAAGCCCGGTGACATTGGCATACTCGCTGCCCAGCAGACCAAGCTGGAATTCCCACTTTGTGCCGCCATTTTCGGGGTGCCACTCAAAGCGGGCGCGCTCGAAATACTGCACAGTGTAGGTTTTACCATCGGTCGGGCTAACTTCCTGGAACTCCTCGCTGATTGGGAAGCCAAAGGTGTACAGCCCGCCATTCGTCTTCCAGAAATCGCGGAAGCCGCCGCCGAGCGAGTGGCCCGACTCGGGGAAGAACGTCAGACCTTCGGAGGGGGCCGCCGCCAGCCACTGAAACGGGGCCTCAGCGCCGCGACTCTGGGTGAAGTAGGCGCCCAGACGGGTTGAGAGAATATAGAATTCGGTGCCTTTATTCTCAGGGTGAATCTCAAAGCGGGCCCGCTCGAAGTACTGGACCTGCTGGCCATTTTCGGTAATAACCTCGGTCAGAGGCAGACCAAAAATCTCCAGACCGCCCCGCGATTCATAAAAACGCTTGACTTCGAACATAATATTATGGCCGGTTTCAGGAAAATAGCGATATGGTTCAGCTACCGCTTGTTGAGCCTGAGCCGCTGGCGTTGCCCGACCTGGCAAGACGCCTAAGGCTAAAATCACCGCAATTAAAGGTGCGATGTACCAATACCGACGTTTCATGGGTTTCTCCCCGCTGGGCTAGATACTTAAGCCAGAATAAGTCGCCATTGTATGCGCGACGGATCTATTAGTCAATGATGGATTACTGAAGAACGCCTCATTAAAGCTTGATCGCAACCGTCAGCGTGGTGCCTTCGCCAACCCGGCTGTCCATCTGGAATTCGCCCCCAAGCTCGGCGGCGCGCTCGGCCATGCTGGTCAGACCAAGCTGGCGACCACCGCGCTCAAGGGTGGCAGGATCGAAGCCGCGCCCATTGTCGCAGACCCGCAGCGAGACCAGCGTGGGCTGGAAGTTCAGCGTTACCCCAACGTTGGTCGCCCCAGAGTGACGCAGCACATTCGAGATCGCTTCCTGGGAAATTCGATATAGTCCGGCGGCGTGCTGCTGCCCCAGGCGCTCATCGCCCTCGACCGCGAACTCAATCTCCAGGCTATGCGAGTCCAGGGTGGCAATATGGTCGCGCAGCGCTCGCACCAGGCCAAATTCTTGCAGCGGAGTTGGGCGCAGCTGCAGGAGCAGCTCGCGCATCTCGCCTAGCGACTGGTGGGCGGCGGCCTTGAGCCGATCGATCTGGGTGGCGGCCCGCACCGGGTTGCGCTCGATCTGGGCGCGGGCGGCCTCGGCGGTCAGGGTCATACTAAATAGGGTCTGGGTGACCGAGTCGTGCAGCTCGCGGGCCAACCGTGAGCGCTCCTCTATCTGGGCGGCCCGCCGGGCCTGGTCGTACAGGCGGGCCTGCTCGATGGCGATCGCCGCCGAGGTCGCCAGCCCCTCGGCGAGCACCAGCTGCTGGGGGCCAAAGGGCGCCTCGCCATCGGGCGTGGCCACCAGCACCACGCCCAGCACCTGATCCTTGATACTCAGCGGCAGGGCCAGTAAGGTCTGGTACGGCATCAGCGGCGAGACCGCGTGGACAACCCTCGCACAGCCCTGTTTGATAACTTTGGCCAGGGTTGGCTCATTCGTCAGCAGGGTTGGGCCGGGCCAGCGGGCGCGCAGATAGCTGGTATCGCCCATGGCACCGGCCTGGGGAATCAGCCGCTCGCCAAGCTCGTCCAGCAGCAGAATCGAGACATCATCGGCGTGCAGCGCTTCGCCAATCGCGGCGGCGGCGCGCAGCAGCACCTCGGGCAAGTGCAGGGTCGAGCCAACGGTGCGCGTCATCTCCAGCAGCAGCCCGGTCTCGGCCGCCCGGCGCTCGGCGGCGGCATACAGATGGGCATTGTGCAGCGCCAGCGCCGCCTGGCCGGCAAAATTAGCCACCAGCTGGGCATCCTCGTGGGTATACGAACCAACCTGATAGCTGTCCACGGTTAGAATGCCAACCGTGCGCTCGCCAACCCGCAGCGCCGCGCCAATCCAGCCGCGGATCGGGGTGGCTCGCAGGACAAAATCAACACTGCGCACATCATCCAGCACAATTGGGACGGGCGACTCAACCACCCGGCGGGCCAGCTCATTCTCGCTGAGCGAAATCCGCAGGTCGTAGACCTCAGCGCTCATGCCACGGGCGGCGATCACCTGCAGCTCGTCGGCGTCGAGCAGCTGCACCGAGGCGCTGTCGAAGGTGACCACGCGCTCGAGCTGGCGCAAAATACAGGCCAGCACCTCGTCACGGTCCAGCGTCGCGTTGAGGGCGACCGACACCTCGTTGAGCGCCGTCAGCTGGGCCGCCTGCGAGCGGCTCTCATCCAGCAGCTGCTGCAGCCGCGTGGTGCTTTGATCGCGCTCGGCAGTCCGCTCATCGATCCGCCGCTCCAGCGTGGCATACGATTGCTGCAGGCCAAGATAGGCGCTTTCGAGGGTGGCATAGTCGGCTTGCAGCGCGGTATATTCGCTGTCCAGGCTGGCGTGGGCGTGGGTGAGCACCAGCCGCTCGTGCTCTTTGTGGCGCACCAGCGAGATACCCACGCTGACCAGCGCGCCAAGCCCCAGCAGCAGGAGCAGCGCGCCCCACCCCCCAGGCGCGTTGAGCAACACCACAATGCCCAGGGCGATCGTGATCAGCGCCACGCCAAGGCCCACGCCCCACGAGAGCACCCGTGACCGCGCCGCCGCCTGCTCTGTCCCGCGAACCGATCCGATTACTGCCATAATGCACCTGTATTCCACGTTATGAAACGAAAATTCCGTCGCTCAAGGCTAGCTGTCGGTCCATTCCAGCGGCTGGCCGATCAGGTGATAGTGGTGCGTCACCTGGGCCTGGGTTTGCGCAAGCGAGCCGCTGTTATCGATAACCACGCTGGCGACAGCGACTTTGCTGGCCTGCGAGTTCTGCGCGGCGATGCGCTGCTCGGCATCGGCGGCGCTCATCCCGCGCTCGCGCATCAGCCGGGCGAGCTGCTGCTCTGGCGGGGCGGTGACAACCCAGACCGCATCACACAGGGCGGGCCAGCCGCTCTCGATCAGCTTGATCGCGTCGATGACGGCGACCTGCACCCTGGCGGTCTGCTGCGCCGCCAGCCAGGCGCCCATCACCTCGCGCACCGCCGGGTGAACCAGCGCCTCGAGCAGGCGCAGCTTTTCGGGATCGCTAAACACGATCCGCCCCAGCGCCGCCCGATCGATCAGGTTGCCCCGCCGGCCATCGACCAGGATCTCCGGGCCAAATGCCGCCACGATGGGCGCATAGGCGGCCCCGTCAGGCGCCTGGACCGCGTGAACCACCGCGTCAGCATCGCACACCGCCGCGCCAAGCTCCCGCAGCAGCGCCACAACCGTACTTTTTCCACAGGCAATATTGCCAGTCAGTCCAATCAGGTACATACACGTTCCGCTATCTCTATGTAAAAACAGTACCGGGGGCACTTATGCACCAGGGATCGGGGATCGGGGATCGGTCCATTCTAATTTGACAATGTTAGATTAGGCCCATGGACACCATGTATGGCGTTCGCACCGACCTGCGCGATGACCGGGAAACCCAAAAAGCGCACGTATTCGCGGGAGGGACGCCATATAT
>DAOTUS010000144.1:0-11729 GCA_034437415.1 Herpetosiphonaceae bacterium
CAGCACCAGCGCCGCCGTGCCGTAGGTCAGCCAGATGTAGGGCAGCAGATTGACCCGCCGCCGTACTGAGCGACCAAACAGGTAGTAGCCCGCCGCCGCCGCCGCCCCCACCAGCGCCAGCAGATCGCCCAGCAGCGGATTGCTCCCCGTCGCCGCCGCGCCGCCATCGCTGATCCCGATGATAATGCTCCCAACGACGGCAATCCCAATCCCCGCCACCACGGTTCTGGGCAGGCGCTCGCCCAAAAACACCACCGAGGCGATCCCAACAAAGATCGGAATGGTGGCGACCAGGGCGGTCGATGAGGCGATCGAGGTGTAGACCAGCGAGGCGAACCAGGTGGCAAAGTGCAGCGCCAGGAGCACGCCCGATCCAGCCGTGAGCAGCAGGTCCCGGCGGGAGACCTGCCGAATCTCGCCGCCGGCTCTGGCCCAGGCCAGCGGCGTGAGCAGCGCCGAGGCCAGCGTCAGGCGGCCTGCCGCAATCACCAGCGCCGGAGCGCCCGCCCCCTCGGCCAGTGTAAACAAAATCGCCGCCGTCGAGGCGATCAAAATACCCAGCGTGAGAACGATCACAGGTGTGGATTGGCGCATAGCAGCTCCATAAATAAGCCTGGCTGCGCCAGGCTCTGGTGATCAGTGGGTTAGGAATCCGGGGTCAGGGTCGATGGCTCTGTCAGAGCGGAAGTGCTGATCGTTGGCTGAGCCTGTCGAAGCCAAACTGGTGGGCTTCGACAGGCTCAGCCAACGGATTGTTCCCGCCATACTGCTAGCCACTAGCTACTAGCCACTACCTCCTAGCCCTCCTCCAGCGACTCGCGGGGGACGCGCGGCAGAATCGCCGAGACCACCTCGTAGTTGCTGGTGCCAAGCCACGCGGCCACCTGCTCGGCGCTGATCTCGTCGTCGCCCTGGGCGCCGATTAGCACCACCGGGTCGCCGCGCCCGACCGTGCCGCAGTCGGTTACATCGATCATGGTGTAGTCCATACACACCCGCCCGACCACTGGCGCCCGACGCCCATTGACCAGCACTGCCTGCCAGGCGGCTGGGGCGCGCCGAAAGCCATCGGCGTAGCCAACCGGAATGGTGGCGATCAGGGCGGGGCGCGCGGTGACGAACAGGCCGCCGTACGAGATGGGCGTGCCCGCCGGAACCGGGCGCACCTGAGCGATCTCGGTGTGAAACGACATCACCGGCAGCAGATCGGCGGGGGCCGGCGCGGTGGCGGACGAGTCGAGGCCGTACAGGGCGATCCCGGCCCGCACCACGTCGTAGCGCGTCTGCGGATAGCGCAGCCCGGCGGCGCTGTTGGCCGCGTGCGCCGTCGGCGGACGCACGCCGGCCCGCTCAAGGTCGCTGAGCAGCGTGTTGAAGCGGGTCCACTGCGCGGTCAGAAAGCTAGAATCTTCTTCATCGGCGGTGGCAAAGTGGGTAAACATCCCCTCCACGCGCACATTCGGCAGATCGCGCAGCCGTTCGATGAAGGCGGGCACAGCATCGGGCGCCAGGCCCAGCCGAATCATCCCGGTATCAACCTTGATGTGAACATTGGCGATTGTCTCCATTCCAGCCGCCGCCGTCTGGAGCGCCTGGGCCGTCTCGTCATCAAAGATGGTGCAGGTGATCCCGCCAGCCACGGCCTCGCGCACCTGCCAGGGCGGAGTGTAGCCCAGGATCAAAATTGGCGCGGCGATGTCGGCGGTGCGCAGCAGCAGCGCCTCGCTCAGGGTGGCCACCGCCAGCATGGTTGCGCCGTTGAGCAGCACGGTGCGGGCGGCCCGGATCGCCCCGTGGCCGTAGGCGTCGGCCTTGAGCACCGCCATCAGCGGCACGCCGATCAGCTCGCGCAGCCGCCGGGTGTTGTGGGCCAGCGCGTCGAGATCGATCCGCAGCGTCGTCGGGCGGTCGGGGGTGCCAATCCGCAGCCGCCGCCAGGCCCGCTCCTGGCGCACCAGCACCGCATCCGGCGGCACATCGGCGGCCAGCAGCCCGGCGGCGACCCGCTCCATCCGCGCCTCGGCCGAGCCCTTGACCAGCACGACATCGCCGGGGCCAAGGTCGGCGGGCAGGGCCGCAATCGCGCTGGCCGCCGTGTAGACCGGCGTGATCTGAATCGAGCGCCCGGCCTGCTCGGCGGCCTCGCGGGCGGCGGCGGCGATCAGGGTGGCGCGATCGCCCTTGGTGATCAGCACATCGACCAGCAGGGCGGCCTGGCGCCCAATCTGCTCGTGGTAGTAGGCGCTGGCCTCGCCGAGCTGCGACATCTCGCCCAGAATGGCGATCCGCCGCCGGGCCGGGAGATTGCGCAGGGTGTCGAGCGCGGCCAGCATCGAGGGCGGCGCCGCGTTGAAGCTGTCGTCGATCAGGGTGGCGCCGCCGTGGGCGCGCAGCGGGCGCAGGCGGCCGGGGGCCGGCTCGATCAGCGGCAGCCGGGCGATAATCGTCTCCAGCGGAATCTGGCAGGCGATTGCGGCGGCGACGGCGGCCAGCGCCGACTGCACGCCGGTCAGGCCCAGCGGCTGAATCTGGACCGTCAGCGACCAGGTGTCGCGGCCAGTTCTGGTTGTGCCATCAGGCGTCGGGCCATCGCTGTGGCCGTTCAGATCGAAGGCTGTGCCATCAAGCTGATAGGTGACGTTGCTGTACCAGATATCGCAGTGCGGCCCGCTGCCGTAGGTCAGCACCCAGGCCTGGGTGTGGTGGGCCAGGGTGCGCACCAGCGGATCGTCGCCGTTCAGCACGGCCCAGCCATCGCTGGGCAGCGCCCGAATCAGGGCACCTTTTTCACGGGCCACGCCGTCCAGGGTGCCAAACGCCGCCAGGTGGGCCGCGCCAATCGCCGTGACAACCCCGACGTGAGGTGGAAACAGCGTCGCCAGCTGGCTGATCTCGCCGCGCCGATCGGCGCCAAACTCCAGCACCGCCCAGCGATCCTCATCGCGCAGCTCGGTGAGGGCGACCGACAGGCCGAGGGGCGAGTTGAACGACCTGGGGCTGCTGAACAGCGGTCCATCGGCCCCAAGCAAGGTCGCGATCGCCCGCTTGGTCGAGGTTTTGCCGACGCTGCCGGTCACCGCAACAATGGTTGGGGCGACCGCACGGACGCGCAGGCTGGCCCAGCGGCTGGTTGTCTCCAGCACATCGCTGGTCGTCAGCACCGTAAGGCTGGCCGGCAGATGCGCTGGCGGGTGGACGCACAGCACCCCGCTGGCGCCCGCCGCCACGGCCTCGGCGATAAAGCCGTGGCCATCGGCCCGCTCGGTTTTCAGGGCCACAAACAGGTCGCCTGCCTGGGCCAGCCGGGAGTCGTAGGCAAAGCGCTGCCAGGCTGTGACCGCGCCGCGCTGGTGCAGGACCGCCCCGGCCGCCACCATATCCTCAGTTTGAATCATCGGGTTGCTCGTTTCTTCGGCGCCAGGGAGCAGACCCCAACCTCCACTGATCACCGACCATTATCAGAGATTTTCGTTGCACCTGCCCCGGCAATAGAGTATACTACCTTTACTCGTAATCGGGAGACTCGCCTATGTTGTCGCTACCAATCTCAGACGCACCAGCGCTGAAGGCTGATGATGCGCCGCCGATTTTACGCTCACCTGCTCTGATGGATCTGCCCTACATTCAACATGGTTTCTCCACCCGCACCTGCGGCAATCTGGCGACTCGCTATGGCCCGCCCGCTGAAGTTGCCGCCGCCCGCCGCACCTTTGCCCGCCTCACCGGAATTGACTCGAACCGCGTGGCCCACTTTGGGCTCACCCACAGCTCACGGGTCGGCCTGGTCAGCGAGGCCGATGCGGTGCCGATTGATGAGACGCCCTACCGCATCTCCATTCGGGGCCTGCTATGTGATGCCGGGCCGCACGATCTGAGCTTTACCAGCCCGCAGGGGGTCAGCAACCAGAGCGGGGTCGACTGCCTGATCACCACAACCCCCGGCGTGAGTTTGTTCATGGTCGTGGGCGACTCGGCCCCGGTGCTGCTGATTGCACCCGGCGGCAAGGCGATCGCCCTGGCCCACGTTGGGATTGTTGGCACGGTCAATCACGTGCTCGAGAACACCATCCGCACCCTCTGCCGCATCGTCCCCTGCCGCCCCTCCGAGATCACCGCGGTGATTGGGCCGACCGTCGGGCCGTGCTGCTACGCGCTGGCGCAGTCGCTGACCTGGGCGCAGGTGGTGGCGCAGGTGTTTTTCGATGAGTATGGCCCCAAAGGCCCCGGCATTGTTGTCCGCAACAATCAGTATTTCTTCGATCTGCCCGCCGCCATCACCGATGTGCTGCGGCGCGAGCGGCTGCTGCCCTCGATGATCCACGCGATGAATATCTGCACGGCCTGCCCGCACACGCCGTTCTTCTCGCACCAGGCCGGGATCGCCGGGCGCTTTGGGACGTTGCTGGCGCTGCGCTCGGTGTAGGTTTTAGTCCAAAAGCGGCCCCAGCAGGGCCAGCAGCAAGGGCGGGTGAAACAGCAGCGGCCCCGGCAGCAGCGTTATCCCAAGCGTCCAGTAGATCCGGCGCAGGCGCTGTTTGTGCAGCCAGCGCCGCAGCGGGCGCTGGCGCTCGGCGTACATTCCGGCCGCCTGAATGGCGAAGTAGGCGGTTGGCCCGCCCCAGCCGCCCCGCGCCGGGTAGCTCAGCAGATACTCGTGCAGCAGACCCGACGCCGCAAACACGGCGGTGGCCGCCCAGGCCACGCCGATGCGCTCCCGCAGCGGCTGCCAGATCACCAGCGTCAAGACCATATGCACCGAGAGATTCCAGCGTCTTCCCCACCAGTCGCTCAGACTGCTGGCGTAGACCGGCTGATCGAACAGCGGCTGGACCGCACGCCCAAGCCCGTTCCAGAACGCGGTCAGCAGGCTGGTGGCCCCAAAAAACACCGCGATCACGCCGGCGACAAAGGCGCACCAGGCCTGGGCCAGCCGCCAACGCTCGGGCAGGGGCAGAGCTAGAATCAGCAGCAGTGTCGCGCCGCCAGCCAGCCCAATCACCAGCCCCTTGATCAGCCGCTGCCGGACGATGGCGCCGGGCACGCTGGCGGCTGGCCGGGTCCACGGCGCGACATCCATGCCCAGCCAGCCAACTGTGAAGCCCAGATAGCGCCACCAGGTCAGGCCGCCAAGCGCGCTGGCCGGGGTGTGCAGGAGCAGCAGCGCCTTGAAGCCCAGATAGGCGGCGGTCCAGGTGGCCACAATCCGCCACCACGCCGCCCAGGGCCGGGCGATCGTCAGGGCCAGCAGCAGGAGCGTGGCAAACAGGCCCCAGGCGATCCAGCGGCGCCACAGCATTGGCTGCAGCCGCTGGATGAGCGGAAACAGCGCCAGCACGGTGCTCCCCAGCACAGCAGCCAGCACGATCAGACCAGTCAGCATTGTTTTACGTCATCCTGCTACCAAAAACACCAACCCAGCGCCAACCCACCATCTCGAATCCCCAGGGCATGTGCAAAGTCGCGATTCGGGCCAGTTTTACCCCACTGCTTCCCCTCGCCGGGGTGCCCTCTGGGCCACTGGGAGAGGGGTGGCCGCCGCCGGGCGCCCTCTGGGCACCGGGGTGAGGGCGGACTTTGCACATACCCTGCCCGAATCTCCGCCAGCCTAGCGGGTTGAGTCGGGCAGCTCGCTGCCGGACAGCGTGCGCATCCCCGGCCGCGTGCTGCTCATCAGGGCCACGCGCAGATGTTCCATGGCCTTCAGCTGCGCCCGATCGTTGCGCGCCCGATCGAGGATGACCTGACGCAGCGTGCGGGCGCCCTGCTCGGGATCGGTGATCGCCCGCTCCCAATCGTTGGTGCCCAGGCGCCGAATGACGGCCAGCGTTAGCTCGCGGGCATTGAGAAAATCGCCCAGCTCATCAAAGGGGTTGACCACATACTGGCGCGGGAACGTGCTGAAGCTGGTGCTGAACGTCGGATTAGCTTCTTTGACCGCGCGGGTCACGGCGGCGGCGAAGGCATGCTCGCTCTGGCGCAGGCTCGAAATAATATCGACCATTGTCAGAGTGAAGCCGGTCGGGCGCTGCTGGAGCAGGTCGGGGCGGAGGCCGTCGACCCGAAAACGCACCGCATCGAGCGTGGTTTCTAGCGTGTTCAGCGCCCAGAGCTCGGTTTCCTCGGGCTGGGGGTTTTTCACAACATCTTGCAACATACAACATTCCTTTGTTTGGTTGATGATAGCCTAGTATACCGCAGGCTGGCGCAGGCAGTACGCTGCTCAGCCAAGCACCTGCTGGCGCACCCCGGAAGGCTGGCGCAGCGGCTCCGGCGCGGTCAGGCCGTTGTAGACCCAGCGATACTCGCCGCCGCAGGTCCAGAAGACACTGTCCAGCACGCCGCCGTCGGCCTGCCACTGCTGCACCACCGATCCGGCCAGCATCGTCGCGGTGCGCGGCTGATAGGGCGTGGCGGGCTTGTGCAGATCGATTTTGCTCAGCCTGCCAGGCTGCGAGCACAGACCGTAGCTGGATACGCCGTCGGCGATGAAACCAGCGAAGGCTCCGGTCGAGGCAAACAGCTGGGAGGCGGGCCGCGTGGCGGGATCAACGGTGGCCGCAAATAGCAGCCGATCGGCCTCGTCCCAGATCTGCATGGTCGTTGAGTGGCCGTGGCGCTCGACCAGGGTGGTTACGCTGGGACGAACCGCCGCGAACGCGGTGCGCATATACCAGGCGCCCAGCAGGCTGTCGGTGCGCCGGCCAGTCATAAACACGGCCGGGCTGGGCCGAGCGGCCGACCGATCGATCACGCCGTAGCGCGGGGCGCAGCACAGGCTAGCGAGGCCCAGGCGCCGGGGAAACGGCCCGGCCATAACATTGCGCAGGTCGAGCACGCAGAACGAGGCCACCGCGGAGCCGTTGAAGCACTGCGGCGCCAGCCAGTCGACCGGCAGATAGCTGGTCAGAGCCTCCGGCGGCAGGCGAAAGTTAAACAGCCAGCGTTCGGCCAGGGTGGCGCGAACTGAAGAAAGAGCATCCATTGGCGACCTCCTGATTACGTGGGGTAGCAGCGACCCAGGCTGGCCTTGGGCGGCGCAGGCTCCCCCCCACAACGAATGCCTGCGCCCAAACCACAGCGGTTCTATGGGTACAAGCGTATCGCGGCGCTGTTACAGAGGCGTTACGGGGATCGGGGATTTCAGCCAACGCAAAGGGCGCTCGTTGAACGATTCAACGAGCGCCCTTTGTGGTTTTTAGGTTTCTGTCGCTAGCTTAGCGGATTTGGGTGAACAACGATTTAGCGCATTGGAATAGCCTAATCCCGATCCCCGACCCCTGGCCCCTGGCCCCGGCGCAAAGCGCCCTAAATCGTAAAGGTCTGCTCGACGCCATTGACCCGCACGGTGTAGGTTCCGCTGGGGAACTCGCCCTCCAGGGCAATCGTGTTAGTGTAGATCGTCAGCTCCTGGGTGCACATCATATCTTTGGGGCGGATGGTGGTGATCGTGATCTCAATGGTGGTGCCGGTGCGCACCTGGCTCATCTGATGAAAATCGGTGCAGCCATCGGTCAGCGCTCCGTTGACCAGCACCGAGACCTGGACCGGCTGCGTCTCACGGATCTGCACCTCGACCGAGTCAATCGGCATCGGCTTGATCTCGTTGGCCGCCAGGTCGGCGGTTGGCGCGACGGTTGGCGGCACGGCGGTTGGGTTTGCCGCCGGCGTGCTGGTCGATGAGGTGGTGGATTCGGTGCCGCAGCCAACCAGGACTGTCGCTAGCACGAGGATAACTATCCATTTAGACATTAAAATCTCCTAAATAATACCGGCCCAGGCGGGTCCGGTGGCGTATGCAGGGAGAACGCTCACGGGCGGCTAAAAGTTCCTGGGCTGGGCGCTCAGCCAGCCCCAGCAGCGCCGCGAAACCTCGGCGCAGATCGCCCGCGCCGCCGCCACATCGGGCAGCTGCGCGGCCATAATCACCAGAACGTACCAGTCGCCATTGGGCAGGGTGACGATGCCGGCATCGTGCTCGACATCGGGCAGGTCGCCGACCTTATGCGCAAGTGGCGTGCCAGGCGGCAGCCCGGCCTCGAGCTTGCCGCTGCCAGTTGCGGCGTGCAGCCAGGCCAGCAGCTCCGCCGCGCCGCCGGTCGTGTTCAGCGTAAAGAGCAGCCGGGCCTGCTCCGCCGCCGAGGTGGTGTTGTCGCGGCCAGCCGCCCGTGCAGCCAGATCCAGCATCTCCCGGCGCCAGCAGGTGGCCTGGTAGCCGCGCTCGGCCAGCCAGCGATTGGCCGCCGCAGTGCCGCCGAGCCGGGCCAGAATGATGTTGGTCGCACTATTCTCCGACTCGACGACCATCCGCCGGGCCAGCTCGCGCAGCGGCAGCGCGCTGCCAGCCAGGGGCGCCACCGATCCCTCAGGGTCGCAGATCTCCGCCGGGAGAATCTGGTGGGGCGCGTCGGCCGCCGCCGGGTCCAGCGCGAGAAACTGCCAGGCCAGGGCGACTTTGATCAAGCTGGCCGATGGCAGGATGCGCTCAGGATTGAAGCGGTAGCGATCGACCCCGGCCGAGTCGCGCACGACCACCGCCCAGGCTCCCGCCGCCGCCTGGAGCAGATCGTCAAGCTGGGGCATCGGCCAGCTCCAGCGCGGCCAGATCGAGCGCCCACCGCCCAATCTCGCGCACATTCGCGATAATTGTCAAGTCATCCAGCTCGGCCCGGCTGACCCAGCGGGCGGCGTGGTGCTCGCCAGCGGCGTGCTGCAGGGCGCCGCCAACCACCCGGCCGGCGTAGATCAGATCGATGTGCTGGTGGTCGGGGGCGATGTTCTCCAGCAGCACACCCAGCGGCTGCGGCAGCAGCAGCGCCCCGCCCAAATCCCGCTCGGGAGCGCCGAGCAGCGCCAGCTCCAGGCCGGTCTCCTCGCGGGCCTCGCGCAGCGCCGCCAGGTGGGGCAGCTCGTGGGGATCGATATGGCCGCCCGGCGGCAGCCACAGGTTGAGCTTGCGGTGATGCAGCAGCAGGGTCCGCCCAGCCTGCACAACAAAGATGGTCGCAGTCCAATCGCGCGTAAGCATTGCCGGCCCTCATCAAAAACCAATTCCTGGCGAATGGTAGCACAAAAAATCGTTCGAGCGGCTGAGGGTTCTTCAATCCGGCGGCCGAGCATTTTTGATTGACGATTCAGGCCCAGCTGGCTATACTTGGCGGAACATTCAAACGACTGTGACGCGGTGTAAGTACCCTATGTGCTGGCTGATTGCAGAGAGCTATCCCCAGGCTGCGAGGATAGCGCAGGGCCGTAGGCGAATGGACCGCTGAGTTGCCCGCCGAACCGCGTTTTGCGCACAGTAGGCCGGGCCGCCTCGCCCCCGTTAGCGGGCACGATGAGTGCGCCTGTGGGCGAATTCGGGTGGTACCGCGAGCAAAACCGTCGCTCGTCCCGTAGATTGGGATGATCGGCGGATTTTTATTTTAGGTCTCAGCGTTGCTCGATACGCCAACGCTGGACAGCTGGAGCATGGGATGACCAAGCGACCACGGGTCCTTTCCGGGATCAAGCCATCGGGCAACCTTCACCTCGGCAACTATCTGGGCGCGCTGCAAAACTGGGTTCAGGATCAGGATACCTACGACAACTTTTTCTGCATCGTCGATCTCCACGCCATCACGGTGCCGCAGGACCCGGCCGAGCTGCGGGCCAACGTCCGTGAGCTGGCGGCACTGTACCTGGCCTGCGGGATCAGCCTCGACAAATCGACGGTGTTTGTCCAGTCCCACGTCAGCGCCCACGCCGAGCTGGGCTGGGTGCTGAACTGCCAGACCCCGGTCGGCTGGCTGAATCGGATGACCCAGTTCAAGGATAAGTCGGCCAAGCAGGAGACGGTGCTGGCCGGGCTGATGAACTATCCAACCCTGATGGCCGCCGATATTCTGCTCTACGACGCCGAGTACGTGCCGGTTGGCGAGGACCAGAAGCAGCATATCGAGCTGACCCGCGACGTGGCCGAGCGCTTCAACCATCTGTACGGCGCGACCTTCGTCATCCCCAAGCCGCTGATTCGCGAGGTCGCGGCGCGGATTATGGGCCTCGACGACCCGACCGCCAAGATGAGCAAAAGCGACAACGCCAGCGGCCACGCCATTCCGCTGCTGGGCGACCTCAAGACCATCCGCAAGGCGATTATGCGCGCCGTCACCGACTCCGGCGCCGAGATCAGCTTCGATCCAGAGCGGCCGGGCGTGTACAACCTGCTCAACATCTACCAGAAGCTGGCCGGCGGCACGCGGGCCGCGATCGAGGCCCACTTTGCCGGGCAGGGCTACGGCACGCTCAAGCGCGAGGTCGCCGATGTGGTCCTGGCAACCCTGGAGCCGATCCAGGCCCGCTACAGCGAGCTGACCGCCGACGCCGGCGAGCTGGACGCGATTCTGGCCCGCGGCGCCGAGCGCGCCCGCGAGGTCGCCAACGCCACGCTGCTGCGGGCCTATCAGCGGGTGGGGCTGAGGTGAGTAGTAGTTGGTCGCTAGCAGCTAGCAGCTAGTTTGGGAAGCACGGGGTTGGGTGGTGCCAGCCGACATCCATCTGATCATTGCAATCCGTTTAATAGTGGGGAGCGAATCTCACTAGCTGGTAGCTAGCTACTCGTCTCACTAGCTGCTAGCTACCAGCTGCTAGCTACTCGTCTCACTAGCGACTAAACACTGAAAGGAACCCACATGGGACTATGGCTGCGCGGGCCGTGGACGGCGGCGGGCACAAACGGGGTTGGCGTGCTGCTGCTGCACGGATTCAGCGGCGATCCGCAGGAGCTGCTGCCGCTGGGCGCGGGGCTGGCGGCGGCTGGGTTTGCGGTGGAAATCCCGGTGCTGCCCGGCCACGGCGGCGTGCCCCACGACCTCGCCGACCACGCCTGGCGCGACTGGCTGGCGGCGGCGCGGGCGGCGCTCAGCGCAATGCGCGGCCAGCATCGGCAGATGATTGTCGGTGGATTCTCGATGGGCGGCGCGCTGGCCTGCCTGCTGGCCGCCGAGCAGCCGATCGATGGGCTGCTGCTCCTATCGGTGCCAACCGAGCTGGCGCCGGCCTGGGCGATGCGGCTGGTCCCGCTGATCAAGCATGTGATGCCGGCCTTCCGGCCGCTGGCCAAGGCCGACTTCAGCGACCAGCAGGTGCGCGCCCAGATTCAGCAGTTCGACCCCGAGGTTGATCTCGATGACCTGGCCGTGCAGGCGGTGTTGCGCCAGCATATTCGCATGCCGCTGGCGGCCCTGGGCGAGCTGGTGGCGCTGCTGCGGGCGGCGCGCAACGTCATCCCCGCCATCACCACGCCAACCCTGATTATGCACGGCACCCAGGACGAGACCGCCAGCGCCCGCTCGGCCGTCGAGCTGGCCCGCCGTCTGGCTGGGCCGGTCGAGCTGACCTGGTGGGAGGGCGTGGGCCATATGCTGCTGGCCGCCGAGCAGCGCGATGCGATCGTGGCCCGCGCGGTGGGTTTTTGCCAGACCTGGAGCGACGCGGCGGTTGCACTAAGCGATTAGGGTAATAGGGGCGTTTACTTTCGATCCACGAAGGCCACGACACCCGCACGCGGGTACCCGCACGAAGGATTAGATCGCGCAAATATTCACTATCTTTCCTTCTCGCGCCATTCCGGGGTAATTACTTTGACAATGTTAGATTAGGCCCATGGACACCATGTATGGCGTTCGCACCGACCTGCGCGATGACCGGGAAACCCAAAAAGCGCACGTATTCGCGGGAGGGACGCCATATAT